>CAYXWW010000012.1:0-44539 GCA_964468905.1 uncultured Rhodoferax sp. | reverse complement strand
GATGTCTTCGCTGGTGCAGGAAAAGTGAACAAACTCCTGGGCAGCCACAAGTTCTGGCCGGGCCTCAAATTTCGACTTGATCCAGTATTCCACCGCCTTCACGTCATGGTTGGTGGTCTTTTCGATGGCCTTGATGGCAGTCCCATCGGCTTCCGAAAAATTCTTCACCAAACCGAGTAAGTAAGTACGTGCTCCGGGTGTGAGTGGTTTGAATTCGTGAAAACCAGCATCACTGAGTGCAATGAACCAGGCCACCTCGACTTGAACGCGCCGGTGCATGTAGCCCTGTTCGCTCATCAAGGGTCGGAGGCCAGCCAATTTGGGGGCGTAACGCCCATCCAGTGGAGAAAGTGCGGAAATGGATGAAAAAGTCATGGGTCAATTGTAGGTTGTACGCAACCAATTCTGCGTAAGTACCCGTAGGACGGGCTCGCGCAATCCCTGCTGGATAGAATGAACGTTACAGAAACTGCAGAGCAAACATGAAATTACTTGGATCCACGTCAAGCGCCTATGTACGCAAAGTGCGCGTTGTTTTGGCTGAGAAAAAGCTGGACTACACGTTTGTGCCTGAGGACGTTTGGGGACCTGATACGACGATTTCCGAGTCCAACCCACTCGGAAAAGTACCTTGCCTGATCATGGAAGGTGCTGAAGCCTTGTTCGATTCGCGGGTGATCGTGGAGTATCTGGATACCTTGTCACCAGTTGGCAAGCTGTTGCCCCAGGTGGGTCGCGAGCGGGCCGAGATCAAAACCTGGGAAGCCCTGGCCGACGGCCTGCTGGAGGCCGCCATTCTGGCGCGCCTGGAGGCCACATGGACTGGTCGGACCAAGGCGCAGCGCAGCCAGGCATGGATTGACCGTCAGATGGGCAAAGTGAATGCGACGCTCAAGGCGATGTCTAATGGACTGGGTGAAAAGCAATTTTGCGGTGGACTGTACTTCAGCTTGGCTGACATTGCAGTTGGTTGCGCCTTGGGCTACCTGGATTTCCGTTTCCCCCAGATCACCTGGCGCGAAGACTACCCCAACCTGGTCCGCTTGCACGACAAACTGCTGCAGCGCCCCAGTTTCGCGGACACCATTCCTTCCTAAAACGAATTTAATTGTCCTTGGCGGGCAGCGCAGGTGCGCTGCGAAAGTGGTGGGGGCTTGTTCCAGGGGTCTTTCCCTCAGTCGCATTGCAACACTTGATGCATTGTTCACATAGTTTTACAACTTTGGGCTTTCCATGCCCTGCGGTTGGTACTACAGTGATTCCTCCATGGCAACGCCCTACAAGACCATTTACAAGTGCCGCGACTGCGGCGCTACCAGCTACCAGCCGGTGATGGATCGCGCGCCCAGCGGTGCGTTGCAAGCCACGGGTCAGTACCGTTGCACGGGTTGCAGAAACATTTTTGCCACCATTCGTGATTGGTGGCAGCCGCGCCGGTTGACGGAATTCCAACCCAACTCGTTTCCGGGCTGACGCGTTTTCGGATGAATTACAAGCCTGTGGCTTGCCTATAGCATGTGCCTCAGGTGTTAGCGCGGCGTCTGAGCCAGCGCATCAAGCCACCTACTAGCGGTAACTTTTCATACAGTTCTTGCGCGGCATCCCAATAGTCGCGGTGCAAGGTAACCAGTCCTGTGTCAGCGAACACCAAATGGGACGTCCCTCGAATGGTCTGCAGGGTGTGCTTTTGAAAACCCTTGAAGCGGAAATGAAATTCCCACAGCAAAAAGCACTGCATGTCTTGGGTCACGTGGCCGGTTACAACAAAACGGGGCTCGTTCAATGCAACAAACATGTGCCGAAAAATCTTTTCGATATTGGCTAGGCCCTCAACATCGTTGAACGGGTCCACAAAGCGCGCGTTGGGCGCATAGACCTGCCCGAGGTTTGCCACGCTGTCTTGCGTTAGGGTTTCGAAATACCCGATGATTTGTGCGACATGCGGTGGTGGTGTGGTTTGGGCGGTCATCGTTGCGCGGGGTGTTGGCATGCTCATTGTTGGCGTATTCAAGGGGCGATGCGGCGGACCAGTTGAAAATACATCCGCGTTGGCAGTATCCGCAGTGCTTTCAGCCACAGCGTAAAGCGCTTGGGGAAATGAATCTCAAATGCCCCAAGCGACCAGCCGCGTACGATCGCTGTGGCTGCCTGTGCTGGGGTAAGCAGTGCTGGCATGTCAAATGTGTTGCCTGCCGTCAGCGGCGTTTCTACAAATCCGGGGTTCACAATGGAAACGCCAATGCCCTTTGCATGCAAGTCAAGGTAGAGCGTCTCGGCCAGATTGATGAGCGCGGCCTTGGTCGGGCCATAGGCCAAACTATTGGGCAGGCCCCGGTACCCCGCCACGCTGCCAACCAAGCTGATGTGACCTGTTCCACGCGCGATCATCGCAGGCACCACCGTGTCCAGCACGTACAAGACGCCCAGGTAGTTGACGTCTACATGGCGGACCATGTCGGCCAGGTCCAATGCGTCGGCACGCATGGCGTGGTAGTGCCCTGCACAGTACATGACGCAATCCAGCGGACCGCGTTCAAGCAGTTGGCTCGCAGCAGCTTTCACCGCCTGCGAATCGGTGGCGTCCAGAGCCAGCGCCACGCTGCCCGGGTGCTGCGCAACAAAGGCGTCCAGCGCTGACGCCTTGCGGGCTGAAACGATGACGTGCGCGCCCTGCTGGTGCAAGGCCGCCGCAGTGGCTTCTCCAATGCCGCTGGATGCTCCGACGATCCAGACTGTTTTTCCGTGCCAATCCTGCATCGGTGGATTCAAGGGCGGCAGTAGATTGAAAATGCGTGACATACTGAACGCTACTGTTTTAATAGCTGCTTACGCAATGAATACGAGGGCTAGAGGGCAAATTTGCTTGCATGCTTATCCCCTACCGCTTGGTAAAGGAGAGCGTCACCTCGCCCAGTTGAATGCCAAACTTGGTCATCGCGGCCTTGTTTAACATGACCTTGTCGGTCATCAGATACATCCAATCGTCAAACCCGACTTCGATGACCCGTCCATCAACCGGCAGGCTCATGGTGTAGCGCCAATGGAAGGCATTGCCCCGGCTTTCGCCCAACGCATCGCCTACGACATCGTCCGCACGGCCCACAAAGCGGCCATCGCCCATCTTCTTCAAACGCCAAATTCGCTTTTGGCGCGTGCCGTCGGAGTAGGTGAAGTCTTCATCCAGCACGCCATCGTCCCCAGTCCAACTGCATTGCATGACCACGGTAAACCGCTTGACCACCGCGCCGGAGCGATCGGTAAAGATGCCATAGGCATCAAGCGTTCCGTTGAAGTACTGCTGCAAGTCCAGCACCGGTTGCTGGTCTTTGTAGGCGGCAATATCGTTTGAAGCACAGCCGCCCAATAGCATTGCTGATGAGGTACTGGCCAGAGCGAGAAGGAGGCGTCTTTTCATGGTGTCTTCCGAAGTAAAAGGAAATACAGCAGCGTGGCTGCCAGCATCTTGAGTGCACACGGCAGCAGGCAGTACGCCACACTAAGGGTTTGGAGTGCGCCCGCGTCCCGTGTGCCGGGTACATAGCCCCATGCACCCAGTGCAGGCAAGGCCACACCTGCTGCCAATGCCAGATTGAGCTTGGTCGCAAAGTTCCACCAGCCAAAGTATGTGCCTTCTGCGCGCCCACGGTCACCGCTGGCGGCAATGACGCCAGCCAGCAGCGCACCCGGTAGGGCAAGATCGGTTCCCAGCGCAAGGCCGGAGAGCGAACATACCACCAGAAAAGCCGTGCTGTCCCCTGCGCCCAGCCCCAGCGCAAACCCAAAGACGCCGATGGAAAGCAACATGCCAAGGCCCCAGGTGCGTGCAAGGCCCCAATGGGCAACGACACGCAACCACAACGGTATGCCGACAGCGGCACACATAAAGTAGCTACCCAAAAAAATGGGCTCCCACGATGCCGGTAACTGCAGCCGGTCTTGTACAAAGAACAGCAGCAGCGTGGCGGGTACGGCGCTGGCAATGCCATTCACGACAAACACGGCCAGCAAACCGCGAAAGGCTGGCCGTGTAAACGGCAAGCCCCAGGAGGGCCGGGCAGTGGTGGCTGTGGTGGCAGAAGTGGAGGAGGTTGCCGCAAGGGCGGTTGGGTCATCGTAGGAAGCCAATGGCGGCCTCTCGGACATGCGCCATGCCCACCAACCCACGGCAAGCGCTATAAAAAACAGAGCGGTTGTCGCAGGTAATCCGAGGGCTACAGGGCTAATGGATGCCAAGACGACGCCCGCAAGCCCCAGGCCTTCGCGCCAGGCAACCAGGCGGCTGCGCTGCATCTCGTCGCCACCCAGCATAGCGCCCCAGGACTGGTGCATGATGCCCATCGCACTGTAGGCAGCATAGGTGAGCGCCAAGGCCGCGCTGGCCCAGACCAGCAATGCAACGGGGCCCTGCACCGGTGGAAAAAACAGCGCAGCAAAACCTGCCGCCAGCCCAACCGCTGCAACCGCTGCCCAGCGCAGCACCACGGCAGGTGAGCGTGCAAACAGACCATCACTCCACCGGCCCAACAGCGGATCAATCACCGCATCGAACAACCGGGCACCCAACAGCAACAGGCCGAGCGTGGCCAGCGGCACACCAAACGCACGTGCGTAGTGGTTGGGCAAAAGCACATAAAGCGGAAGCGCCACAAACGCCAGTGGCAGGCCCATCAAACCATAGCGCAAGCCGTTGCGCGTGGAGAAGCGCGTGCCATGGTCGCTTGGACGACTCATGGGGGTGACCCAGCTAACAGGGCGGTCCGCATGCTGGGCTCACTGGTTGTTTCAGCAAGCCATATGCCAAAAAATAATCGGCTGAAGTCGGGATCGCGAATGGGGTTGCGTGCATGCCCATTGAACCAGAAACGCGCGCCCACACCCGGCTGGTGGAGGCCCGTAATACGATCGCCGCTTCGCACATCCGGAAATGTCTCTTGCATGACGCCCAGCCACCGCTGCTCCTGGCTTGCGGTCAGGGTGGAGGCGCGGCGCATTTCATCGAGCGAGCGCTGCGCTATGGACTGACCGTTGAGTGCACGCGAGTAGGTGAGTTGCAGTGCCAATGGCGTAGCGGCATAACGGCTGGCACTAAAGCCTGGTGCTACCCACAATGCGGCGTCGTAGATATTCAGGCCAAAGAAACGCATGCGCGCAGACCCACTCCAGACGGCGCCGGGCAATTCGGGTGCGACTTCGGGTGGCGGCGCTGGTCGGTCCTGTGCCTGCACGTGGCCAGACAGGCACAGTGCGGCTGGCACGTGCAGCGCGGCGAGGCTTGCACAGACAAATGCGCGGCGGGTTGTCATGGCGGTCGGTTGCGCTGGGCTATTACGTGATGTGGCGCGTCTGCTAGGCCAGCCGCTTGATCAGGGTGTACTGCACCACATCAATATTGTTCTCACTAAACGCGGCCTCGCAGTAAGCGAGGTAGAACTCCCAAATGTGCATGAAGCGCTGATCAAACCCGTTCTTCAGCACCGCAGCCCGCTGTGCCAAGAATGATTCACGCCAGCGCTTGAGTGTCTCGGCATAGTCGTGGCCGAAGGCCATCTCTTCCACCACATCAAGTCCTGCGGCTTGCGCCTGCTGGCGAAACTCGCGCGGGCAGGGCAGGCAGCCGCCGGGGAATATGTATTGCTGGATGAAGTCTGTAGACCCCACATAGCGGTCAAACAAGGCGTCGTCAATAACGATGCTTTGGATAGACGCGCGGCCACCGGGCTTGAGCAGACGTGAGACTGTTGTGAAATACGTCGGCCAGTATTCGCGCCCTACGGCTTCCACCATCTCGATCGAGCAGACGGCGTCGAATGGCGCGTCGTTGATGTCACGGTAGTCTTGCAGGCGCAGATCGCAGGACGCACCCACACCCAGGCGGTGCACGCGTTCGCGGGCAGAGGCCAGTTGCTCGGTGCTCAAGGTGACGCCGGTGACATGCGCTGCGAGCTCAACGGCGGCCATTTCTGCCAACGCGCCCCAACCACAGCCAATTTCCAACACGCGGTCGCCGGGCTTCACGTTCACTTGCTCCAGCGCGCGACGGACTTTGGCGCACTGGGCCTGCGCCATCGGCTGGGTGTAATCGCCGTTGAACCAAGCGCTGGAGTAGTTCATGGTCTCGTCCAGCCACAGGCGGTAGAACGCATTGCCCAAATCGTAGTGGGCGTGGATGTTTTTTTGGCTGTTGGCGCGCGTGTTGCGGTTGAGCAGGTGTTTGATGCGGTACAGCAGGCGCCCCGCCCATGAGCCATACACCACGCTTTCCACCTCGGCACGGTTACGTACCAATACGCGCAGCAACTCCACCAAGTTGGGGGTTGTCCAGTCGCCCGCGATGTAGGTTTCAGCAAATCCAATATCGCCCGATTTGAGTGCAGCTGCACACACATTCCAGTTGTGGAGCACCAGTGTGGCATGGGGCAGTTCGTCCTTGCCAAAACGCTGCATGGAACCATCGGGAAACTGCAGCGTCAGGCTGCCATGGCGCAAGCGGTGCAACAAGTGCAGTACCGTGCGCGCGGCGGCAGGCGTGCCCTTTGGCGTGGCGACGGTGGTGGGTGCGGTGGTTGTGCTGTTCATGGTGTGCTCACTCGGTCAGCGGGTAATGAAGGATGTTGGTGGGGCGGGCTTTGCAAAAAATGGCGTTTTCTTGAAAAGCAATTTGAGTGCCTGCCAGTGGATGCGCAGGACCACGCCGACCGTCATGGCAGGGTAGCCCCAGAGCGCGCGGCGCAGTGTTAGTGCCGTGAGGGGCTCCAGTGCACCGCTCACACTGGTCTCGATCAGCGGCCCATTGGCATCATCAAAATCAACGCGGGCCACTGTGCGCCCACGGTCAGGCGTGACCATGAAACGAAAGCGGTAGCCGCCTTCCACCGGTGCAAACGGCGAAACATGGAATACCTTGGCGGCGCGCTGCTCTATGCCAAATTGGGGGTGGTCCAGCAGATAGCAGTGGCGCTCTCCAAAGGTGTTGTTCACCTCCACCACGATAGCGCGCAGGGAACCATCTTTGCGGTGGCAATACCAAAAACTCACCGGCTTGAAGGTGTGCCCCAATACCCGTGGATAGCAATGCAGCCAGACCTCACCATCGGCGGGATCAGACGCGTCTGCATCGGCCCCATTGCCGATACCCTCGCGCGTCAGCACTTCTTCCAGCCATGCCAATGCACCACCTTGCGCGGGGCTACGCCCGTCGCCGTGGTCCTTGTCATAGAAGCTCAAGGGTGCCCATCGGTTGCACGCCAGTGACCCGGGTCCATGGGTGCGCATGCTGCGCATCGGCAGCATCAGAAAATAGTTGCGGTAGGAAAACGCGTTGCGTACCGGCCGCAGTCGGGTGTGCCGCACGTGCCCAAAGCCAAGCAGGGGCACGGTAGGCGTGGCGGTTGTTGCGGCTGAGTCAGGCATGCGGTGGGGTGTTCGTGTGGTGGCTACGGTCAGTGGGGCAAGTCCAGCGCGGTCAGTAGTAGCTTGGCAGCTGCCAGCCCGGACTTCAAGCCATCTTCATGAAAACCATAGCCCGTCCATGCGCCACAGAAGTAGGTGTGGTGCTGCCCTTGCAGTGTGGCAATTCGCCCTTGGGCTTGGATGGCTGCCACATCAAATACCGGGTGCGCGTAGTCAAACGTAGCGTGCACCTGCGCTAGGTCTATGGGGACCACCGGGTTCAAAGACACCACCACCGCTTGTGAAAAGGGCACAGGCTGCAGCATGTTGATAAGGTAGTGCAAACAGACCTGTGCGGCATCCTGTTGCGGTTGCGGCGACCGCTGGTAGTTCCACGCGGCCCACGCGCGCCGTGCCTTGGGGAGCACAGACGTATCGGTGTGCAGCACGGCGCGGTTGGCCTGGTAGCGAATGGCGCCCAGGGCCTCGCGCTCGTGGGGTGTGGCGTCGCCCAACAGTGCCAAGGACTGGTCGGAGTGGCTCGCGAGAATCACTTTGTCAAAGCGTTCGGTCTGGCCTGCAGCGTGCACGGTCACGCCCTGTGCATCACGCGTCACGCGCTGCACGGGTGTGTTGAGGCGCTTGTCTGGAATGTGCGCAATGATCTTCTCAACATATTGGCGCGCGCCACCGTCTACCGTCCACCACTGGGGCCGGTCGGCAACCTGTATCAGCCCATGGTTGTGGCAAAAGCGGATCATGGTGGCCACGGGAAACTGCAGCATCTGGTCCGTCGGGCAGCTCCAGATGCAGCCCAACATGGGTAAAAAGTACCAATCCCGAAATTCACGGGACAAGCTGTGCTGGTCCAGAAATCCGGCCAGCGGTTGCATCAGTTCTGCTTCGGCACCGCGCACAGCAAGGTCGGTGGCCAGGCGATTGAATCGCAAGACATCGCGCAACATGCGCAGAAATCGTGGGTTGGCCAGATTGCGGCGCTGTGCGAATACCGTGTTGAGCGATGAGCCGCTCCACTCCAGCGTGCGCTGGCCAGCAGCCCCCGGCACCTGAACCGAGAACGACATGTCGGAGCGCGCGGTGGGTACACCTAGATCCGCAAACAATTGGATGAGCTGGGGATAGGTGCGCTCGTTGAATACCAGGAATCCGGTATCGATGCCGTGAGTTATTGGAGCCCCCACGCTCTGCCGCTGCGCGGGTCGCTGCCCCCCGAGGGGGCTAAATCCGCTTGGGGCGGCCCGGCGCGGATTTGTCGCCCCCACGCTGTGCCCATGCGTGTGTAGCGTCAGGTCGACCGTATGGGTGTGGCCGCCAAAGTAGTCCCCGGCTTCAAAAAGTGTCAAATCGGCGCGCCCTTTCAGCGCGTGGGCCGCACCCAGGCCGGAAATGCCGGAGCCAATGATGGCGATCTTCATGGTGACTTTGCACCCATGCGTGGCAGCTGCCCGCCTACAGAGATTTGTTTGGATAAAGGTCGCATTTGCACAGTCAAAGCCAAATAGTGAACTAACCAGTAATTTAGTGACTGTACGGTAATTTAATGAAATGCATGGTTATTAACCTTCAGTTTTGTGAGGTTAATGAGTCAGCCGACCGCTGGAAGCCGGCGAACGCACGCGTGAGCCCCTACCAGGGGCGGTCTGAAGCCGGTGAGGCTGTCAGCGGCAACAAGCGCTCCAGATTGAGCTGTACCTTGACGTCGCGGTGCGGCACGCTGGCCACGATCCGGAAATCGCGGGTACTGGTCTCGCGGATGGTGGGTTCCATGGTGGGCATGCCGCTGCGGTTCACCAGCACAGCCACGCGGGGCGTACTGGTATTGATGCCGCGTTTGATGACGACGGCCACTTCGTCCGTAGCCAGCCGCACAAAGGAACCCGGCTGATAAATGCCAACCGCTTTGATGAGCGCCGCGCCAGTCTCATCCACCTGGCGGTTCTCGTCAAAATAACAGGCTTGCATGGCAGCAGCCGGCGAAATGGGTACCCGCGACGCCCGCGGCGCAAGCCGGGCCGCAAACATATCGGCACGCTGTATCAGCCGCGCGATCTGCTGTGCGGCTGATCGGGTTTGCAGCCGACCCGCCACTGCGGTGTGGTGGTCGCGCACGGCTTCCAGCCACTCGGCGTCAGTAACCCCCATGTCGACCAGCATCTCGGCGGACTTGTTGGCGTGTTCATCGATGACCTTACGCTGTGTGGGTGTCGGTGCTTCGATCTGCTTGGTCAATTGATCCTGCAGTGCAGTCATACCCAAATTCATGGTCAAGGCCGCTTTGTAAAGCCGAATTTGTTGCTCCTGCGGCCACTTCAGGACTTCACGCGCCGCCAGACCGCACATCACACTAACCAACAGGGCGTGCGTCGCGCTGTACATCTGGACTTCGGTTGCCGATAAATGGATCAGCGCGAAAAGCGTGCCGTCGGGGTTGCGTGTGGAGTGGCGCACCAGGGAGGTCTGAACTTTGTCCAGCCGTTCCATGAACTGCGCAGGGTTGCTTTCGCGCACCAGCGCGTTGGTTTGTACCTGCAAATCCAGCCAGTCTGGTCGCTCGTCACCTTGGTTATCGCGCCCACCCAACAGGTCGTCGGTAATCTTTGCACCAGCTATTTCACCCAGTGACTTGCCGTCGCGCACCAGTGAGTGCAAACGTTCTACATAGGCCCGGTGGTGTGCTTCCGAATCCGCAACGTCAATGTACAAGCCACCACCACGTTGCGCAATATCAGCCAGATCTTCCTTGGAGTCGATGACAAAGGATCGCTTTGCCAACAGCACGCCGTTCTTGTCCATCAATGGGAAAGGAAGGGGCGCGTGCAGTCGAATGGAATCGATGCTGACAGGTACGAGGTGCATGGTTGAGGTTTATTATGCATTGTCAGATCGACCGAAAGCGGCCAGTCTTGAGCACCATCAAGCCTCAGCGTGCTCCTGATAGCATTGCGGTCATGCAAGACTCCGCGCCCCCCCCAGCCTTTTTGTCCAAAATCATGAGCCGGACCGCTGCTGCCCAGCATCTGCGCAATTTACCTAAACCCTGGGTCTTTACCAACGGCGTGTTTGACGTGATTCACCGCGGCCACGTGGTGTACCTCGCACAAGCCCGCGATTTGGGTGGCAGCCTGATCGTGGCGCTCAATACCGATGCCTCGGTGCGCCGCCTCGGTAAAGGCGACGACCGCCCGCTGAACAACGAAACCGACCGCGCCATCGTCATGGCTAGCCAGCAGGCGGTGAGCCTGGTCACCTGGTTTGATGAAGACACGCCGGTACAGCTCATCTCCGAATTGCGCCCCGACATTCTGGTCAAAGGCGGCGACTACGACATGGCCAAACTGCCCGAGACTGCACTGGTGGAGTCATGGGGCGGCCACGCGCTGGCGCTGCCGTTTGTGGCGGGGTATTCGACCACGCGTTTGCTTCAAAAGATTCGCTCTTAAATTGATAGCTGCTTGCGCAGATTCTGCGGGGGCTATAGCAGATTTTCAGTCTTAAGTCGGAGCCAGCCCCTCACTAGCTCAACGCATCAATAACGAGGGCGATCACGCCACCGCGAACACCTCCCCGACCGGCCGAAAGGGCAGTCGCCGCCCTTCGGGCAGCAAATAGGCGTGGTCCATAGGCGTGGCTAGCTTGTCCTCGCAGAACCCGTCGGTGATGATGAGCAGGGGGCCCTGGCGGGGGAACTCCCCTTTGTCGGCCAGCGCTTTCAACTGGTCCAAACCGGGTTGCAGGACCGTGCCGCCGCGCCCCCGCAATGTAAATCGATCCAGTAATCGCTCGGGCTCCACCCAACCGCTGTCATATGCCTGCGCATCACAGCACACCAGGCGAACTGCCATCACATCGCGCGCCATGGCGTAGCTTGCAATGGCACCCAGGGCCTTGCCCAGCAGTTGCGGCTGCATAGAGCCCGAGGTGTCCAGCACCACTCCAAAGACACGGCTGCGCCGGGTTTCCTCCGTCGGCTTGACAACGGATGGGCGCGCAAGCTCGGGCGTGGCCGTCTGCCTGCGCGAGGGCCTGGCGTAGCTGCGGCGCAGTTCGGGTGGGGGAAAGCGCTCGTCAAACCACTGTGCCAACTTCACATCCCACGGTATCGGCGGCTGGTTCAGGCTGCGCACTTCTTCTACCAATCCGGCCGGAAGCAAACCACGTGCTGAGCCGCTGGTAAACCGCTCCACGCCTTGTGCCAACGCTCGGCGGCAGTAGCTCTCTGCGTCGGTAAACATCTGGCCATCGTCGTCACCCAATAAATCTTGAGCGCCTGTCCCGCGCAGCGTGGCCAGTTTGCGTGCGCGGCGGATGTCCTGGGCCAATGTGTCGTAGACCTCTTCAGATGAAAAGTTGGCTAAGGCAGCGTCATGGAGTAAACCCATGTTGGGTGCAGTACCGATGCGCATCTCCAGTAGCCAGCCATTGATGACGAAATCGCAGGCAATGTTCCACAACAAGGGGTCGCGACCGCGTCGGCGCGAAGCGTGGTTAAGCCCCGCATGCAACAACTCATGTGCAAACACAAACAGGCACTCGGACTCCGACAGGCCCGCCGCAGGGTTCATCCAGATGCGGCGCGCACCGACGTCAATTGCCGCCACGCGTATCTCGTACTGGTTGCACAGTCGAATGTCTTCCTCAATGTCAAAGCTGGCGGCGAGCGCACCGAGCAACGGGTAATGGTCCATCAGTTTGCGTTTGGCACGCAGCGCCCGCGTCAGCGGCTTGATCGCACCACCGGTGTTGGTTGTGCCAGACGCGACTTGGAGCGCCTGCCCAACCCCGCGCGCAATGCCATCCACCAGCAAATCGCGCCATTGGGGGCGGCGCTGGTGGGTCGGGTGCGGCAGATCAAAGCCACAGAATAGAGGTCTGTCGCCCACAAACGATGCAAGCCACTCTTGTAGGTTGGGCTCTCGCCCTGCTATACAAAATTGGCGCAGCAACGCTTCTGCACCACCGACTGGCAAGTCAATGGGGTCGTAGGACAGTTCTTCTGGCAACGCGCCCAGCTTCAGTTCACTGCAAAACCGATCGGCGACGAGAAAACTGGCCAGTTCCCAGTGCGCATAAGGCTCTTGTCGCCGTACCAACCCGAATCCCAAGCACACCAAGGCAAGAGCCATGGTGCGGGTCCACGCGGTAACGTCCGCCTTGCGCTTGCCATGCAACCACAGCGTGCCGTTGGGTGTCACCGCAAGCCACCCTTTGGGCGACACGTAGCGAAAGTCGCTATCGACCCGAAACGAGGCAGAGGTCATCAAAGACGCCATGACTGGATGCACTGTGAGAACCTGCAACGCGGCGTTGCGCGATTCGGCCGCGGCATTCTGGTGTGGGCTCTTACTCATGGTGTTGCTTTGTTCTCGCGCCCCGCCAGTCGGGGAAGATCGCGCGCCACTTCAATCAGAAACCAAGAGGGCAGTCGTTGCCCCGCGTCGTCTTCACCCATCACGGACTGGGCGATCTCCACGCTAATGCGGGACAGGTCACGCAACATGTCCTTGGCCCGCATGCCCAATTGCTGGTGTGCTGAGCGAACCGATGCCTCGTCTTGCGGAAGCTCTTTGCGCAAGTGCGCGCGGAAGGACTGCGCCAAAAAGTACAGCACGTCACGGTCTTCTGCGCCGGTGGGCCAATAGGCTTCCCCCTTGATGATGGCGTGCAGCGTATGCTTTTGGTGGACTTGTTTGAGAAAGGCTTTGAAGTGGGCTGCATGCGGTGGAGACAGCAGGCCGTAGGTTAAGGCTTCGAGCATGGCATCGACCGTAGCATTGCCCGCATCGCCGCCGATGGTGCTGCCAAAGGAGTGCAGTGCGTCCGACAGCATGTGCCAGCTGCGTGGCGTTGAAAAGGTCTCTTCATGCTTGGGCGGCTCGCTCCACAGATGGTCGGGGCGCAACTGGATGTATTCCACAACCCACGGGTGAATGCCTCCTTCGTTGATGGCCCAATTCAACCACTGGCGGTGATCGGCACGCAGGTGAATGTGGACCAAGCGATTGATGAGCGCAGAAGGCATGGGTTTGACGATGGCCGCGTCCTTGGCACGATTGCCCGCGCCAATGACCACGGTCCCTTTGGGCAAGTGGTATTCACCCACGCGTTGATCCAAGATCAGCGAATAGAACGCCTTTTGAATCTCGTGTGAAGAGGCGTTGAGCTCATCCAGAAACAGCACGAACGGTTGCTTGCGGACAATATTGGCCGGCGGGTAGAAACGCGAACACTCGCCATCGATTTTCGGAATACCGAGCAAGTCCTCGGGTGCCAACTGGCTACCCAGCAGTGAAACGCACTCCATCCCCACCGCATCTGAAAACCGTTGAACGAGCGCACTCTTTCCAATGCCCGGCGCACCCCACATGAAAACAGGACGCACCACGGCCACATGGAGCAGAAAGTCAATAGCCTGTGTTTGGTTCAATTGAACAGTAGATTGCATGGCTTTAATTCCCTGTGATTTCTATAAAGGATTCGCCTTTAAACCGCCGGGCTGCATTGCCGCGCTCCACGCCGTAGTGCTGTAGCCAGCGTTCGGTGCGGGCCGCATCGGCCGCGTCGCTTGCCAGGCTTGCCAGTTTGTGCGTCAGCAGGGCGCGGGCCAGGCGCTTGTTGGCGTGTTGGCTGCGCTCGGTCTGCACCTTTACGCTCAGGCCGGTGGGTACGTGCGTGGCGCGCACGGCAGAGTCGGTCTTGTTGACGTGTTGACCGCCGGGGCCGCTGGCGCGCAAGGTTTCAAAGCGCAGGTCTTTGTCCTTCAGCACCTCATTGGTGTTGGGCGTATCGGTTTCAAAGACTTCTGCGCCTATAAACCAGTTCTTGCGTTTGTGCCCGGGTCGGTAGGGGCTGGGGTAGTTCCATTGCAAGCTGCCGCGCCAGCGCAGTGCTACTGCGTGGGCTGCGTCGCCTTCAAGCGCCAGCAGCACAGACCGCAAGTTGCCCCCCATGTCGTTCGGCACCTGCTCCAGCACTTCGGCGCTCACGCTTGCGTCTGCACATTCGCGCAGCAGCACCTGCAATGCCTTACGCACGGCCAGGCAGCATTCCTCGGGCCCCGTGTTGGCGGTGAGTTGTAGCAAGATCATTCGCAGCACTCCCCACGGGTTTTATAGGTCAACACGGGTTTAGTCCGTGCCAGTAGTTCCACCAGACCTGCTCCCACCAGCGCCTGCACCACGCTGTCAATGCCCTTGTAGGCTTGTGGCGCTTCCTCGTAGATCAATTGCCTATCGTTGCAAATCACGCGACTGCCCAGTGCGGTGCGGCCCATTTGCGTGGGCGTCATCAGTTTGAACAGGCGGTCTTTGCAGGCCGAGCGAATCCACTTGCGCCCTGCACCATGCGCCAGCGACAGCAATGTATCGTTGCATAGACGTGTGGGGCGCACCAAGTAGCTGTAGTCCCCGCGTGAGCCTGGTATCACTACCACGCCTTGATCGGACGGCGTAGCCCCCTTGCGGTGCAACCAACCGACTTGCCCGTGAATCCTGGCGTTGGCCACAAAGTTGTGGTGCACGTCCAGCACACAGCGGCCATCGGCGCGCACATTGGTAAGTAGCCGGTTCGCCACTAACTGGCGGTTGCAGCGCGCAAAGCGCATGGCTGCATCGTGCTGTGCCAGATAGGCGGCAGCCTCTGCCGTGTCCGCCTGCAAACCCCGGTGACCGAAGGCATCCACATGCTGGCGTAAGACGCGCTCACCCAAGCCACGCGAACCACTGTGCACCAATAGCAGCAGGTTCTGCTTGTCGATGCCGAGCGCGGCCAGCGCATCGGCTGTGTACACCGTGTCCAACTGCTGAAACTCTGCAAAGTGGTTGCCACCACCTAGGGTTCCTAGCGAAGCCTCATGGCCATTGGGTTGCAAGCCATAGCTGGTCATGGCTTGCCCCACGGCTACGGTGTCCTCCATCGCAGCGTCGATATTGCCAACGCGCTTTTCCAGCTTGTCGAGCTTGGTGGAGCTGGCACGCAAGTCGGTTTGCCACAGCGCCATGCCGCAGCCGATGTCATTGCCCACCAAGGCGGGGTAGAACAGGTTGGTTGAGAAAAATGCGGCGCCTACCGGATAGCCGCGCCCCGGGTGCAAGTCGGGCATGCCCGCAACGAGTTGCATGCCCTCCAATTGCGATGTGGTGATGAGCTGCGCAATGGCAGCGTCTTCCATCCACGTTGCGTCAGACGCGACCACGCAGGCGCGATCCGACACGTGTTTGACAAAATTGCCCATAAAAAATCCAGAATCAAAAATCGTTGAAACCGGACCGGGACAGACGCGCGCACGCCAACGCTACGCCGCATACGCATCACACGTTACGCAGCGCGCACTGGGGCGCTAAAAAAGGCGCGAAGGCTTATTTGAGAAGCCCTGCCACCGCTGACCCAGCCCACAGGGAGGTCGTGTTCTTTTGCATGTTGTTCTCCTAGTAGGTGGATGAAAGGGTGGGGGATGGTATTGCTTGCGCGCTGGTTGCAAACCACGACAAAAACAATAGACCGCGACTATAGCGACAGGGCGGATACCCGGCAAGAAACGTCGCGAAGAGATGTTGTGCGTTGGCGACAACTCTAGGTCAGTAACTACGGAAGCGGTCGTCCAACCTCCTGCAAGTTGATGGCTTCAGGGTTGGGCAATCCCCGTAGACCGCAGCAGCCGAAATCAGCTGTCTTCGATCAGTTGTGCGTGTTCAGCGCCTCTAGGGTCTTGTTGATCGTATCGGTAGAAATGGCAGTATCGATGTACCCACACTTTTCCAGTGCAGACACGCTGGTTTCAAGATGGGGGATGCGGTTGACCATCGCACTCGCAGTACTCACACCATTGTGAATTGCTTTAGACAATGCGGTCTCCGTTCCCGGCTCGCCACTAACAAAGGTCTTCGCCCCTTGTTGTGTGTTGTGCAGGGCATCCTGTAGCCGAGTAGATCCTTCTGCAGCAAAAAAAGTGGCGGCTGCAACCAGTGTTTCCTCAACGCCCGCTATGACCTGAAGGCCACCTTCAAAACGTTCGCGAAGGCGCAAGTCGGTGGCCAACTTTTCCTGTTCAACTTGCGATTTCAAAACAATGCACTGCAATTCGTTATCAGCGTCTGCCGGCTCAGACTTTTGCACTTGCGCGGTCGTGTTTTGGAAATCGCTGTATCTTATGGGTTTGCTTCCATCACGCAACTTGGTGTTTTGGGCATCGGCTGCGTTGAAAGCAAAATTCTGGGCGTGGACGGCGTCCAGCGTTCTTTGAAAAGGAGCGCCTTCGGGAAGATTGGCCTGCTTCAAGATGAGGCTGACGGGGTGTACCCATTCGTTGGGATCTCTCCCCTGTGGCTTGTCTATGTCTAGCCGGGATTGCTGGGCTCGTGAATCGGATGCGAGAGTAGGAGTATTGGGCTGCATGGCGTGACCTTTATAGCGCAAAAATGACAGATTGCATGTGACAGAAATCGGCAGTATGGGCGTTCGAACCCGTCAGACCCAAGTATCCCACTCGCTCACAAAACGCAATTGTGGCCGCTACGCACACTTCTGATCTCGTGCGAGCATGCATTTGATGTACTGGCATAGGTTTGGGGGGGGACATGTTGAGGGTTTCTAAATTAGCGGACAGGCAACTCAACCGCTTCACCCCGTGTATCGCACCCCAATGGCCGCCGCCAGAACAAGAATCCCCGCTGCCTTGCACTTTTGGCACAGAGGGCATCTCTGCACGCTGTTCCACCCATCATCTTGGCCACTTTCGACTGTCAATTACTCTTGAATTAATAGCATGTAGTGGAGTCTATATGCTGGCCGAAACTATCTTCGCCAACAAAGCATACAAGTCATGCAAAATCTTTAAACACGACCGCCCACAACGCCAGCCCTGCGGCGCGTTCCTGTTCAACTTGTTCCCCATCAATCTGGGTAGGCTCTTCGTTGAGGCGTGCCCGATGTTGGATTTGGCGCAGGACGCGATAAGCCTGGGCGGCTTTTTCACCGACCGGTGCGGGCAGTAGGCCGCACGCCTGGGCGCGCACCAACAAAGCGATATTGCCAACATTGGCCAGCAACTCAGGGTACTTGCAGCCTTGGGATAGCACCAAAAATTGCACCACAAACTCAATGTCGACCATACCGCCAGCACTGTGCTTGACGTCAAACTTCGCGCCGCGCACCGGATGGCTGGCGCGAACTTTCGCGCGCATGTCGCCGATTTCGGCGCGCAAACTTGTGTGGTCCCGCACGGTGCTGATAACGGCCGCGCGCACCGCGTCAAAGCGGCTGCGCAAAGCCGTATCGCCCAGCACGCACCGGGCGCGGGTCATGGCTTGGTGTTCCCAGGTCCATGCCGTATTGCTGCCGCGTTGCTGCTGGTAGTTGGCATACGCGTCCATGCTGGTCACTAGCAAGCCAGAATTGCCATTGGGTCGAAGTGCCGTGTCAATTTCGTACAGATCGCCCTCACCGGTTTGCACGGTTAGCCAGTTGATGAGCTTGCGCACCAGGGCGCCATAGACCTCGGCGGCGCGGTCATCCGGGTCGTCGTAGACAAACACAATGTCCAGGTCGCTGCCGTAGCCGAGCTCCTTGCCGCCGAGCTTTCCGTAGGCGATGATGCCAAAGCGGCATTCCGGGCCGTGACGGTTCTTCAGTCGTTCCCAGCACCAGCGGGTTGTGGTGCGCAGCACAGCGTCTGCCAGCGCACTCAAGTCGTCTGCCACCTGCTCAACACTCAGTCGCTCTTCAATGTCACGTGCCAATATGCGAAACACTTCCGCGTGGTGCGCCCGGCGCAGCAGGTTCAGCAGGGTTTCGTCATCGTCTTCTCCGGTGCCGTGCAATGCGGCGCGCCGGCGCTCCAGTTCATCCTCGAACTCGCGCGCATCAAAGCGCTCTTCCAGCATTGCGTTGCCTGCCAGTTCGTCAATCACACCCGGGTGCTTCAACAGGTAGCGCGCAGGCCAGCGCGCCGCCCCCAGCATGTGCAACAGGCGCTCGTGCACGTTGGGGCGCTCAAGCAGCAAGGCCAAATAGCTCTCACGGCGCAGCAGCGGCTCAATCCAGTCGGCCAGGCGTACCGCCGCGACTTCGCTGGCCTTGCCTTCATTGACCCACTGTGCTGTGCGAAGAACGAGTCGGGCCAGCCGCATGCGGGACTCTTCGCGCAAGGCCAGTATGCGGGGGTGATCCCGCCACCCTGCAACGCGCGCACGAAACTCCCCTTTCAAGGCCGCAAGCAGGTCGTCAAAATCATTGACGCCGTTCGGTGGTGTCGCGCCGTTGCATCCCTTGCATTCCTTTTGGGCGCCGCCCAGTAATGCGTCAAACTCTTGTGCCACGAACTCACGGTGGCTGTCGAGTTCCCGCAAAAAGGCACAACTGTCCGCAAACGCCATCGTCTGCGCGATCCATTCCAGATCGCTGTCGGCAGTCGGAAGAATATGGGTCTGCTGGTCATCAAGGTACTGAATGCGGTGCTCCACCTGCCGCAGAAACACATAGGCCTTGCCCAGTGCGTCAGCCGTCGCGGCGGGCATCAACCCGGCGCGAACCAGGCGCTGCAATGCACTTGGCGTCGGTCGCGTGCGCAGCTCAGGGAACTGGCCGCCGCGAACAACCTGCAACAGCTGGACGGTGAATTCGATCTCCCGAATGCCGCCGCGTGAGAGCTTCACATCATTGTTGCGCTCGGGCTTGCCCGCGCTGCGCTTGGTAGCATGGTCACGAATCTGGCGGTGCAACACGCGCAATGCGTCAAAAACGCTGTAGTCCAGGTAGCGCCGAAATACGAACGGGGGCACGACTACGCGCAGACCTTGGGCGCAAGAAGAAGCAATGGCTTGCGTGGGGGCAACGACCCGGCTCTTGAGCCAGGCAAAGCGTTCCCATTCGCGCCCTTGTACATGAAAGTATTCTTCCAGTGCACCCAGCGAAACCACGGGCGGGCCCGAATTGCCATTGGGGCGCAGCGCCAGATCGACCCTGAATACAAAGCCGTGCTCGGTGGTCTCTCCAATCAGCGCGAAGATGGAGCGCACCATCTTGCCAAAGTACTCTTGGTTGGAGATTTTTCCCCGGCCCGCCGCGTCGCCTGCTGTTTCGCCATCCTGGTCATAGATGTAGATGAGGTCAATATCGCTGGAGACGTTGAGTTCGCGCGCACCCAGTTTCCCCATGCCCACAATGCACAGCTCGGCCCGCGTTCCTTGGGGCCCCAAGGGTGCACCGTGGGTTGCATCCAGCTGGACGCAGCACTCGGTGAAAGCCGTATCCAACGCAAACTCCGCCAATGCGGTCATGGCCCCTGTCACCACAGACAGAGGTGCTTGTTCCTCGCAATCAAGGCACACCAGCCGTTCAACGACTAGCTGGCGTGTCGTGCGCAGGGCTGCGCTGGACGCCATTCCGGTCGCACGCAGATCCGCATAAAGCGCTGCAATCGTGGCGTGCGTTGGCGGCCCCGGTGGTAGCAGATTCAACTGTGTCGCATAGCGACGCCGGACACGCTGGACAAAACGTGAGCCCTCGGCTCCAGAGGTCTTGGCAATGCGGGTCATAATTCCTGACATGGTGTTTCGAAAACGATGACTGAATTGACCCCAAATCCCTTGCCGTTGCTCCGGTTCGGTACTTTGATGGTGCGCATCGCGCTGTGGCTGGTGGCCTTAGCGTGGATTGTGTTGGCCATAGTCGGGGGTGCTTTGCATTTTGTGATTGTGCCGCGAATCGCGGAATTCCGCCCGGTCCTAGAGCAACAGGTGAGCCGGATGCTGGGTGTAACCGTGCGCGTAGGTGCCATTGCTGCCCGTTCCAATGGGCTGATACCGTCTCTGGAGCTCAATGATGTCAGCTTTGTGGACCCCCAGGGCCGAGAAGCTTTGAAGCTGCCTTCCGTCCTCGCATCGCTGTCGGCGCGCTCGCTGCTGGGTCTGGGCTTTGAGCAATTGACGGTGGACCACCCGGTGCTGGAGGTGCGCCGCGCCAAGGATGGAAAGATATGGGTTGCTGGCCTCACCTTACCGTCTGGTGACCATACCAATAGCAGTGGCGCTGACTGGGTGTTTTCGCAGCCCGAATTGGTGGTGCGCCATGGCACAGTCACCTGGATCGACGAAACCCGTGATGTGCCCGCGCTGGCGCTCACCGACGTAGACTGGGTTTTGCGTAATCAGCACCGTACGCACTCTGTGCGGCTGGATGCCAACCCCCCTGCCCATTGGGGTGAGCGTTTTAGCCTTGCTGGAATCTTCAAGCAAAAGCTCTTAAGCCGCCACGCAAGCGCATGGCAAGACTGGCAGGGCCAGCTGTATGCCAATTTCGCGCAGGTTGACTTGGCGCAGCTGCGCCGCTATGCCAGTCTGGGGGTGGATTTGGCCAAGGGTTCTGGATCGGTGCGCGCCTGGTGCGATGTAGCGCAGGGCACCGTGACCGGCGTCACGGCCGATGTGGCGCTAGATGATGTCAAAGTCACGCTGAGCCCCAAATTGGATGCTCTTGCGCTGCATGGCATCACGGGGCGGCTCGGGGCCAAAACGCTGGAGGGCGGCGCGGAATTTTTAACCCAGGATTTGCAATTTTCCACACAGGACGGTTTGCGCTGGCCCGGAGGCAACGTACGACTGTCACTCTTTTCGGCGGATACCAAGAAGCCGCAGCGTGTGGAGCTGGTGGCGGACCGTTTGGACCTGGCGGCCATGGCGCAAATTGCAAACCGCTTGCCGCTTGCCGAAAAGCTACGTACAACATTAGCCGATTTGTCGCCCAAGGGCTTGGTGGAGCAGATTAACGCAACCTGGGTGGGTACGCCGCAGCAGCCCATTCGTTTTTCTGCCAAAGGGCGTGTCGTGCAGCTTGCAATCGCGTCCCGCAAAACTGCGACAAGTGCCTGGCCCGGCTTCAACGGCGCCAATATCGACTTTGACCTGAACCAGGTCAGTGGCAAAGCCACCATAGCCATCAAGGATGGCGATGTGCAGTTGCCCGATATCTTTGAGCAGCCCACGGTTCACTTTGACGAACTGTTGACGGACTTGTTATGGAAGACGGAAGGCGATGACATCAGTATTTCGCTGCCAAACATGAGGTTTGACAATGCCGATGCGCAGGGCGAATTACAGCTGAAATGGCAAACCGCGGCAGTCGCTGGCAATGCTTCGGTTGACCGATTTCCGGGTCTCCTGGATTTGCAGGGCAGTTTGAGTCGCGCAGACGGCACCAAGGTGCATCGTTATTTGCCTCTGGGTATCGACAAAGATGCGCGCGACTATGTGCGTGAGTCGGTTTTGGCGGGCAGCGCATCGTCCGTCAAATTCAAGGTCAAAGGCAATTTGGCAGACTTCCCCTTCGCGACTGCCAAGCAAGGTGAATTCCGCATTGCGGCGGATATACATCATGCGACATATGCCTACGCACCGGCCAGCCTGTTGCCCAAGGACAGCCCGCCGTGGCCCGCGTTGACGGATGTATCGGGTGAGTTGGTCATTGACCGGTCGGTGCTGCAGGTCAAAGGCGCGCGCGCTAATGTGGCGGGCGCACCGGGGCTTCGTGTAACCAAGGCCGACGCCGTGGTGGACAACCTGTACGACGGTGCAACGGTATCGGTGACAACAGAGGCCCAAGGGCCGCTGTCCGATGTGTTGGGCGTGGTCAATACCTCACCGCTCAGCCCCATGATGGGCCGGGCGCTGGACCGGGCAACGGCCACTGGCAACGCCGACTACCGGTTCAAGTTAAACCTACCCATCGCCGCAGTGGAGCGTGCCACGGTGAAAGGTTCTATCAATCTGGCCGGCAACGATTTGCAGGTGACGGCTGATTCGCCCCGTTTGTCAAAGGCGCGTGGCGTCATTAATTTTTCTGAGACGGGCTTTTCACTGGTCGGGGCGCAAGCCCGCGCGTTAGGCGGTGATGTGCGTATCGAAGGCGGACTGAGTGGCCAGGTCAATGCCAATGGCCCACCTGGAGCAAAAAATACTGCGCCGCAGTTGCTGCGGATGCAAGGCACGGCAACCGCAGACGGCTTGCGCCAGGCCACCGAATTAGGCATTGTTTCCACCTTGGGGCACTATGCCAATGGCGTGACAGCCTATACGGCTACGCTAGGTGTGCGCAGTGGGGTGGTTGAGCTGTTGGTCAATAGCAATCTGGCAGGTTTAGGTCTCACATTGCCAGCCCCCTTCACCAAAACGCCAGAGGCCCTATTGCCCTTGCGGCTGGAGACAAGCGTGATTCGTGACTCCGTGCTGATGGGCAGCAACGGTGTTGCACATGTGCAAGACCAACTGCAGCTGGACGTGGGAAAGTTGCTCAACGTGGTCTATGTGCGTGATGTGTCCGGGGCCACCCCGCGAGTCTTGCAGGGTGCCATTGGTTTGGGTCTGACCCCTGAGGAGTCGGCTCCCATGCCCGCGGAGGGGGTTCTGGCCAACATCAGCCTGCCCCAAGTGGATCTGGACGCCTGGTCTGCGGTGTTGTCACGCGCTACGGGCTCCGACATGACCAGCATGGCCAGTGTCAGTTCGGGGGCCGCGGCGAGCGTCGGCTACCTGCCCACCAGCCTGGCTGTGCGCGCGCAGGAAATGACGGTGAGCGGACGAAAACTCAATAAGCTGGTCGTGGGTGGTGCGCGCGATGGAACGCTGTGGCGGGCCAACATCGATTCAGCCGAGCTCAATGGTTACGTGGAGTACCGCCAACCCTCCGATGCGTCTGGCGGAAGACTCTATGGTCGTCTGGCGCGGCTTATCGTGGCACAAAGCACGGCGCAGGATGTGGAGAGTGTGCTGGACGAACAGCCCGCCAGCATCCCTGCGCTGGACATCGTGGTGGAGGACCTGGAGCTGCGTGGTAAAAAACTAGGGCGCATTGAAATAGATGCCGTCAACCTGGGCGCATTGGCAACTGCGCCGGGTCGTGATGTGCCCCGTGAGTGGCGGCTCAACCGGTTCAACATTACCAACCCTGAGGCAGTGCTGACGGCCAGCGGCAATTGGACCAATATCGCTGGTCCACTGGTGCCTCTGGCCGGTCGCAGTATCAAAGAGCGTCGGCGTACGGCGCTGAACTTCACGCTCGACATCACCGACGCGGGCGAGTTGTTCAACCGCCTCGGCATGAAAGGCGTGGTACGCAAGGGCAATGGAAAGGTGGAGGGCCAAGTGTCGTGGCTAGGCTCACCGATCACCTTGGACTACCCCAGCATGGGCGGTAGTTTCAATGTCAACGTGGAGAACGGGCAGTTTCTGCAGGCACCAGACCCGGGGTTGGCAAAGTTGATCTTTGTGTTGAGCCTGCAATCTTTGCCACGGCGTCTTGCGCTGGACTTCAGGGATGTGTTTAGCGAGGGCTTCGCTTTCGATGTCTTTCGGGGTGATGTCAAGATCGAGCAGGGCATTGCCAGTACCAATAACTTGCAGATGAAGGGTGTCAACATCGCTGTGGTGATGGAAGGCCAGGCCGACATCGCCAAAGAAACGCAAAAAATCAAGGTCGTCGTCGTACCCGATATCAATGCCGGCAGCGCCTCGGTCTTGGCCTACTACATCAACCCGGTGATTGGTCTGAGTACTTTTCTCGCCCAACTCATTTTGCGCAAACCCTTGAGCGAGGCCAATACCAAGGAATTTTTGGTCGATGGCACCTGGCTCGACCCCCGCGTTACAGAGGTTCCACACAAACCGGCCGCCCCACCTGCGAAGCCGGCAACCCCCGCCTCGGAGGCCAAATGAAGATTGCTGCCATTCAAATGGTGTCTACCGGTGTTTTGTCCGAGAACCTGGCGCAGGCTCGAACCCTCTTGGAACATGCCGCCCAGGCCGGTGCTGAACTGGCCATCTTGCCTGAGTATTTTTGTTTGATTGGCCAGCGCGACGGCGACAAGCTCGCCATTCAGGAGCCGTTTGGCGCGGGCCCTATCCAGCAGTTTTTGGCCGATGCGGCCCGCGACTTGGGGCTATGGGTTGTAGGCGGGACCCTGCCTCTGACGGCCGGGCAGCCAGACCGGGTTTACAACAGTTCACTGGTTTTCAACCCCCTTGGGGATTGTGTGGCGCGCTACGACAAGGTGCACCTGTTCCGGTTTGACAACGGTGTGGAGTCTTACGACGAGTCGCGCGTGCTCGAGCGCGGCAGCCAGCCTACGCGGTTTGCGCTCGCGTCCAAAGACGGTCATATTTGGCAGGTGGGCTTAAGCGTGTGTTACGACCTCCGGTTTGCCGAGCTATACCGTGGCTAT
Organism: uncultured Rhodoferax sp.; assembly: GCA_964468905.1. Taxonomy (GTDB): domain Bacteria; phylum Pseudomonadota; class Gammaproteobacteria; order Burkholderiales; family Burkholderiaceae_C; genus Allorhodoferax. Next base: position 19,923 of record CAYXWW010000012.1, on the reverse strand, counting down.
GCGCGCGACGGGGTCGACCTGATCCTGGTGCCCAGCGCCTTTACCCATACGACGGGCGAGGCCCACTGGGAGGTGTTGCTGCGTGCCCGTGCCATTGAAAACCTGGCCTATGTGGCGGCAGCCGCGCAAGGCGGAACACACCCTAACGGGCGGCGCACCTGGGGCCAGTCCATGGTGGTGGACCCTTGGGGGCTGGTGCTGGCGCAACAGGCCCAAGAGCCGGGCGTGGTGTGTGCTGATGTGGACGCCCAAGTCCTGGCGCAACGGCGTGCGCAGTTGCCGGCCTTACAGCATCGGATGCTGTAACCACGCAATGTTGTTTGAAGTGTTGTAATGAGTGCTATTAAAAGCGTAGCTATCTATGCATATTCTGCGAGGGCTAGAGGCTTATTTCTTTACCTTCTCGTCGCCTGAGTCCTTGTCTGCCAACTCTCCATTCTTTCGACCAGAAAACATGGTCCACCAAATGATTCCAACCAGTATCAAGCCTGCGCCCAGGGCTTCCAGTAAAAGCAATGTCATGAATCGGCTCCTGGCCTGTGTTGGATTGGCTTTGATTGTAGGAACTCTGGTGGCGTGTGGCAGTGCGCCGATGGCTCCGGCACCCCGCGCCTCAGTTCCCAAGGCAGAAACCATGCGCCCGGATGCTGCGCGCCCCGCCATTGCAGAGGCGCCCGGAGCCCAGAAGCCGACCAAGAGTCGCTGGGTACCTGTGGAGTGGTCGGAACTGCCCGGTTTTGCTGACGACTCTTTGTTTGAGGCGTGGAACGCGTGGGTGAAAAGCTGTGAACGCCCTGGCGGACCTTTTGCCGCCCTGTGTGGCGATATCCGCCGCTTGAGCATTGGCAGCGCGCAAGAGCAGCGTGATTGGATGCAGGAGCAGCTGCAACCCATGCGCGTGGAGACCCTGCAGGGCGACCCGAACGGTTTGTTGACCGCCTACTATGAACCGGTTTTGGAAGCCAGCCGTCTGCCGACCTCGGTCTTTACCATCCCGCTCTACCAGCCGCCGCTGGGCTTGGCCCAGCGCAAGCCCTGGTACACGCGGCAGGAAATTGACACACTGCCACAGGCCCAGGCGGCCCTGCAGGGCCGTGCCATTGCCTATGTGGCAGACCCGGTGGATGCCCTCGTATTGCAAATACAGGGCTCGGGTCGCGTGCGGTTCAGCCAGCCCGATGGGTCCGAGCGCTGGGTGCGCCTGGCCTATGCGGCGACCAACGACCAGCCCTACCGCAGCGTCGGCCGCTGGTTGCTGGACCAGGGTCTTGTCAAAGACGCTTCATGGCCTGGCATCAAAGCCTGGCTGGTGCAAAACCCACAGCGCCAGCAGGAGTTGCTCTGGAGCAATCCGCGCATGGTGTTTTTCCGTGAAGAGCCCCTTGCGGCGCGTGACGCCAGCGAAGGACCACGCGGTGCGCAGGGCGTCGCGCTCACGCCGGGGCGCTCTATTGCGGTAGACCCAACCAGCATTCCTTATGGCACGCCGTTGTGGCTGGCGTCTGCCGGCGAACAGGTTACCTTGCAAAAACTGGTGCTGGCGCAGGATACCGGCAGTGCAATTACCGGTGCCGTGCGGGCAGACTATTTTGTGGGATGGGGTGCCGAAGCAGGGGAACTGGCAGGGCGCCTGCGCCAGCCGTTGCAGTTGTGGGTTCTGTGGCCAAAATCTGCCAGATGACGTTACCATGTTCCATATATTTGCTGCAAACTTCGACCTAGACATCTTTGCAGCCTATCAACCACGGAATACGCCATGAACACTTCGATGCGGGAAATTGACGAGCGGACCAACCTGGCCAGCAACAGCATGTTTGAGTTGCTGTTGTTCCGTCTGGGTGAGGCGCCGGGCACTGACCGCCGGGAGTTGTTTGGTATCAACGTGTTCAAGGTGCGCGAGATTCTGGTGATGCCAGAGATAACCGTCATGGTGAATATGCCCTCTACGGTGATGGGGGTGGCAAATATCCGCGGCCAGATGATCACGGTCATTAATTTGCCCAAAGTGGTTGGTTGCAACCCAACCAAGGGCTTGGGCATTTTGCTGGTGACCGAGTTTGCCCGCACCACCCAGGCTTTTGCCGTGGAAGAGGTCAACGAGATCGTTCGCCTGGAGTGGAAACATGTGCTGTCCGCTGAAAGCAGTGGCGGTGGCCTGGTTACCAGTATTGCGCGACTGGATGGCAATGCAGAGAACACCCGGCTGGCGCAGGTGCTGGACGTGGAGCAAATCTTGCGCGATGTGATGCCCCAGGAGCATGCTTCTGAAGTGGACGAGTCCAAAGTGGGGGCGGTGACGCTGCCACCTGGAACCATCGTTTTGGCGGCAGATGACTCGCCGGTAGCCCGCATGATGATTGAGCAAGGCCTCAAAGCGATGGGAGTCGCCTACGTGATGACCAAGACTGGCAAGGAAGCCTGGGACATGCTGGAAACCATCAACGCCAAAGCCCTAGCCGAAGGTAAAACCATCCAGGACAAAGTCGCCTTGGTGCTGACCGATCTGGAAATGCCTGTCATGGATGGTTTCACCTTGACCCGCAATATCAAGCAAGACGCGCGCTTCAGGACCATTCCAGTGATCATCCACTCCTCTTTGACGGGCTCTGCCAACGAAGGCCATGTCAAGAGTGTGGGTGCGGACGCCTATATCGCCAAGTTTGTTGCCGAAGAGCTCGGCGCCACCATACGCCAGATACTGGCGCGCTAGCAGACCCGGCGGTGCCGATCACCGCACCGTCAATCGAACCTGCAACTCATAGTGCTGGCGCGCAGACGCGTTGGTTCGTTCGCCTCCATCGCGCCCGCTGAAGCTGCTCGCCTGTTCCGAATGGGCTACCGTCACCCATTCACCGAGTGGCAGAATCAATGTGCTGACGCTGCCAGACGACGTGCTGGCCGAATCTCCCATGCCTGACGATTGCAGCCCAGCCTGGCTGGCAGCAAGCTCCAATTCTGCCTGGTCCGTGCCGTCCCAGCGTGGCGTTGCCGAGAAGCCGGTCGTTGCGTCCAGTAATACGGTGCCTTGCACCAGCACGGCCCTACCATTGCTAAACCGGGTTTGCATCAGACGAAATGGCGTGCTGCTGCGCAAGGCAATGGCGGCGCTGCGTCCGTTCAAGACCAACACCTGTTGCGCCACCGTGCCGGAGGTCTGCGCCTGCTGTTGACCCAGTCGCAGGCGTGCGCTGGCCGACGCAGAGCCGCCCGCGTCCCACTGCAGCCTCGCCTCGCCTTGTGCATCCTCCAGTTCGCGCGTGCCGCCTTGAACCTGGCGCACATCAATTTGGATATTGCGCAATGGCATGGGGCTTTGATTTGCTATGGTTTGCATAGCGGGTTGTGCAGTGGATACGAGGGCTGGAAGCACAAATGCCAATGCACTGCAGCCCCAGCGCACGGCCGAACACCATGACGCTACGCGAGCGCTTATCGGTGGGGTCATGGTGTGTACCTCCTGAGGTTGGATGCGGTGGTGCGACGGGTGTTCCATGGGACGTCACATTAGATGACAAATATGCGCTGGACTACGGCCCCGCCTTTATGGGTGTTTTTCAGCATCTGCTGCCATTGCTCACCCCCGACGATCGGGACATTGCAGTGTCTTTTGCACGTTTGCCAGAGCACATTCGGGGTTATGGATACGTAAAAGCCCGCAATCTGGCAAGCGTACGTGCCCAGTGGCAAGCGCCGCAGGCGGAGTTTCACAGCACCACCTGAAACCGTACCGGGCAGATTCATTGGCAGGATTATTTCTTCGCACCATTTCCACTGGGGAGCGTGTGGAAACAAGTTGTATCCCCAAAAGCGCGTCATAAAGGCCCGACTACAATGAAGGGTTGCCCAAGTGCATCGTGCGCTGCCTGTTGGGGTGGCTGGTCTTTTGTAGCCCTTTGTTTTGTGGAGTTAGCCTGTGTTTATTTCCTCTGCCTTTGCCCAAACTGCTCCTGCCGCTGCTGCCGGAGGTGATATGCAGTCGTCGCTGATGAGTATGCTGCCACTGGTTCTGATGTTTGTGGTGCTTTATTTTGTGATGATCCGTCCCCAAATGAAAAAGCAGAAAGAGCACCGCGCCATGATTGATGCGGTGGCTAAAGGGGACGAGGTAGTCACCGGTGGCGGTGTACTGGGCAAGATCAGCAAGTTGGGCGACAACTTCATTGGCCTGGAAGTGGCCAATGGCGTAGAGATCCAGATCCAGCGCAGCGCCATTATTCAGGTGCTGCCCAAGGGCACCATCAAGTAATTTTTTGCAACGTTTTCTCTAGACGAAAAGCGCGATCATGAACCGTTACCCGGTGTGGAAGTACGCGATCATTGTGATCGCATTGGTGGTGGGCGCCTTGTTCGCTTTGCCGAATGTGTTTGGTGAATCGCCCGCCGTACAGGTGTCGGGTGGCAAGTCGTCTGTGAAACTCGACGCTGCAGTTGTTGGGCGCGTTGAAGAAGCATTGAAGGTGGCTGCATTGGCCCCCGAGTCGGTTGTGTTGGATGGCGCATCGATCAAGGCGCGTTTTACCAGCACTGATATCCAGATCAAGGCCAAGGATGCGATCCAAAAGGCGCTCAATCCGGATGCAAATGATCCAGGTTTTGTCGTGGCGCTCAATTTGTTGTCGCGTTCACCGGCTTGGCTAACCGCCCTGCATGCATCCCCCATGTATTTGGGCCTGGACTTGCGCGGTGGCGTGCATTTCATGTTGCAGGTCGACATGCAGGCTGCCCTGTCCAAGCGGGCGGAATCCCTGGCGGGCGATATTCGTACCGGTTTGCGGGAGAAAAATGTGCGCCATGCGGGCATTAGTCGCAACGGGCAGACCATTGAAATCCGCTTCCGCGATGCACAGTCTGCTACGGCCGCACGGAATTTGGTGCAAGACCAGTTTGCGGAGTTGACAACGGTTGAATCTGCCGATGGCGCGGACATCAAAATGGTGGCGTCGATCCAACCATTGGCAGCACGCAAACTGCAAGAGCAGGCGCTCAAGCAAAACATCACCACCTTGCACAACCGTATCAACGAATTGGGCGTTTCAGAGCCCGTCATTCAGCAGCAAGGTCTGGACCGCATTGTGGTGCAATTACCCGGTGTGCAGGATACGGCCAAGGCCAAGGATATCTTGGGTCGCACCGCGACGCTGGAAGTCCGCATGGTCGACGATGGCACCGAGGCCCGCTCAGCCCAGGTGGGCACGGGCCCTGTGCCTTATGGCTCTGAGCGCTACCCCGAGCGCAGTGGTGGGCTCATCGTTGTGAAAAAGCAGGTTATTTTGACGGGCGATAACTTGACGGACGCTCAGCCTGGATTTGACAACCAGACCCAAGAACCCACAGTCAATTTGACATTGGATGCCAAGGGGGCTCGTATTTTCCGCGACGTCACCCGCGAGAACATCAATAAGCGCATGGCCATTGTGCTGTTTGAAAAAGGTAAGGGTGAGGTGGTGACTGCACCCGTCATCCGTGCCGAAATTGGGGGCGGACGCGTTCAAATTTCTGGCAGCATGACGTCAGTCGAAGCCACAGACACCGCTTTGTTGCTGCGTGCTGGCGCATTGGCTGCCCCCATGGAAATCATTGAAGAACGCACCATTGGCCCGACCCTCGGAGCGGAAAACATTGCCAAAGGCTTCAACAGCGTGACCTGGGGCTTTGTGGCTGTGGCGGTTTTTATGTGCCTCTACTACATGCTGTTTGGCATGATTTCCAGCATATCGCTGGCGTTCAATTTGTTGCTGCTCGTGGCGGTGTTGTCTATGCTGCAAGCGACACTCACGCTGCCAGGCATGGCAGCCATGGCGCTGGTTTTGGGTATGGCCATTGACGCCAATGTGCTGATCAATGAACGCGTGCGTGAGGAACTGCGCGCCGGTGCGTCCCCTCAGGCGGCCATCCACGCCGGTTACGACCGCGCATGGGCCACTATTATTGACTCCAACGTGACCACTTTGATTGCTGGTCTTGCGCTGCTGGCCTTTGGGTCTGGGCCGGTGCGGGGCTTTGCAGTGGTGCACTGCTTGGGCATTTTGACCAGTATGTTTTCGGGTGTTTTCTTCTCCCGGGGCGTGGTAAATTTGTGGTACGGTCGGCAGAAGAAATTAAAAACAGTGTCCATAGGGACGGTTTGGCGCCCTGATTCCGGTAATCAGGTCACGACAAACTAAGGGGATCAGGAATGGAATTTTTCAAAATCCGCCACGATATTCCGTTTATGCGGAATGCGCTGGTGTTCAACCTTGTGTCGCTGGTGACGTTTCTGGCGGCTGTTTTCTTCCTGTTTTCGCGTGGCTTGCATTTGTCGGTGGAGTTCACTGGTGGCACGCTGATGGAAGTCAGCTATTCCCAGCCAGCTGACCTCAACGCCATTCGCGCCAGTGTTGCAAATTTGGGTATTGCTGATGTACAGGTGCAGAATTTCGGTACTGCACGCGATGTGCTGATTCGCATGCCGGCGCAAAAGGGCAGTAGTTCTGGGGCGCAGAGTGACCGTGTGGTAGCCGGATTGTGCGCTACAGCAGCTGGCTCCATGCAGCCAGACCCCAAGCAATCCGGAAAAATGCTGTGCCTTACAGCTGCCAATGCCGAGCCATTGTCTTTGCGCCGTACCGAATTCGTAGGCCCGCAGGTGGGGGATGAGTTGGCTGCGGATGGACTCAAGGCGCTCGCCAGTGTCGTGGTCGGCATCATGCTGTACCTTGCCATTCGATTTGAATGGAAATTTGCCGTCGCAGCCATCATTGCCAATTTGCACGACGTCATCATCATCTTGGGATTTTTTGCCTTCTTTCAGTGGGAGTTTTCGCTGCCAGTGTTGGCTGCGGTCCTCGCTGTGTTGGGTTACTCGGTGAATGAGTCGGTGGTTATTTTTGACCGGATTCGTGAGAATTTCCGTCGGTTTCGCAAGATGAATACCGAGCAAATCATTGACAGTGCCATTACCTCCACTATCAGCCGCACCATCATTACCCACGGTTGCACGCAGCTGATGGTCTTGTCCATGTTGTTGTTTGGCGGCGAAACGCTGCATTACTTTGCACTGGCGCTCACCATTGGTATTTTGTTTGGTATTTATTCGTCCGTGTTTGTGGCGGCTGCCATTGCCATGTGGTTGGGCATCCAGCGTGAAGACCTGGTTAAGGGTCCGATAAAAAAAGAAGGGGACCCCGCGGACCCCAACGCAGGCGCTACGGTATAAACTTTGCGTGAACCATGGCCATCGCCCCTAGTAAATCCAACTTGACGCCGCGGCAACAATTTGCCCGGGCATTGCGCGAGCGATTTTTAGCCGAGGCGGGGCAAGCCATGTCCGAAATTGGCGTGGCGGTGCTGGATCAAATTACGACGTTGATGGATGCGCCGTCCAATGCGCGTGAGAGCCAAGAGCGGCGTGACGTCTGGATGGCTTACAAGACGTGCAGGCCGCTTTGGCTGGAAGGCACGATGAAGGTGTGGCGTGAGTGCCTGGATCCCCCCACCAAGAAGAAGTCCACAGACCCAGAAGTGATGGGCCTGCAATTGGTGGGTACCGAAGTCGTCGAGAACAAGATACTGGCTTCACGGATGGTTATGGCTGTGATGGAAAAGGTCAATAGCCAACTGGAAGATCTTCGCTTGCGGATGCAGTTTCTGGAGGGCACGGAAGATTTGGCGCTCAACGACTTGTTTCGTCCCGAGGTGTTAGTTTTGTTGATGGTCGAACAATGGGCGAATGCCGGCATGCCGGGCGACTCTTGGGCCATGGTCAATGACGTGGTGCAAAAGCTTTTGATTGAGAAATTAAAAGCAGCCTATGCCAATGCGAATGATGTGCTGATCAAAAAAGGCGTGATGCCGACGATTGAGCTCAAAGACCGGGTCAAGGCTCCCAAGCGCACGGCTCCCGCACGGGCAAGGCCGTCGTCACCACCCATTGGCCCACAGGCGGCTGAGGGTAGAAATACATCGCCAGGGGATCTCGGACAAGGTGTCGGCTCAGGCGAGTCCTACGGGCAGGGCGGACACCCTCAGGGTAACTATGGCCAAGGCCCCTATCAGGAGGCGGCCCAGCGTCAGGGGGCAAACCAGCCATCCACGCAGGGGAATTCAGGACAAGCTGATAACGGAGCAGGTGGCGGGCCACAAGCTGCTGGCGGCGGTTTTTTTGGTGGGCGGCTAGGTTGGGGTGCCCGTGGGCCCGCGCAATCTGGTCCGCAGAGCGACCAGGCTCCTTCTGGGCCCATGTCGAATACGTCTTCGCCAACACCCTTTTGGAAGCAATCCTCCAGCGCACACAATAATTTGGGTTACGGTGGGGCCGCCTCTGACGAGACCCGGATGATGACGGCCAATTCACCGATGGCACGGGCACGCAACCGGGCCCAAGGGGTCATCGGCCAAATCAGACGGCTCTTTGTTAGCCATGGCGGTGGCGATTTCACCGGAACGGGGCACCATGCTGCGCCATCCCCCGCATTGGCGGCTGCTATTGCACCACCGCGACCGGGTCAAGCCGGTACCTACGCGGCAGGGGGCACGTTGTACGAAGATTACAGCCCTGCCGGTGTTGCTCGGGTTGCAGTGGATTTGCGCGAAAAGACCGCAGACCTCAAGAAAAAGGCTGAAACCAAAGGTGAAAAAGCGACGATTGAAATCGTTGCCTTGATGTTCCAGGCCATTCTTGCCGAAGACCGGATTCCGCCGGGTATTCGTGTTTGGTTTGCACGACTGCAAATGCCGGTCTTGCGTATGGCACTGGAAGACCCTGATTTTCTGGGAACCACCACACACCCGGCGCGGTTGTTGATCGACCGCATGGGCTCCTGTGTCATGGGCTTTGATTCGGCGGGCGTGCATGGCAAGACGATGGAGCTGGAGATCAAGCGTATCGTGCAAGTCATCGAACAGTATCCGGAGACGGGCAAGAAGGTCTACCAAGTTGTTTATGACGAGTTCCAGAAGTTTCTGTCCAAGTTCCTGACTGAAAAGGGCACGACACAGAAAGTTGTAAGCGTTGCACAGCAGGTTGAACAAAAAGAAACGCTGGCCATTCAATACACCATTGAGATGCGCAACATGCTCAAGGACATGCCCGTTCGAGACGAGATCCGCGAGTTCTTGTTTAAAGTCTGGGCTGAGGTCTTGGCGGTTGCCGCAGTGCGCAAAGGGCCTCAACACCAAGATACCCTTACGCTTAAAAAGTCCGCTACTGACTTGGTGTGGGCAGCTAGCGCCAAACCCAATCGCGCGGATCGCGCTCGAGTCATTCAGGACCTTCCAAATTTGCTGGTGCGATTGCGCTCGGGGATGACCTTGTTGGCCATGGCGCCGAACGAACAAGATCAGCACATCAAAACCGTCAGTGACACATTGGCCGATGCATTCCTGTCCAAGACTCAAGCGATTCCGCAGGCCAAGATCGACGCCATGGCTCAACGCCTAGGCAATCTGGAAGACTTTGTCAGTGAAGATGGCATGGGTGACTTGCCACTGGATGCTGAAAGCATCGAGATGATGCTGGGCATTGATGCCTCGGCCATCGAAGTGGTTGGCAACGGGGGCTCCAAGCCTACCGCCGCGATGGTGGCTTGGGCGCAAGAGTTGCAGTTGGGCTCTTGGTTTACGCTGGACCACAACAACCATATTACGCAGGTTCAATTTGCATGGCGTAGTGACCGCAAACACCTTAACTTGTTTGCGGCAAACTCAGGCAAGAGCTTTCTGATACAAGGTGGCCGGCTTGCCGCCTATCTGCAGGCGGGCCTTTTGCTGCCACAAGAAGAAGAAACGCTGACCGTCCGCGCGACCCGGGATGCACTTTCGAAGATTGAAGCGAATCCCGAGCGTTTAATGGCTTGAGGTTTTGCCGCTAACAAACACATCAGCGCTGTTAGTGCGCGATGCGTTCGGTCAGGTCGTCACACAGTTCATCGAGAACCAGCGCATCAGGTTCTTGGCCAAAACTCCAGTAAACCATCAAAATGATGATCTTCAGGTCATCCAGCGACACGGGCGAACCGGGGGCTGCCATTGCGCGGTCGATGACGACTTCTCGCATTGGCGCAGGTAAAACTCCCGCAGACTCCAGAAAACTAATGAACCCAAGGCATTGCACGCCCAAATGGTTTTGCTCAGCAACCGGGTAGATCCGAACACTCACGGAAGAAGGCTCCCGCAGCCACGGATCAGGCGCCGCCAATTGCGATGTACCGGCAAAACCCTTCGACCCGCGGGCCGCGGTATTCAGGCCATTGAGCCATTCCATTGCGTCGTCAATTTCTTCAGACTCAAACCCGACCGCATTGAGCTTACGCTCCAGGTGCGCTGGCTCGGGGCAGCTGTCACCGGCATAGTAGTTTTCGTAAACGAAGACAAGCACTTCAAACATGCTGCCAATATAGCGCAGAAAAGCAAGCACCTTGGTGCACGGTTGACTTTCCCCCTTATTTCTTGTTTTGGTGAAACCGTGTCGTTCTCAAACCTGAGCCATGCGTTGAAATAGCCCGCCCGTCAACCGCACGACCTCACCGTGAATCTCCAACTCCATGAGCCGGGCCTGCAACGCGGCTGTCGACAGGCCCGTGCGCGCTTGAACAGCGTCCAGACTGGTCGGATCGAAGCCTAGGGCACATAAAACTGGATCTTCGGCCTCCGACCCAGGCGTTTCGATTGCCGTCGCTCGCGGTGCAGTCGAAGGAAAGCCGGGCTGAAGTTCCTCAAGCACATCTTGTGCACTCTCAACCAACTTAGCCCCCTGTTTGATCAGTGCGTGGCAACCACGAGCTTGTGTCGAGTGTATGGACCCAGGAATCGCAAACACGTCTTTGCCTTGCTCTGATGCCAAACGCGCGGTAATGAGTGAGCCGGACTTTAACGCAGCTTCAACTACCAGGGTGCCACGGGAAAGGCCGGCGATGATGCGGTTGCGCTTAGGGAAATTCGCTGACAAGGGCGGTGTTCCCAATGCATACTCACTCAACAGAAGGCCTCGTTCTGCGATCCGATGGGCGAGATCGCGGTGCTGGCGGGGGTAAACACGGTCCAAGCCGGTTCCCACCACTGCTATAGTCGCAAGCGCACCTTCTGCTGCACCTTCCAGTGCCCCTTCATGCGCGGCACCATCGACACCCAGGGCCAAGCCGGAAACAACGGTCAACCCGCCAGCAGCCAGGGCCTGCGAAAACTGCCGCGCATTTGAAGCCCCTTGCGGTGTAGGGTTGCGGCTACCAACTACCGCAATGCTATGCGGCATGCAGTTCGCCAAAATGCCCTTGTCCCAAGCAATGGATGCACCCATGCCATACAACAGGAGAGGGGGATCTTCCATGTCCAACAGGGCTTGAGGATAAGAAGGATCACCAAGGGTCAGCACGCGATGATTGACGGAGTTCGCCTGCAGCCAATCCCAGGTTGTTTGAAGCAACTGCGCCAACTCAGCTGGCTCACTACCGAGCGCAGCCACCTGAGCAGCGCTAGCCACTTCTGCCAAAGCGGAGGCAGAACTGTCAAATATACGGTGTGGCAAACCAAACGCCGCCAGCAACCGCCGTGCAGTGGCGTCGCCAACACCGGTTGTCAATTGCAGACGCAGCCAGCCTGCAAGCTCTTCACGCTCCATGGGGCTACTCCTGCGAAGCCAAACGAGGCGAAGGGATCAACCCTGTCAACGCTACTGGCGAGGGTTCACCAAACGGTCTCCCACGCGAACACCGTCGGTGATTTCAAGTATCAAGGCGTAAGAAAGTCGTTCAAACGTACGAAATACCATAAGCAACCCATTGCGCTCGTCCGGCAGCTTCATGACGGGACGACTGGGGTCCGTCTTGTCGACGATGCGCGCGCCATCGGTCAGGATGGCCAACACAATGCCTGGCTCCATACCATCCACTGTTCCTTTGTTGATGGCGACCACTTGGTTTTGTCCCGCATTAACCACGGCATTGCCATAGACTGAAACAATGCGGCCTTCAACCTTTTCCTGCGGGGCCCGTGGCGTGTAGGTTTGAAGCTGACGCGGGGGTTCAGGCAGCAAACGATCGCCTACACGTATTTCTTCCTTGGCACTGGTGATGTCAATCGTGGCCGGAACAATGGCTTGGCTCTGCGAGCCATCACGATTTTGAACTTCGCCGGGTGCTTCACCACGAACCAACACGGCCTTGCCCACGTACTGCGCTTCGTAACCGAGGACTTCATTCGTCGTCGGGTCTTTTAGCGGCGTAGCGTCTCGGAAAATACGGAACAGTTGGTCCTTGCCTTGGTCGTCCAATAGTGGAGTGCCTGATGGGCCTCGCGCATAGGCGCGATCACCGCGTGTAATCAATACACGGCTTTCCAAAGCAGCAACAATCCGTGCAGCAGAGTGCAACCCCGCATCGTCAACAATAATCGGCTCAGCCAAAAACGCCTCAATGATGTTGGAGCGCAGCGTCGGTAGTGCCCCGTCGGCCAGCATTTCGTAGCGTGTCCGTGGTGAGAGTTTCACCACCGGTGGATCGATCTGTTCGCCTTCTAAGCGCAGCGTGGCGAGTCCGTTATTGCGGACCAATACCAACACCTGCCCAGGATAAATCCGATGCGGATTCTTGATGTCATCCAGGTTCATGCCCCACAACTCAGGCCAGCGCCATGGGCTCTTCAAGTACAGCCGTGAGATAGCCCACAGGGTGTCGCCTTGTTTGATCGTATAACGTTCAGGCGCATCTGCAGCCAACTCGCTGAGCGGAACGCCTTTTTGGGCCACAGCGTTTGCCGTCTGCTTCTGGGACGACGAGATGGGAAAGTTTTGAGCCCATCCCGAAGTGGTCACCATCGTACTGGCCAAAGTGGCCAATGCTGCCATCTTGGCAAGTGCCATGGTGGATTTGCCCATAAGTTGTGTCGTCATAGCGTGCCGCATTCCCAGGAAAAACTTGATAATTTACGCGCGATTTTGCGCTCAAGCCCTTGATTCGGCAACGTTTTTAGTCCTTTGGCGGTGCGCTATCGACTAAAAGTGGCGAAAATAGCGACATTCCAGAAAACCTGAGGGCCAAACTGTGCCGCGTGTGAAACAGTTTTGACCTATCCTGAATCCCATCACCATGGCCCTACTTCCCATCCTTTGCTATCCCGATCCCAAGTTAAACAAGCAGGCCAAGCCAGTGGCAACGGTCGATGAACGCATTCGCTCGCTGGTTGCCGATATGCTGGAAACCATGTACGACGCCAAAGGAATCGGCCTCGCGGCCACGCAGGTCGATGTGCACGAGCGCGTGATCGTGATCGATGTGTCGGAAGAGCGCGATGATCCCTTGGTGCTGATCAATCCCGAACTCGTTTGGACCAGCCCGACCACGCATTTAAATGAAGAGGGATGCCTGTCGGTGCCAGGCATCTATGACGGCGTCCTGCGTTTTGATGCGGTCCATGTCAGCGCATGGGATCTCACAGGAACGCCACGGCGCATTGAAGCAGACGCGTTACTGGCCGTTTGCATTCAACATGAAATGGACCACCTGATGGGTAAAGTCTTTGTGGAATACCTGTCGCCACTCAAGCGCAATCGCATCAAGAAAAAAATTCTGAAAGCTCAGCGCGAGGAAGCCCAGTGAGTTGGTGCCCAGTTGGAGTCGTGCGGTGAGAGTTATCTTTGCAGGGACTCCTGAATTTGCGAAGGTCGCGCTCGATCACTTGTACGCCAGTGGACACACTATCGCGCTTGTGTTGACCCAGCCCGACCGCCCGGCAGGGCGTGGCATGAAGCTGCAAATGTCGGCAGTCAAACAGTATGCACTGCAGCATGGTTTTCCCGTAGCGCAACCGCGTAGCCTCAGATTGGACGGCAAATTCCCAGAAGACGCCGCTGACGCGCGCCAAGCCATCTCCGAAGCGCACGCCGACGTCATGGTGGTGGCTGCCTACGGATTGATTCTTCCGCAATGGGTGCTAGACGATATGGCAGGCGTTGGTGCGAGCCAAGTCCGCGCCGGGCCGCCCCAACCGGACTTAGCCCCCTTGGGGGGCAGCGCAGCACACGCAGTGGCAAGCGTAGGGGCTTCCAAACTCGGTTGCTTGAATATCCATGCGTCATTGTTGCCACGCTGGCGAGGTGCGGCACCCATTCACCGTGCCATTGAAGCCGGCGACTCTGACACCGGGATCACCATCATGCAGATGGACTCAGGACTCGACACAGGCAATATGTTGTTGGTCAGGAGCATCGCCATTGACGAGGCTGACACTACGGGTGTTCTCCATGATCGGCTGGCCGTGCTTGGTGGCGAAATGATTGTGATGGCGCTCGACAGGGCCGCGGCGGGACAATTGGAGCTGGTTTGCCAGCCCGCAGAGGGTGTTACCTACGCCCACAAAATTGAAAAACAGGAGGCCGCTATTGACTGGCACCAGGATGCCCGCGTCCTCGTCCGTCGGATTCATGCGTTCAACCCGTTCCCGGGCGCCTCAGCTACCCTCAATGGTGTGGTCATCAAGATCTGGGCGGCAACCGTTGCACAGCCGGACGACCGCGCGCGTACGAGATTTGGTGCTTTGGGTCACCCGTGCGGTGCGATTTTGGCGCTAGATTCGGAATCCATAGCGGTACAAGCGCAGGATTCCATCGTGCTGCTGCATGAATTGCAGCGGCCGGGCGGCAAGCGTTTGCGTGTTGCTGACTTCCTGCACGGGTTTGCACTGCAAGTCGGCATGCAATTTGATCTCTTGCCTTGACGTTCTCATCCGTGTTGTTGCAACCCGCATCACGCCATCACCCCGAGTTTCGGCAGGGTGTTGCAGACATGATGGGCGTTGCGCTGGGCATTGCAGCTTGGGGGCTCATGACGGGTGTAGCCATGGTCAAGTCGGGCATGGCAACATCGGAGGCCCTGTTGATGGCAGCCATCGTGTTTGCCGGGAGTTCGCAGTTGGCGGCCATTCCGCTGATCTTGGCCGGCGCACCCATCTGGGTCGTGCTTGCAACCGCCCTTTGCGTGAATCTGCGATTCGTCGTCTTCAGCTTGCACATGCGCCCGTATGTCATGCACTTGCCCTTACGGGATCGACTGCTTGCCGGTTATCTGACGGGTGATTTGACCTATGTGTTGTTCGTCAAGCACTTTGCCCAGCCGGCGACCGATGCAGCAGGTCGCACGGCGCAAATGGCCTACTTGCTGGGCAATGGGGGCACCAACTGGCTGGCCTGGACGTCCAGCAGCATCGCGGGCGTTGTCCTTGCCAACGCCATTCCGACCCATTGGGGGCTGGGCTTTGCAGGCATCTTGGCCCTAGTTGGAATGTTGTGCTCACTGGCATCCACCCGTTTGCGGTGGATTTCGGCCATAGTGGCTGGCACCGCTGCGGTTGTCGCCTTCGGGCTTCCGCTCAAGCTCAATATTTTGACCGCCATTGCCGTCTCGGTTGTGGTTTGCCTCTTGCTGGAGCGAGCCGCTGCTGGCCATCCAAAAGCTCCTGCGGATGGACGAACATGAGTTTTGAAGAGGTCTTCCCTGTCGACAGTAGCGCATGGAATCTGCTGACTATTGTGGCAATGGCTGGCATAACGGTGCTGTCCCGCACACTATTTTTTCTTTCGAGCAAACCGTGGTCTATGCCCAACTGGGCGCAGCGCGGCTTGCAATATGCACCCATTGCGGCGCTGTCAGCTGTGATCGTGCCCGAAATTGTGATGTCACAGGGCGCGCTCATTCATACCGTGCAAGATGCTCGGCTCTATGCCGCTGCCACTGGTATTCTCTATTTCTTCTGGCGCAAAGGATCGGGCCAGGTCGTGCTGGGGACCATAGCGATTGGTATGGCGGTCTATTTGCCCTTGCACCTTGGTCTGGGCTGGTGAAGCAATCAAGCCCCAAGCTCCTCCGTTGTGCAGGTTGCCGCCTTCTACAATTCGTCAACTTTTCATTTTTTAGGATGTCGGTATGAATGTGCTTCGTTTTTCTGATTTGTGCGCGCGCGGCGAAGTTGCCGGCAAGCGTGTTTTTATCCGCGCTGACTTGAATGTTCCACAGGACGATGCGGGGCACATCACAGAAGACACGCGGATCCGGGCCAGCATTCCTTGCATTCAGATGGCCTTGGATGCCGGTGCTGCAGTCATGGTGACTTCCCACCTGGGGCGGCCCACCGAAGGTGTATTGACCGCTGCAGATTCATTGGCACCTGTTGCGGCACGCATGGGCGAGCTGATGGGGCGTGCGGTATCTGTTGTTCCAAACTGGGTCGACGGCGTGCAGGTGCAGCCTGGGCAGCTCGTCATGCTGGAAAACTGCAGGGTCAACAAAGGTGAAAAGAAAAATGACGAAGCACTGGCGCGCAAAATGGCCGCGCTTTGCGATATTTTTGTGCACGACGCGTTTGGTACTGCCCACCGCGCCGAGGCCAGCACCTATGGCATTGCTGAATATGCGCCAATTGCTTGCGCCGGCCCACTGCTTGCGGCGGAAATGGATGCCATCTCCAAAGCACTGTTGGCGCCAAAACGCCCGTTGGTGGCCATTGTTGCGGGCTCCAAGGTGTCTACCAAACTTACCATCCTCAAGAGCTTGGCTGCCAACGTCGATCAGCTGATCGTCGGGGGTGGAATTGCCAATACCTTTATGTTGGCTGCTGGTTTGAAGATCGGCAAAAGTCTTGCCGAACCGGCCCTGCTGGCCGAGGCGACTGCAGTCATTGAGGCCATGAAAGCCCGTGGCGCTGCCGTGCCAATTCCCACCGACGTGGTTACCGCCAAAACATTTTCAGCAGACGCAGTCGCCACGGTTAAAGCCGCCACCGACGTTGCAGAAGATGATTTGATCTTGGACATTGGCCCCCAAACGGCACAAGCCTTGGCGCTTCAGCTGAAATCTGCTGGCACGATCGTCTGGAATGGTCCGGTTGGAGTTTTTGAATTTGCTGCGTTTGAAAATGGTACCAAGGTCATTGCGCAGGCCATTGCGGAATCCAGCGCGTTTTCCATTGCGGGTGGCGGCGATACATTGGCTGCTATTGCAAAGTACGGCATCGAAGACCGAGTGGGCTACATCAGCACTGGCGGTGGCGCATTCTTGGAAGTTCTGGAAGGCAAGACGCTGCCAGCTTTTGAAGTGCTGACCCGCCGTGCAGCGGACTAATTGCTATTAATTCAATAGCTGCTTACGCAGTATTGACGAGGGCTAGGGCCATAAATGGCCCACAATCGTCAGTCGAAGTGCTAAAACAGCTCGACGTCGCCAACCTTCAGGTCTACCTTGAGCAGACCTCGGCGCACTAGGTCTGCTTCGCTACACACCTGGTTGCGACCATGGTGCTTGGCGTAGTAGACGGCCTGGTCGGCGCGCTCGCATGCGGCAGCCGGTGAATCCCCCGACACAATTTCAGTGACACCCACGCTGGCAGTAATACGGCCAGCCTGTGGGAACTTGTAATTGGCCATGTTCATGCGAAAGCGCTCCACGGCAGCCACCGCGGCATCGTGGTCACCACTGCGCAGCACCACCAAAAACTCTTCTCCTCCAAACCGGTACACGCGGTCATAGGCGCGAAAAGAGGTTTTGAGCAATCGCGCGACCAAGATCAAAACTTCGTCGCCAATCAGGTGGCCATAGGTGTCATTGACCTGCTTGAAATGGTCGATATCCACCATTGCCAGCCAAAAATTGGAGGGCGAAGTCGTCGATCGATGCTCCACTCCGTCGGGTGATTGGTCGGCGTCGGCCTGTTCAACCGGCTTCAAGGTCTTGTAAAACAGGTCATCAAAGGGCTTGCGGTTCCATAGACCCGTGAGTGCATCGCATTCACTGTAATCCAGCATATCCAGCATATTGCCGTACATGGAGAGCAGCCGCTTTGCATCGGATATTTCTTCTGCCGACAAAGCGTGTGTGGATTGGACTTCGGCCACGCCCGGCAGCGTCGCGGCCTCTGCCAACAACATGGGGAAGCGCGTTACATGCATCGGCTGGGTGGCGGACGGTGCTGCGGCCACAATTTCGAGTCGGTCGGCGCACCGAAGGCGATCGGGGTCGCTTTCAACCGGCGACATCATGCTGAGCTCTACCCGCATCGGATCGGTAACAAAGCGCACTTTGACTCCCGGGAGCGCTTGCGTCACGGGAAGCCAGTAACGTTTGTCATCGTCAAGTACCAGGCTGAACAACTCAACCATGCTGCCGCCCAGCGTTTCCAGTAGTGCCTGGGTGATTCCACCCAGCAATTCATCGCGCTTACGCAAGCCGCTGAGACGCACCAAGTGGTCGACCAGACTGGCGGAGCGAGAAGGGGTGCTATTTTGCATGTGCCGATATTACACAACAGGTTGGCGCGTTACGGCTCATTTGTCGTATGGTCGGCCATTACTGCGCCGCAGACGCGTCCGCGCCCGTTTCGTTTGGCCAGGTAGAGCTGGGTATCTGCCAATCCAACCAGTTGCATGGCGTCGCCAATGGAGTCTGGTGTTGCAGTTGCCAGACCAACACTGACCGTGACCGATGGACCGACGGAAGAGGTTTCGTGTGGAATATTCTGCGAACGCACATAGCTCTCCATTTCACGCGACAACCGCAGCGCGTCATCGAACGGAGTTTCGGGCAAGATGCAGGCGAACTCCTCGCCCCCATACCGCGCAACCAAGTCGCCTGGACGTTTTAGGCACGATTTCAGGCCTAAAGCAATCTGGCGAAGGCAATCGTCACCGGCTTGGTGTCCGTACCGGTCGTTAAAGAGTTTGAAGTGGTCTACGTCAATCATGATGATCGACAGCGGGGTTTTGCTACGGGCAGAACGGCCCCATTCCACGCCTAGCTGCTGGTCAAAATAGCGACGATTGAACACACCGGACAGACCGTCCAGAAAAACCAGTTTCCGCAACAGATCTGACTGGAACTTAAGAGTCAATTGGGTTTTTACCCGCGCCCGCACAACTGCAGGATTGATGGGCTTTGCTATGAAGTCGACCGCACCCAAACTCAGACCATGCGTCTCCTGCGCTGCATCGGTATGGGCGGTAACAAAGATGACTGGAATGTCGCGTGTCGCATCGTTGGCTTTGAGCTGCGCGCAAACCTCAAAGCCGTCCATTCCCGGCATGACCACATCCAGTACCACCAGATCTGGCGGATTGGACTGGCAAATTGACAAAGCCTGCTGACCATTGGTCGCCATGAAAACCTGGTACTCGCCCCCAAAGACTTGGTGCATCACCTGTATGTTGATAGGCTGGTCATCGACCACCAACAGCTTTGGTTTTCCATGGGAGCTGCCAAGCAGCTCTTCCATTGGTATGTCGCGGTTGGTCATTGGTGGAGTGGTGCAGTACGGCTAACGTATCTAAGGGGTCAATTCAACCACACCTTGCGTGTTTCCAGAAGTGGCGATAACCCGAGAACGTGGCGCGAGCTGTCGCTCCACCATGGTGCGTGGTTGCATTGCAACGAACGTGTTGGCTGGGTTGGTTGCAAATTGACCTTCGTGTGTAACCGAGTAGACATAGGTTCCATGAGAAAATAGGCGCAACCAACAGGAGTTATTTACATGCCGCGTCGTGCTACCAAGATTGTCGCCACCCTGGGCCCCGCTTCAAGCGACCCCGCATTGCTGGAGCAAATGATTCGTGCCGGCGTCAACGTTGTTCGGCTGAATTTCAGCCACGGCAAGGCGCAGGATCATATTGACCGAGCCCGCCTTGTGCGCGAAGCCGCACAGCGCGCAGGCCGCGAAGTCGCCATCATGGCGGATCTACAGGGCCCCAAAATCCGCGTCGGCAAGTTCGCCGAAGGCAAAATCTTTCTGGAGCCGGGCCAAAAGTTTGTGCTCGATGCGGCCCGTACTGAGCTGGGTGATATTGATGCTGTAGGTCTGGATTACAAGTCGCTGCCCAGCGAAGTCAAGGCCGGCGACATTCTGCTGCTCAATGATGGCTTGATCGTGATCACTGTCGATGCGGTTCGTGGCGAGCAAGTGCACACCACCGTC
>CAYXWW010000011.1:0-45250 GCA_964468905.1 uncultured Rhodoferax sp. | reverse complement strand
GGTGCCGATCTCGAACTCCAGGCGCTCCACATAGGTGGGCATTTGGGCTTCGCGCTCGGCGGCATCGGGGAACAGATGCGCCATGCGCTCTTTGAGACCTTCGTGTGATGCGTAGCGGAAATACTCTTCGGGTGTGAGCTGCTGACCATTGACCAATGGTGTCGGGAATTCCGGCAAATAGTTTTTGCCCAGCACCAGCGTCAGGTTGCAACGCTTGGCAATTTCTACGGTATTGGCCACCGCAGACGGCAAGTCCGCAAACAGCGCCTCCATCTCGGCGCTGGTTTTGAAGTATTGCTCACGGGTGTACTTGCGCACGCGCTTGGCGTTGCCCAAAATTTCACCATCGGCGATACAGACCCGGGCCTCATGCGCCTCAAAGTCATCGGGCGCATTGAATTGGATGGGGTGCGTTGCCACCACTGGCAAATTCATGCGGGCTGCCAGCTGCACGGCGGCGGTCACATGTGCTTCGTCATCCACACGGCCTGCGCGCTGCAATTCCAGGTAGAAGCGATGGGGGAACACACTGGCCAGTTGCAAGGCCACTTCGCGCGCGCGCCCTTCGTCGCCCTGCACCAAGGCCTGCCCGACGGGACCGGCTTGTGCCCCGGACAAGACGATCAGCCCTTCGTTCAACTCTTGCAGCCACGCCAGCTTGATGACGGCCTGATTCTTGACAATGTTGCGCGTAAAGCCACGCGCCAGCAGCTCCGACAGGTTCAAATAGCCCTGCTTGTTTTGCACCAGCAAGACCATGCGCGAAAGGGCTGTGGTGTCGCCACCCAGCCCTTCCAGAAATACCTCGGCACCCAAGATGGGTTTGGCACCTTTGCCGCGCGCCTGCTTGTAAAACTTGATGGCACCGAACAAATTGCTCAGGTCGGTGATGGCCAGCGCGGGCTGGCCATCGGCCACCGCAGAGGCTATGGCTTCATCGATGCGGTTGATTCCATCGACAACAGAAAACTCGGTGTGCAGGCGCAGGTGGACAAACATGGAGGCATTGTAGTTTTGCCAAGCCCCCAGCGCCTGTAACAGACTGCGCTGTGTGGATAAAAAATGTAAATCGTTTTGTGAGTCGTTTATGCCTTGGCTGCCAGCGCCGCAATGCGTGCACCAAACAGGCGGCCGGTTTCCAGATCACCGGCATTCATTTCTGCACCACTGGCGTCACCCGGCGTTTGTGCCATGGGGCCGGCGCTGGAGGCCAGGTAGTTGACGTCGTCGCGCTTGGAGGCCTTGGTATTGTTGTAGTTCAGGCCGGTGCCCGCCCAGATGCCGCCATGCTGCATGGCCAGCGTCATGAAGTAGTGCAGCGTGGAATGCTTGTCGCCATTGACATTGGCACTGGCGGTAAAGCCGCCAAAAATCTTGTCTTTCCAAGCCTGGGTGTACCAGGGCTTGCTGCTGGCATCGGCAAACTTCTTGAACTGCCAGCTCACACTTCCCATATAGGTGGGCGAGCCAAAAATGATGGCGTCGGCTGCTGCCAGCGTCTCCCATGCGCCGTCTGGCACATTGCCATCAGCATCGATGGCGATCAGCTCCGCGCCTGCGCCCTGTGCCACGGTCTGCGCCAGGCGCTGGGTGTGTCCATAACCTGAATGAAAAATAACCACTACTTTTGCCATTTGAAATACTCCTTTGGTGAAACCTTGCGGGACAGGCCGTTGGCCCTGCGCTCCATTGCGAAAAGAAAACTGGCGAAATCGCTGAAAAGAACTAGGCCTGCAGATCGAAAAACAAAACCTCGGCATCGTGGGCCTGGTCCAGGCGCACCTGGGCTTCGTTCTCCAGCAACGCGGCGTCTCCGCCGCCCAGCGCCACGCCATTGACCGATACGCCACCCCGTACCACATGCACATAGGCCTTGCGCGTGGGGTCCATGGCCAATGACGCTGTTTGCGAGCCATCCAACAGCCCGCTGTACAAGCGGGCATCCGCATGGATCAGCACCGAGCCCTCTGCACCGTCTGGTGAAGCAACCAGGCGCAGCACGCCCTGCTTTTCTGCAGCACTAAACGATTTTTGCTCGTAGCTGGGCGGGATGCCGGTCACGTTCGGTGCTATCCAAATTTGCAGGAAATGCGTCGTGTCATTGGGCGCATGGTTGAACTCGCTGTGCTGCACGCCGCGCCCGGCACTCATGCGCTGCACGTCACCCGGGGGAATACCCTTGACGTTGCCCATGCTGTCTTTGTGCGCCAGGTTACCGGCCAGTACGTAGCTGATGATTTCCATATCGCGGTGGCCGTGGGTGCCAAAACCAGCGCCGGGTGCAATGCGGTCTTCGTTGATGACACGCAAGTTGCCCCAGCCCATATGCGCGGGGTCGTAGTAGCCTGCAAATGAAAAGCTGTGGAAGGACTTGAGCCAGCCATGGTCGGCATAGCCACGGTCGGCAGATTTACGCACGGTCAACATGAGTCTCTCCTGTTTTACAGATTCGATTGCACTGAGACGAACTTTAGTGCACAACCCATCTATTCCCATAGCGCGGCTTTGATGGCATCATTCAAATATTTTCAACTTGCAGGTGGACTCCATGCAAACAGCCCGCGATGTATTGACCCCCGATGCACTGGCCATGTTGGCAGCCATTGAAGCTGCAGGCAGCTTTGCAGCGGCCGCACGTGCCATGGGCATGGTGCCCAGCGCCCTGACCTACCGCGTGCGCCAAATAGAAGACGCCCTGGATGTGCTGCTCTACAACCGCAATTCCCGCAGAGCCCAGCTCACCGAAGCCGGTGCCGAACTGCTGCGCGAGGGTGCACGGCTGTTGGAAGAAATAGACGCCGTTGCCAACCGGGTCAAGCGGGTCGCCACCGGGTGGGAGCCACAGTTCACCATTGCAGTGGACACGGTTATCACCAAAACGACGGTCATGGAATTGTGCGAGAGCTTTTTCAGCATGGCACCACCCACACGCATTCGCCTGCGCGATGAAACCCTGTCCGGCACGCTGGAGGCATTGACCTCAGGCCAGGCGGATCTGGCCATTGGTGTCACGCCCGACGCGGGCAACAACACGTCCGACATCAATACAAAGCCCTTGGGCACTATGGGCTTTGTCTTTGCCGTTGCACCGCACCATCCTTTAGCCACGGCCAAAGAGCCGTTGAGCGATGCCGTGGTACAGCAACACCGTGCGGTGGCGGTGGCCGATTCGATTCAACGCGGTCGCGGATTGACGTTTGGACTGTTGACCGGGCAAGACGTATTTACCGTGGGTAGCATGCAAACCAAACTGGAGGCCCAGCTGCGTGGCCTGTGTAGTGGCAACCTGCCACGGTGCATGGCAGACCCCTATATCGAATCGGGCAGGTTGGTTGTGAAAAAGACGGAACGGTCGCAGCGGCAGGTAGCGATTCACTACGCATGGCGTGGCACCACGTCAGCAACACGTGGCCGCGCCCTCGAATGGTGGCTACAGCAACTGGAGAGCCCTGCCACACGCACAGCATTGCTGGGGCAGCGCCCAAGTCGCGCATAAGAATTCTGCAGAACGCCACCAACCGCACGCACGGGCGTATAAACTGGCTGCAACCTTTCAACAATTGGAGAAGTCATGTGCACACACGCCCACAACCGATCACTGCCTCCCAACGGGAAACTTGCGCACCTGATTGCCGCACTCTGGAAGGCCTAAGCGCATGACTACATCCAAACACATTGCTATCGTGGGCGCAGGTATGGCTGCCATCACATGCGCGCGCACCTTGGTCCAAGCGGGTCACAGCGTGACGGTGTTTGAAAAGAGCCACACCGTTGGCGGCCGCATGGCCACGCGCAACAGTGCATTTGGCACCTTCGACACTGGTGCCCAATATTTCACCGTGCGCGATCCGCGCTTCATGCTGGCATTGCAAACCACGCCCACGGTGTGCAAGCGCTGGAGTGCCAACACGGTACAGGTGCTCGACGCCCATGGCCGCGTGGCCGCAGCCGGCCTGCCAGCCCGTGAGCCCCACTGGGTAGCCAGCCCCGCCATGAGTGCGCTGGTGCGGCGCTGGGCGCAGCCGCTGGTCGCGGCCCACAGCATGCATCTGCAAACCCATGTCTCTGCCATCGAGCGTGACCCATTGAACACAGCCCAGTGGCAATTGCGTACCACAGGCACTGGCGACAGCACCCATGTCTATGGCGGGTTCGATGCCGTGGTGTTGGCGGTGCCGGTAGCCCAAGCCCGCGCCCTTCTCGAACACACGCCTAAGGCAGCACCGCTGCTTAACAAAACCAGCCACGTAACAGTAGCGCCGTGCTGGACCCTGATGCTGGCTTATCCGCAAGCCATGCAACCGGGCATGTCTGCCCTGGGGCCGCAGTGGAATGCAGCGCGCAGCACCCACCACCGCATCGCGTGGCTGGCCCGTGAATCCAGCAAACCGGGCCGCGGTGCCGTAGAACGCTGGACCGTGCAAGCCAGCGCCAGCTGGTCCACCGAACACTTGCACGACGACCCTCAGCGCGTGCAGGCCAAGTTGATCAAGGCCTTTGCCGAAGTAACCGGCATACGCGCCGAACCCTCCCACGCCGACACCAAGCGCTGGTTGTACGCCAAGACCGACAAGCCCTTGGGCAAATCGCATCTGTGGGATGCCAAAGCCGGGCTTGGCGTGTGTGGTGACTGGTGCATTGGGCACCGGGTGGAAGATGCGTTTGTGTCGGGGCTGGAGTTGGCGCTGGCTATTGTTTAGTCGGTTTTTGATGCGGCTTCATTTCTGCATGACGGCGCACGCAAGAACTGCGCGCGGCGGGCGGCGTGGCTAGCGTTCTCCGGCTCGCTTCGCGGGCGGCTTTTTTGGGCTCGCGGTTGTTGCTGCGTTAAGGCTTTGGTTGGCGCACCTGCTCTGTGGCAACCGCGAGTGCGGCCTGCGCCCGCCAGCCACACCACCCGCCTTATGGGCATGGTTTTGCGATACGACTACATGACAAATTAGCCGCTAGCCCTCGAATACATTGTGTTAGCAGCTATGTATTTTGTAGCAATGCACACCAAACACCGCCGGCCCCGCCAACAACGCAGCGCCTGAAATGCCTCTAACCGCAGTCATGGACAATCCCAAATTGATATGACGCACCCACCAATCTACCGAGGCCGCTTCGCCCCCTCCCCCACTGGCCCGCTCCACGCCGGCTCGCTGGTGGCTGCGCTGGCCAGTTGGCTCGACGCCCGCGCGCATGGCGGGCAGTGGCTGGTGCGTATGGAAGACGTGGACACACCCCGCACCGTGCCCGGTGCGGACACGCACATCCTGCAGCAGCTGGCCGACTGTGGCTTGCAGTCGGATGAGCCGGTGGTCTTCCAATCCCAGCGGTCAGCGCTGTACCAGCAGGCACTGGACCGGCTGATCGCGAGCCAACAGGCTTACCCTTGCAACTGCTCCCGCAAAGCCATAGAAGCCGCGATCCTGGCACAAGGCATCACCAAGGTGCGCAACGGCGAACTGGTCTACCCGGGTACCTGCAGGCACGGCATGCAGAACGCAACACCCGCACCCCATGCTTGGCGGTTTGTAGCCAATAGCTATCAAAGAAATATGCCGCCAGCCCTCGCGGAACGTGCACAAGCAGCTACAACAACCATAGCACCCGAATCGACCGTGTGGCATGACAGACGAAGGGGCTCACAGCGGCAAGACGTGCCAACCGTGGTGGGCGACTTTGTGTTGAAGCGCGCCGACGGCTGCTATACCTACCAGCTGGCGGTGGTGGTGGATGACGCTGCGCAAGGCATTACCCACGTGGTCCGTGGCGAAGATTTAGCCGACAACACGGCACGCCAGGTCTTGCTGCAACGCGCTTTAAGTCTGCCTACGCCTCAGTATCTGCATACGCCCCTGGTGGTGGGCACCAATGGCGAAAAGCTCTCCAAACAAAACGGCGCACAAGCGCTGGACACTTCGTCCCCTGCCGCTGTTCAGGCCGCTCTACACAATGCCGCCAGTGCACTGGGCTTGCCCCCTGTAACAGCAGCGCGCCAAGCGGACGCACTGGCCACATGGGTCGCCATGTGGCGCGCGGCCTGCGAGACGGCTAACGGACTGCCAAACCTTTTATCGTGCGGGACAGCACTAAAAGACATACAACTGTCAGCACCACACTGACTCCGGTCGGAATCAGGATGTGCTGCACATGCAGATCGTCCCCGCGCAGCACGCGCAACATGACAGTTTGTTGCGCGAGGCTTGGCACGAACAAATGCCACGGCTTTTCACCCGAAAAATCCATGATGGCGATCAGCGGCGCGAACTGAAACGCCATCAGCGCCATCGTGGCACGGCTTTGCGCTTCTTTCACCGTCCGGCCGAAAATCGCGGTCAGCATTAGCACGGCAGACACCGCAGCCGCCAGGGGAATCAGCATCAGCAGGAACAAGCCTGCCTCCCACACACCAAACCGGAACATGGCTTGCAAGGCTTCGCTTTGTATCAGCCACTTGGCCGGCAAAAAGCTGGTCACGCTGAATGTTGCGATCGCCATGGCTGCTGCTGATGCGGCCATCCATTTACCCACCACCAAGGCCAATGGCGTGACGGGGTTGGACAGCAGCGGCTCCAACGACGCGCGTTCACGCTCACCGGCAGTCGTATCCAGGGCAACGGTTAAGCTGCCAAACAACACGGCCATCATCACCATCCAGGGCACCATGGCCGTCATTTGCGACGAACGACTTTGTGCACTCGCAAGATTGCGCTCTTGAATGCGATAGGGCTGCAACACCGCTGGCGCCACACCCCGTGTCGCCATCTCCAGCATGGCCTGCTCACGGTTAAAGCCGTCCAGCAAGGCCATATCACGCCCAACCATGGTGCTGGACTGGCGATTGGCAGAATCAAACACCACGTACAAGTCCGGTGCCTCGCCTTTGCTCTGTCGCGCCGCGTAGTCTTCATCCACCACAATGACCGCATCGCCCAAGCGAAAGTCGCGCAACTGGGCTTCAAAATCCGCCGGTGCCGGATGAACCGTGAGCCCCTGGCGCAGCAGGTAGTTGTGCAGCGCAGGCGCGCGCTCCAAGCCCGCCACCCACACCTCGCGCCGCTCGGATTTCTCTTCCTGCTGGCTCACCACCAATGACAGGACAACCAGCATCAGCGGGCCCATCACTACCGCGCTGATAAAAATCATCAGCAATGTTTTGCGGTCGCGCACGGCGTCAACGATTTCTTTGCAAAAGACAATCCAGCTGCCACGCAATGCATGCATCATGGTGTACCTCCGGCCTGCGGGGCAGGGACAGGAGCAGCGTCGGCGAAAGCCAAGGCCACAAACGCATCTTCAAAATCCGCGCACCCAGTCTGATCGCACAAGGCTTGCACCGTGCCGTGGGCAATATTGCGCCCCGCCGCCACCACGCTGACGAGGGTACACAACCGCTCGACCTCTTGCATGATGTGCGACGAAAACACAATGCACTTGTTGCCGCCCGCAGGCGACGCGAGGTGGCGCAGTGCCTCGCGCAAGCGCCGAGTAGCCACCACATCCAGGCCATTGGTGGGCTCATCCAGGAGTAAATTGGGTGGGTTGTGCACGAGTGCGCGCGCCAATGCCGTTTTCATGCGCTCGCCTTGGCTAAAACCTTCTGTGCGGCGGTCCAATAGCTCTTTCATGTCGAGCAGTTCGCCCAACTCATCCGTACGCCTGACCGCTTCCGCCCGTTCGAGCCCTTGCAGGCGACCGTAGTAGATGACGTTTTCCCGGGCCGTGAGACGCGGATACAAGCCGCGCGAATCACTGAGGCAGCCCACACGGGCAAGCGCCGCGCGCGGGTTGGCACAGACATCAAACCCGTCAATCAATACGCGCCCAGCATCTGCAGACAAGAGTCCGGCGACCATGCGCAGCGTGGTGGTTTTGCCTGCACCGTTGGCCCCCAGCAGGCCCGTAATGCTGCCGTCTGCGGCAACAAAATTCATGTCGTTGACGGCCTGCACGGTGACCGCTGGGCCGCGAAACCGCTTGGCCCCGGTGAACTGCTTGCGCAAGTTTTCGACCTGGATCATGACCGGCCTTTCACGTCGTCTCGCAACGGCACGAACGCCTTGGGGCGGGGAATATGCGCGAGGCACGCCGCATCAACACCCAGAGCATCCTTGCTGGCGGCATTGTCAACAAATTTGAAAACAACGTCGCTTGCGCAGCCCAAGCGCAAGATGCCATGACCCGCATGGTCGACAACGATGTGGCGAACGTTCTTGCCCAACGCCGCGGCTACTACTGCGGCATGGTGCGGTGGCGTTGCCGGGTCTGCTCCGCCACTGAGCATCAACACGGGGGCAGCACTGGCTGCCACGGTGTAAAAACCAGGGTCTACCTTGGAAGAGGGCCAGTTTTTGCAGACCGCTTGGTACGGCGCGTCCATCACGCCGGCAAAGCGGCCTGCAGCCGCGCTGCTTGAAGTGCGCAACGGGTCTTCCGCACACAGTACCGAGAAGTGCATACCCATAGCCATGCCGCTGCCACTGCGGCTTTGGCCGGCACTGGCCAAGCCCACTAGAGCGGTCCAGCGTCCGTGCGCGGCTTCGTCGATGGCAAATGGCAGCGCTGACGCCAGCGCGGGCGTATACAGCGTGCCACGCACCATGCCCGCCAGCATGTTCGCAGTCACCGTCACACGCTCGGAATTTCCAGTCAGCGGGTTGTCAACAGTGGTCGTTTGGGGCAGGGCCGCAAACAATTGCTCCCATTGCGCTGCTAGTGTGGAGTGGCGCTTGGCACAGGCAGCATCGGCGGCGCAATGGTTGACGATGGCCATCCAAGCTGCGTTGGCATCTTCTGCCATGGATTGGGTGAGCGATATGTCGGTTGGCACCACGCCGTCGAGCACGATGCGGCGCACGCGCTGCGCGAATTGGCGCAGGTATTCCAATGCAGCCCGCGTGCCATACGACACACCCATCAGGTTGATGCGCTCCTGCCCCAGCGCGGCACGCACCGCGTCAATATCTTGCATAGCCAAGGTCGTGCTGTAGAAGCGCAGATCACCGTGTGGCAACTTTTCAAGTGCTGCGCGACAGCTTGCCATGCGGAGGGGAAGTTGTTGCGGGTCCAGGGCCACACGCAGTGAAAGAGGGCCAGTATCGTCACAGACCAAAGGCGCACTTTTGCCAGTGCCACGCTGATCCACAAACACCAGATCGCGTCGATTGTTCAGGCGCGACAAGGGGCCTTGCATGGCCGCCAGGACATCCATCGCACTTTGCCCCGGGCCGCCGGCAAAGAAATAGATAGGGTCAACATGCTTTTCCCGTGCTTTTGAAGGCACCACGGCAAAGTGAATGTCGATCTTGGTGCCCTGCGGCGCCGCCGGGTCGAGTGGCCGGGCCAGCTTGCCACACTGCACGGCGTCGCGCAGGCCGGGTAAATGACAGGGCTTAAGGGTCACGGTCTGGGCCTGCGCTACAGGCACAGTCAATAGAGCCATCACCGCGGCCCAGGGCATCAACGATCCACCCCATAGGCGCATGAAGAGGGAGAAGAATTTCATGCTGGTGACTGTACGCGAAGACGCTGCTGCACGCGTGTAAAACCACCCCGCAACTTCAGGTGTGACTGGTTGGCGGTGCCAACGGGTGACCCACTGGAGCGCATGGGTAGGCAAATGGCGAGCAAGCCGTGGCGCAATGTGCTACAAAAACAATAGTGCCCAATGCAATGTATTCGAGGGCTACATGGCTTTTTGTCTGGCAATCACTCTACTACCCCGCACGTGCCAGGTTGTGGTTTATGCTTGGTTCATGTTTCCGGTGGAAGCAACGACTCCTGTGCTTGCTGTGGCTGTGACCCCGAGCGCAGTCTTCAACAACATTTATTGACGAAATCCCGCGATGCATAGCCTCTTGAAAAAAATGGGATGGTGCTGCTGCACCTTGTTAAGTGCCTGTAGCCCACTTACCCAGCGCGCCACGCCACCAGAGCAATTGCTGCGCATGCCGTATGTCAGTACGGTGGATGGTGCAGCGCATGATTTCTTTGTCTATTTACCCAAAGGTTATGGCCAGGACCCGGAGCGGCGCTGGCCTGTACTGGTGTTTTTGCACGGCGACGGCGAGCGCGGCAACGGACGCGAGGACTTGGACTATGTGCTGGCCCACGGCCCTTTGTACGAGGCGTGGATTCAGAAGAAGGACCTGCCCTTCATCATTCTTTCACCGCAGCTACCCATGTTTGGCCGGGACACCCTGGGGATTAGCTATTTAGTCAACCGCGATCCTGCAAGCATTCCCAAACGGCAAGCAGACGGTGCACCACCCCGCGGGCAAGATTTCCCCAAGAATCTGCCGATCCGCTCACTGCCGGACAACGCCGACATGAGCCAGGTTCCATCTCTTCTACCAATGGGTTGGGAGCAGGTGGAGACCGATGTGTTGACCATGATTCAATCCGTGCAATCAACGTATAAGACAGATGCACGGCGCCTCTATTTGTCCGGTTTGAGCTACGGCGGTTTTGGCACCTGGTATATGGCTAGCAAGCACCCGCACCTGTTTGCCGCTGTTGCGCCCGTCGTGGCTTGGGGGCATCCTCAGTGGATGGCTCCTATTGTGCAAGCCAAGTTGCCAGTATGGTCGTTTGCAGGGGGTCGCGATGAGGCAATATCCATCGCAAATTTCTATGCGGGCATGCGCGCATTGGAAGCCTTTGGTTCCAGCGAAGTGCGCTTCACTGTGCACGAGGATATGGCCCACGATACCTGGAAGCGGGTGTATGCGGGAGAAGACCTTTACCAATGGCTATTGGCCCATAAAAAAGAGCCACGGTAGTCAAGAAAACCCGCAAAAGGCGCAATCGCTAGCCGCTAGTGCGTTGTAGGGGCAGCCACTGGAATGCTGATCGTAACGACACATCCTGCGCCGCCTTTGCTGTGAATCTCAATCGTGCCACCCAATGGCCCCGTGACCTGGTTGTGGCAAATAAACATGCCCAGTCCACTACCACCCTTGCCAAATTTTGTTGTGAAGAACGGGTCAAAGACATGTGCAAGAACTTGCTCTGACATACCGACCCCGTTGTCCTTGTAGACCAGGGATATTTTCGAGCCATGCAAACTGGCATTCACCGAAATCTTGCCTTCGGAGCGCCCCTCAAAACCATGCGATAGCGAATTACTCACCAGCGACTCAATAATTTTTTCAACTGAATCTGCGTAGCCGTCCATCATCAGGTCTGCGGGGATGCTCAGGTCGACAATGACATTGCAGTCCACCGATTTGCGCAATGCCAGCTCAAGGGCATTGCTAACGACTTCCTTCAGATCAAACACCATGCGCGATGCCTGGGTCTGGCTCACTGCAATCTGTTTGAAGTTCTCCACCAGTTCCGCGGCCCGCGTCAGGTTTCTGATCAGCAGATCCATCCCTTCCCGGGTAGCGGCGATATAGCTATCCAGGCGCGATCGGCGTAACCCCCCACCTTCTACTTCTGCCCCCAGCGTCGATACATCGAGTTGCATCGTGGTAGCCACGGTGACACCATTGCCCAATGGCGTGTTGAGCTCATGTGCAACTGCCGAAACGATGGACCCCAGCGCGGCAAGCTTCTCCGATTGAACGAGTTTGCTCTGTGTGCGTTTGAGTTGTGCGAGCGATGCAGTGAGCCGTTGCGTAGACTCCGCCAAAGACTGTGTACGCTGCTGTACACGCAAGTCCAGCTGCTGATTGAGGGCACGCAACTTGGCTTCCGCTTCCACCTGTACCGTAATGTCACGGGCAATGCCCAAGAAGCCGACAACAGCACCCTCATTGTCGTGCACGGCACTCACCGCGAGTGAGACCTGCAGGTGAGCCCCGCTCTTCTGAACATAGGTCCAGTTTCTGATTTCGGACTTGCCATCCAGCGTATTGACGACAAACACTTCAAACCCGTCGACGGTTCGGCCATGCTGCGCCGTGAGTTCCTTGCCCCGTGTGACCACTTCTTGTGGCAGGTGAAACAATGCAGGGCTTCTTCCCCTTATCTCTTCCGCGCTGTACCCCAACATTTTCTCGGCACCGGTATTGAACACATCAATATTTCCCTCGGTGTCCGTGGCGATGATGGCCACTTCCAAGGCAGAATCAAAAAGTGCTTGCAGGCGGCGATTGAGCTTGATCACCTGGTCCACCAGGCGTACGTTGTTGCCTTGCGAGACCACCAGATCAGACTTCAGCAGGTCACGGCCTGCAGAAACTTCAGACACCAAAATGCTGCTGACCAGCGAGCTGTTGATCTCTTCGCGAATTAGTTCAATGCGATACGGCGGGATTGTCGTAATGTCCAGTATCAAGTAGCCGTAGTGCTCGGAATATTGAAATAGGGGGAACACCGCCAGACTCTGGTGCAGCGTTTGTGTAAAGAGGTCGCCGGGAAGAATGTCCAAAGTCGGAAACGGAACGTGCAAATTCTCGCGCTGCCGCACAAAGTTGGACGATGCATAGATCAACTGCGAGGTAGCGGGCAGGCTCTGGTACAAGCCATCTTGAAACGTCACCGGATCCGCATACAAAACCAGATAGGCAGTTGGAATGGACAGCCGCACCATCGCAGTTTCAATCAAGTCCAGCATGGCCTCACGATCAAAGCCAGACATGTTGCGCTTGAGAAAACCCAGGTCATGCAAATCGAATTCCGATGAACCTTCGATGAGCTTCATCCGAACGTTGTAGACATTTTGCGCATTGCTCAGCACGATTTGGCCACGTAGCAGGGTCTTTGGCACCGGCGAGCGTGCGGGCGCAAACTGCGCCTCGTGTGTGCGCGAATAGGCGTAAAAGGCCATCAGCAGATCTTGAAGCTGGCCAAGCACACCGGTGTTGGCCAACGTTGTATTGGCGATTTCGCTCAG
Source organism: uncultured Rhodoferax sp. (assembly GCA_964468905.1). Taxonomy (GTDB): domain Bacteria; phylum Pseudomonadota; class Gammaproteobacteria; order Burkholderiales; family Burkholderiaceae_C; genus Allorhodoferax. The sequence continues at coordinate 32,421 of CAYXWW010000011.1, read as the reverse complement.
CAGACCCAAAAATATCTCTTCGTCTTGCAACAGCGCTTCGAGTAAACGCGTTGCGTGTTGCCGATACAAATCGACCTGCTCTTCAACAATGTTCAATCCGTCAATCAGCCTATCGATGTCGGAATCATTGCCCTTTTGCGCGCCAGGTGATCGGTCCTTTTTGTCGATACCAATGCAACCACATGTTTGCCGGATCACGGCGCGCGTCGGGACATGTACCACAGACGGCGGCTTTCCGAGCGCCACGCGGTCCCGAACGAGAGCAAAAGCGCAATTGACCAGCGATTGAAGCGACTGATTGACTGTCGTCAGTGGAAGCCCTTGCTTGGCAAACGCCAATACATCATCGAAACCAGTCACCGCCACATCTTGGGGGACCCGCAATCCGCGCTCCACTGCAACCGCAATGGCAGCATGTGCCATGCCGTCATTGGCACACACCAAGACTTCAAACGGGATCTTCTTATCGAGCAGTTGCTCCATGGCTATGCGGCCTTCGGCCTGATTGAAGTTCCCCGTTGCAACAAGTTCTGGATTGAAGGCAATGCCACTGGCGGTCAAGCAACGTAAGAATTCATCGAATCGATCTTCGGAGTCTTTTGTCGCAGCGATTCCTTTCATAAAGGCGAACCGCTTGTACTGGTGGTCCTCAATCAAATGCTGCATGAGCGGGCGAAACCCCGCCCGGTTGTCGATCAACGCAGAAGACGTACCTTCCATACTGAAGTTAAGATTTACAAGCGGCGTTGGCGAAAATTGGCCCAGAAAGTTCCCACACTCTTCGACGGTGAGATGGTGTTGGAAGTGCTCCGTGGCACTGATGATCGCGTCAAACCGCTGGCTGCGGCCGAACCCAAAAAGATAGTTGAACTGGCGCTCAAAATTGGTCGTGGCGTTTGCGATGTGACCAGGTATGTAAAAGAGATGAGAACCGTCGGCTTTTCCCGCCTCATTGATGCAACTGACCAAAGCACGCTGAAAGTAGTCATCCAGTGTGTCGATGAGGACTGCTATACGAATTGCTTTGTTTGCCAAAGACACAGCTTTCAATTTGCACGGTCAGAGAAATGTCGTTGTGCATGCTAGTCGCTAAACGCAGCACTGGTCAAGCAACTTCATTCAATCCTTTTGCGGGCAGCAGATGGATGCAACAATCTCGACTTTTATCGTAAGGATCCCATGTTGAAAGCAACGTTCACGCTCCTTTTACTTCTGGCAGCCCAATCGTTCGCGGGCACGCGCACGGTGGACGCCGACTACACGGTAGTCACCGGCAAGACTGACAAGTTTTTTCAGAAGGTGGTGGGGGCCGGTCGCGCGGCAGAGGCGCTGCGTGCAGACTGGCAGCGCGACTTCAAAGAAGTGCAACGGGAATGTGGCTTCCAATACATCCGCTTTCACGGTTTGCTGCAGGACGAGTTGGGTGTGTACAGCGAAGACAAAAATGGCAATCCGCGCTACAACTTCCAATACATCGATCAAATTTACGACATGGTGCTGGCCAATGGCATGAAGCCTTTTGTCGAGTTTTCATTCATGCCGACAGCGCTTGCCAGCAACCCAAAGAGCATTTTTTGGTGGAAAGGCATGATCTCGCCGCCCAAAGACCCAAACAAGTGGCACGGACTCATTCACGCGCTGGTTGAGCATTGGACCCAGCGCTATGGGCAAGCAGAGGTTGCTAGCTGGTATTTTGAAGTGTGGAACGAGCCAAATTTGAAGGATCTCTTCTTTACCGGGGATCAGGCTGACTACTTCCAGCTGTATGCAAACACGGCTGACGCCATCAAATCCGTATCGACCGCCTACCGCGTCGGTGGCCCTGCAACTGCTGGGCGCGGTTGGATTGCAGAAACCATCGCGTATGCGACGAAGAACAATGTCCCGCTCGACTTTATCGCAACCCACGACTACGGCGTAGACGGGATTGGCTTGGATGAGAACGGTGAGCAAAAGCTATTTTTGAATCCGGATCCCACCGCGATTATTGGTGGCGTGCACGCCGTCGCAGCAACGATCCAGTCCTCCGCAAAGCCGACGCTGCCGCTCCATTACACCGAATGGAGTAGCTCGTATTCACCGCGCGACCCGGTGCACGATCACTATATTTCTGCACCCTACATCTTGTCGAAATTGCGCGGTTCGGCCGGATACATTGACTCCATGTCTTACTGGACATTTACTGATAATTTCGAGGAAAACGGCCCGGTTCCTTCACCGTTTCACGGTGGATTTGGCATGCTCAATTTTCAAGGTTTGCGCAAGCCAGCCTTCTATGCCTATCAATTCCTGCATCGCCTGGGTGACCAGGACTTGAAGAGCAATGACCCCGCAAGTTGGATCACGCGCACAAAGCAAGGTGTGCAGGCATTGGTATGGGATCTTCACATTCCCAAGACAACAGAAAGCGATCAAGTGTTCTATAAAAAGGACATTCCAGCGCAACCACTCGGTGATCTGGAGGTCAAACTGAAAAACCTGCCACGTGGTACCTATACGGTTTCCGTTTATCAAGTGGGCTACAAGATCAACGACGTGTACGCTGATTTTCTGAAACTGGGTTCACCTTCCAACCTTTCACGCGAACAAGTGAAGACGCTCGCTGCGCGAAACAGTGGCAAACCCATAGACACCTATCGGTGGGTACAAAAATCAAACAGCCATTTCAGCAAGAGACTTCCCTTGCGGGAGAATGATGTGTTCATGATCACCCTGGAAAAGTCGCGCTAGGCACTGCAAACTGATGGCTGCGAACTTACCGCCAATGGGCACGTTCCAGCCACTGTGCGCGCGCTGCCACTTGTGTGGCCCGCACACTGTTTTCAGGTAACGTTAAATATTGGTAATAGGCGTGTACTTGGGGACCAGGAGTTTGATCACACCCCATGCAATGAGATAGGCCACTGCGCAACCGGTGAACATGATGGTGTAGCCGGTTTCTATGTGGCCTTGTGCGCGGTAGTAGTCAAATAGCCAACCACCCGTTTTTGAAACGAGCACGCCTCCAATGCCTCCTGCCATGCCCCCGATTCCTACGACCGATGCAATGGCGCGCTTGGGAAACATGTCTGAAACAGTAGTGAATAGGTTGGCCGACCACGCCTGGTGTGCAGACGCGCCAATACCAATCAACAGCACCGGAATCCAGAAACTGTAATGCCCCAGCGGCTGCGCGAACAGCACGGTCAATGGAAACAACGCGATCACCAGCATGGCTTTCAGCCTGCCATCGTAGGCGGCCACACCTTTTTGAATAAAGTATCGTGGAAAGGCACCTCCGCCAATACTGCCAATCATGGTCATGCTGTAGAGCACGGTCATGGGAAGCATCAGGTCAGTTCCTTTTACGCCATAGTTTTCGCCCAGGTATTTTGGAAGCCAAAATAGGTAGAACCACCAGACGCCGTCGGTCAACAGTTTTCCAAAGATAAACGCCCACGTTTGGCGAAATTTGAACAATTTCAACCATGAGAACTTTTCATTAGTTTCAGCGGTGACATTCGATTCGTGCTCTTCATTTTCACTATTGATGTAGGCCCGCTCCGCCTCACCCAAGCGCTTTTGCTTTTCAGGTGATTCGTAGAAAACTTGCCAGAATGCAAGCCACACAAAACCAATGGCACCTATCCAGATAAAGGCTGTTTGCCAACCCCAGTGCGCCGCAATCCACGGCACGGTCAAGGGCGCTAGTACCGCGCCAATGTTTGCGCCAGAATTGAAGATTCCGGTTGCCAGCGAGCGGTCTTTTTTGGGAAAGTATTCCGCAGTTGCTTTGATGGCTGCGGGAAAGTTGCCAGCCTCACCAATCGCGAGAACCGCGCGGGACACCATAAAGCCAAGCACAGAGACAGGCACCGCCGCGATGCCAACGATGGCAAGCACATTATTGGACCATGCACCGATTGGTTCGGCATAAGCGTGCAATATTGCGCCAATAGACCACACGATGATGGCCAAGACGAAGCCCGCTTTCGTACCCAAATGGTCAACAATGCGCCCGGCAAAAAGCATCGAAAAAGCGTAGACGAATTGAAACGCAACGGTGATGTTGGCGTAGTCTGTGTTACTCCAGCCAAATATCTTGCTAAGTTCTGGGGACAACAGACTCAGCACTTGCCGGTCCAAGTAATTGATGGTTGTTGCAAAGAACAACAAGCCGCATATGGTCCAACGATAGTTTCCTATGCCTTTGGCGGTGTCATTTTGTGGATTCATGGTGTCAATTCACTTCTCAGCGACTGGCTGTTGCGATGTTTCAAAAGGGATTCGGGATGGAAATCCATCCTTGCGCGCCGAAGTATGACTCATTAGTGCAGCAGTCGAATCAAGTACAAACCCGAAGACTGTTTGCGCAAACAGTTCGAGTATTTGCTATTGAAAATGGTGTTTTACTAGGGTTTATCCCAGCCAATTCATCCCATTTACACTAGTAAGATAGCGCTGTCTAATTGACTTTCTCACCAATTTTTTCAACGTAGTGCGAATTTTACCAATGAGGATTGCTTGTCGCTACGGATTTTGTTCAGCACAATGCGTCAGATAGCGATGTCTGAGCAGTAATAGCGATGTTAACCGTAACATGATAAAGCCCACACCTGACGAGGCAGATTCGCCCCCCAATACAGCCTCCCCTGCGGTTGCGACACAAACATCTGGCTTGATTGAAAAGAGCCTGGACACGGTCATGGCTGCGTCTCTGGCATTGATGGCTGTGTTGGTGTTTGGCAATGTCGTGCTGCGCTATGGTTTTGGCACCGGAGTAGCCGCAGCAGAAGAGTTATCGCGGTTGTTGTTTGTGTGGATGGTTTTCCTGGGTGCGGTCGCAGCCTACCCTGCTGGCGAGCATATGGCTTTTACGAGCCTCTTGGCTCTTTTGGAAAAGGGCCCTCGTTATTTACTGAGAGGCATGACATTGCTGGTCCGACTGCTGATGCTATTGGCATGCGCACTACTTGCGCGCGGCGCGTGGCTGCAGATCGAAGCGGCTTGGGGGTCGGTCTCCCCCGTCATGGGCTATCCGATTGCGATGCTACCTTTGCCAGTGCTTCTGTGCGCTACGGCGATTGGCGCAATGGTGGTGCGCGAAATTGTGCAGCAGCAGCCCATGGCACTAGGCCACGTAGGCGAGGTGGATTGACATGGGAATGGGACCAGAAGCACTCGCGTTTGTCACCTTCTGCCTCGGCATGACGGTTCTCATGGGTATTGGCCTCAATATGGCCATGGCCTTGGTTCTCACGGGCGCAGGCATGGCTTGGGTGCTGGACTTTTGGGATACCCAACTGCTTGCGCAAAACCTGGTTGCAGGCGTTGACAGCTTTGCGTTGCTCGCTGTGCCTTTCTTTGTATTGGCCGGTGAGCTCATGAACAGCGGCGGATTGAGTCGACGCATTATCGACATGGCGCAGGCGTGGATTGGTCATATTCGCGGCGGCCTGGGCTATGTTGCCATTGGTGCTGCCGTATTGATGGCCAGTATGAGTGGCTCCGCGTTGGCAGATACCGCAGCACTGGCCACCATCTTGCTACCGATGATGCGCGAGCGGGGCTACCCCATGCATACATCTGCCGGGCTCTTGGCATCGGGGGGCATCATCGCACCCATCATCCCTCCATCCATGCCATTTGTGATCTACGGTGTTACCACCAACACCTCGATCTCGGCACTGTTTATTTCCGGCATCGTGCCGGGACTCCTCATGGGTGTCGGCCTCGTCGTTGCTTGGCGGTATGTCCTGCGCGACCTTGAGCTGCCTGCCGACGCCTGTGTCCCTTTGCGCGATCGTTTGCGTACAACCGCCCGCGCATTCTGGGCACTGCTGATGCCGATCATCATCATTGGTGGTATGAAAACTGGCATGTTTACGCCCACAGAGGCGGCGGTGGTTGCAGCGGTCTATGCATTGGTCGTGGCGATCTTCATTCACCGTGAAATGCGCGTGACGGAAATTAAGGGCGTTCTGGTGCGTGCCGCGCGTACTACCGCGATTGTGATGTTTCTATGCGCAGGCGCACAAGTCGCCAGCTACATGATTACGCTTGCGGATTTACCCACGGTCTTGACAGCGTGGCTGGGCTCGCTAGCGCAGAGTCCGCGAATGCTGATGGCGATCATGATGGTGGTTCTCGTGCTGGTCGGTACTGCACTGGACTTGACTCCGACTATTTTGATCTTTGCCCCGGTCATGCTGCCGATTGCTGTCAAGGCTGGCATAGACCCTGTCTACTTCGGCCTGATGTTTATTCTCAATGGCGCCATAGGACTCATTACGCCACCGGTAGGAACGGTGTTGAATGTCGTCGCCGGCGTCGGACGCATGCCCCTGTCGCAAGTCGTACGCGGGGTGAATCCGTTTTTGATCGCCTATCTAGTGATCCTCACCCTGTTCATCATCTTTCCTGAGATCGTGATCGCACCCGTCAAGTGGATGCGTTAGTTGTTTCTTTTCATTGGTTCAATTCATCAGAGGAGCGTTTTATGTATACCTTTCGCCGTACCTTGATAGCCGCTACTGCCGCACTGACTTTGGGTGCATCCTTCGCCAGCTTTGCGCAAGACATCAAACCGCGGATCATCCGCTTTGGCTATGGTCTCAACGAGCAATCCAATATGGGGCGCGCGAGCAAATTTTTTGCGGAAAGTGTGGAAAAAGGCTCCGGCGGAAAAATGAAAGTACGCGCCATCGGCGCTGGCGCATTGGGTCCCGATGTGCAAATGCAGCAGTCACTCATTGGGGGTGCGCAAGAAATGATGGTCGGGTCAACTGCAACGTTGGTCGGCATCACCAAGGAAATGGCCTTGTGGGATACGCCTTTTCTGTTCAACTCTTCGCAAGAAGCCGACGCGATACTTGATGGACCCATCGGTGAAAAAGTGATGGCCAAGCTGCAAGAAAAGGGACTGGTTGGCCTCGTCTATTGGGAAAACGGCTTTCGCAACCTCACCAACAACAAGCGTGCCATCACCAAGCTGGAAGACCTGGAAGGCGTCAAAGTACGCGTCATGCAAAACAACGTCTATTTGGAAAGCTTTCGCACTCTTGGTGCCAATGCGTTGCCCATGCCATTCTCAGAGCTCTTCAGCGCCCTTGAGACCAAAGCTGTAGATGGCCAAGAAAATCCTGTCAACACCATCTTGTCCAGCAAGTTTTTTGAAGTGCAGAAATACCTGTCTCTGACCAACCACGTCTATAGCCCCTGGATCATTTTGGCGAGCAAGAAATGGTGGGATGGCCTCTCGAAAGACGAGCAGAAGGTTTTGCTGAACGCCGCCATTGCCAGCCGCAACTATGAACGCAAAGACTCACGCGATGAAGCCGGCAGCGCGCTGGCAGAACTGAAAGCCAAAGGCATGCAAGTCAACGCACTGGGCCCGGTAGAGACTGCACGCATGCGTGACAAGTTGACACGTGTGAATGCATCTATAGGCGTGACGATTGGCATGGACCTGTGGAATGAAGCGCAGACAGCGTTGACAAAACTGCGTACGCCCCGCTAAGCGCACTCACACCAACGCACCATTTACACCGCACAAAGGAATTCCGTGTTTCAAAACCTCATTGCCGGCTCTTGGACAGACGGCCCGCTTGCCTATCAAAACATCAATCCATCGGATACCCGTGATGTGATTGGTGAATACGCTCAGGCCAACGCCTCGCAGACACAAGATGCCGTTTCTGCTGCGAATGAAGCCTTCGCGACCTGGTCGCTCAGTACACCCCAGCAACGGTTCGATATTCTGGATGCCATTGGTTCAGAACTTCTTGCAAGGCGTAACGAACTGGGCAATATGCTGGCCCGTGAGGAAGGCAAAGTAATGCCAGAGGCCATAGGCGAGGTGTCGCGGGCTGGCAATATATTCAAATTCTTCGCGGGTGAAGCCTTACGGCTCGCCGGGGAAGTTTTGCCTTCGGTGCGTCCTGGTGTGGGTGTGGAAGTGACACGCGAACCTGTGGGCGTTATTGGTGTCATCACACCCTGGAACTTTCCCATTGCCATACCCGCCTGGAAAATTGCGCCAGCACTCGCTTATGGCAATTGCGTGGTGTTCAAGCCCGCCGAATTGGTGCCCGGATGCGCCTGGCTGCTGGCCGATATCATTCATCGATCGGGCCTACCGGCTGGTGTCTTCAACCTGGTGATGGGCCGTGGTAGTGAAGTTGGCCAAGTGCTCCTGGACGACGCGCGAGTTGCGGCCGTCAGCTTTACTGGTTCAGTGAGCACTGGAAAACGCGTGGCTGCAGCGTGTGTGGCGCGTGGTGCAAAGTTTCAGCTTGAAATGGGTGGCAAAAATCCGTTTGTGGTGCTGGACGATGCAAACCTCGATATTGCCGTGGGTGCTGCAGTCAACTCCGGTTTCTTTTCCACCGGACAGCGGTGTACAGCCTCAAGTCGCGTCATCGTGACCGATGCCATCCACGATCGTTTTGTTGGTGCCATGGTGGCCAAGATGGCAACACTCAAAATTGACGATGCGCGCATGGCTGGAGCCGATATTGGACCCGTGGTGGACGAACGCCAACTGGCCCAAAATCTTGCGTATGTTGCCATTGGTCGCAACGAGGGCGCAACCTTGGCCTTTGGTGGTGAGGCTTTGTCTATCAATGCCAATGGTGCGCCGGGCTTCTACATGCGCCCTGCGCTCTTTACCGAGACCGCCCCAACCATGCGCATCAACACCGAAGAGATTTTTGGGCCGGTGGTCAGTATTCAACGCGTTCGCAACTACGAAGAAGCTTTGTTGGTAGCCAATGACACACCCTTTGGCCTGGCCAGCGGCATTGCTACAACCAGTCTGAAATACGCTAGCCATTTCAAACGGCATGCCCAAGCAGGCATGGTCATGGTCAATCTGCCAACCGCCGGCGTTGACTACCACGTCCCCTTTGGCGGACGAAAAGGCAGCAGCTACGGCCCACGCGAGCAAGGGCACTATGCAGCAGAGTTCTACACCACGGTAAAGACCGCCTACACACAGGCGTGAGCCACACGGCACGACAATGAACATCATCGATTTTCTTCCACTGGACTGGCGCAACGCGACCCTCGTGGGTCGGCTTCAATTGCCCGAAGGCCCAACACCCGTTGCATTGGTGGGGGGGCGGGTACTGGATGTCAGTGTCATGGCCCCAACCGTTTCGCAATTGCTCAACCAATGGAGTGGTGCCGAACCAAAAGGCCGCGATTTGGGCGCTATTGAGGACCTAGACATTGCCTGTGCCTTTGACACAGAACCGACGTCCGTGCGCTTGCTCGCCCCGATTGATTTGCAATGCGTCAAAGCCAGTGGTGTCACCTTTGCGGTTTCGGCAGTGGAGCGCGTCATTGAGGAGCGCGCGCGCGGAAATCCCGCAGCCGCACAGAGCATCCGCAATAGTCTGGCGGATCGTGTTGGCGCAGATATTCGCACGGTCAAGCCCGGGTCACCTGAGGCGCAGCGCTTAAAGACCGCGCTCCTCGGCGATGGCTTGTGGTCTCAATACCTGGAAGTGGCCATTGGCCCCTATGCCGAAATATTTACCAAAGCACCCGTATTGTCATCCGTTGGATGGGGCGACTGGGTAGGCGTACGCAGTGATTCACACTGGAACAACCCCGAGCCTGAAGTTGTCTTGGCGTGCACCGCCCACGGTGATGTTGTAGGGGCCAGCTTAGGAAACGATGTAAACCTGCGCGATATCGAAGGACTCAGCGCACTGTTGCTCGGCAAAGCAAAGGACAACAACGCGTCGTGTTCGATTGGGCCTTTCATCCGCATGTTCGACGCCACGTTTGGAATCGGAGACGTCCGCAATGCGGTGGTGAGCCTGGAAGTACTGGGAGCTGATGGGTTTGCCATGAAAGGCGAGAGCTCTATGTCGCACATTAGCCGCGACCCTTTGGATTTGGTCAAGCAGGCCACCAGTGATCACCAATACCCGGATGGTCTGGCACTGTTCCTGGGAACCATGTTTGCGCCGACGCAAGACCGTGGTGTAGCAGGCAGTGGCTTTACGCACCAAAAGGGCGACACCGTGCGCGTCTCTTCACCACGCTTAGGAACGCTCCTCAATCGGGTCACGACTTGTGACGTGGCACCCGCTTGGAAGTTTGGCCTGACAGACCTTATGCGCAATTTAGCCGCACGTAAATTGCTATGACTCCAACCCCCAAAACTACCAGCGCAGTTGCAAACCCCGAGTTCGATGGTCTTGTCATTGAGGAGGGAAACAACCCTTACCGCACCTGTATCCAGGGATTGGCCAATGAACCGATCACGGTGCTGGCCTTGCTGCGGCGCGCCGAGCAGCTCCTGAACGGCGAACCCGGTTTCAAGGGGCTTGGGGCACTTTCACTCAAAGAGATCGTGGATCGCCTGGCTGGCAATCGGCCGCGCGTATGCATCATCCAAGGCTCGCCAGACCATCCAGCGCACTTGTACGATCTGGAACACGCTCTGCGTGCAGCAGCCAGAGTGTGGCAAAACGGTGGCGTGCCCTTTACCTTTGGCCTTCCTGTCATCTGCGATGGCACTGCGCAAAGCAACATCGGACAATGCTATTCCCTCGCATCGCGCAATCACACAGCGATGACGGTCAACATCAACTTTGAAGGTCACAGCTACCACGCTGCGTATGTGATCGCCGGGTGCGACAAAACGCCCACTGGCATTCTTGCCGGGCTTGCTGCAGCCGACCGTGCGCGCCGCCATCCTGCACGGTGCAACGCCCCAGTTTGGGCGGTATTTGTCCCAGCGCACGTGCTGCGTGGCGGAGAGATTCCACCCACCGCGCGCCAACAATTGCACGAGCTGCAGGCACAGGCAATGGCGGCTGGCGAAGTGCACTTGGCCCAAGACATTGAAGAAAACTGCCGTTACATCCTGCAATGCACATCCGACGAGGCGTTTCTTTCACTGTTCAACCGCGCCATCGAAAAGAAGCTCTGTTCGCGCGAATGGGCGCATGCCCTGTTGGATGAATTGGCCGCCGCTACGTGCGATGAAAAGGGTGGGATATGTGCCTTCAACGGCACCGGAAATTCCTCACGGACCTTGGTTGCAGCGCTGGGCTTTGTGCCGGTAGGATCTGAGCTATTGACCGAGGAAGCGCCTACAGACATCGTGTTTGCCAATGTCGACACACTGTTTCGCAGCTTCAACAAGCCTGAACTGTCCGTGTGCAATTTGTTGGACCAAAACTTTGCCAATGCGATTCGCATCCACTGTGCCACCGGCAGCTCCACCAATTTACTGTTGCACATGCCCGCAGTCATGCGACATGCCGGATTTGACGTATCGCTGGCAGACTTTGAAAAGGTACGCTACGCGAGCGCGATCCCGGACATTTTTGCCCATAGCCTGACCGACGGGCGCGACACGTTTACCCTTGCTATGCAAGCAAAAGCAGGCCTCCACCACGGTCTGGACAGCCTGGTACGCGTTTTGTCTGACCTCAACATCCCCATGGACCTCGAGGCCAAAACCGTTACCGGTGAAACATGGGGCCAGCGAATCGGTCGTCTCGCCTCCGCTGTGTCGCCCAACTTGGCACCGGAGCGCTCGATCATCAGAGTCGTTCCGGTACGTGAGATTTCCGGCTGTGACGTTTTACGCGGCAATTTTTTCGAATCCAGCGCTGTGAAAGTGGCTGGCATGAGCAGCGAGCATATCAGCCGGTTCGAGAGTCGCGTATTCATGGTTCGGTACTACGAAAACGAAGCCGACTGCATTGCCGATATGCAGTCAGCAGACCTGTTGCCGAGTCTTGCCGCGATGGCCAATCAACGCCCCGATGTGCTGCAAGCCATGGCAGCGCGCTACTCCCATCGACAAGCGTCGGACGCCATGGATTGGATCGACGAAGGCGCACTCGCTTTCGCTTTCGTCATTGCGGGCCAGGGGCCGCAAGCCTTTGGCATGCCCGAGATGTTTGCACCCAGCCAGTCGCTACGGCACCATGGTGTGTTGGAGCGCTTTTCTATTTTGCTGACTGACGGCCGCTATTCCGGTGTAACCAAAGGTCCGTGCGTTGGCCATGTGACACCGGAAGCATGGGCAGGCGGTGGTATTGGTCTTTTGAAAGATGGCGACCTGCTGTGGTTGCAGTTGGCCAAGCGCACGATTGACTGGATTGACACAGATGCCCTGTGTTCAGGAACCCTGCAGGTCATTGACCAATTGCCGCACGATGCCCGGGCGGGCCTGGTACAGCAGCGCAGAGCCCGCATGCAAGACAGGCGCGACCAAATTGCCGCCTGCAACCTGATGGACGATGCCAGCACAGCTGAATTCGGCGCCGTTCCAGGATCGGTGCAACGCAGGGCTACATTACCGTGGAGCGGCGCAAACACTTTACGTCAACAATAGCAGCAATCAACTACACCAATCCAGTGTTCTTGGGTGCAAATATTTGACATGAAACGAGTTTTCTCAATTAAGGCAGTTTTATGTTTGCCCTTGCTTGTGGCATGCATCGGTTGCATTTCCGATTCCGCCCCAGAGGCGGCCCCAGAGGCGGCCCCTGCTTTTCATCAACACTTTGGCTTTGCTGCGGTTGATTGTGGATTTGACGACCCGCTGGATCATGTACCCAAAACCTCCTATTTGGATGAAGTCGCAGCTTTCTCCAGTACAGCGCACATGTGCGTGTTTTCACCCGATGAGCATATTCAGAGCCGTTTGGCACAAATGGCGAACCAGAACGTGGGAGCGTTCTTGGCCATTCAGTCCATTTTGTTTGACAGTACAGTGGACAGCACTACTGGCAGTGGAAGGCGGCTGCGCTTAAGAGCAGACTATGTTTCACGTTGGAACCGTTTTGTGCACATCAATGATCTCCATAAGCTGTCGAAAAATATCACCGCTTTCTATTTGGCGGACGAGCCAGTATGGAATGGCATGAGCAACACTGATCTAAGAGCCGCTGCAGACTTTGTAAAGGCTAGCCTGCCACAAGTTCCAGTTGCCCTGATCGAGGCCGCACCTGCATTGGCTGCACTACAGATTCCGCCCTCAATAGACTGGGTCGGATTTGACCACTACGCTATACCTGACCCACACACCAACCGAACCTATTTGAGCGAGTTAGCTTTGCTCAAATCCAAGCGTACGCGGGCAACACAAAAAATATTGCTGGTGATGGATGCGCAATGGCTACCTTTTTATGGTCAAGCGGGCTACAAGGAAGCGGATATGAAAACCGTCGCATCAAATTACGCATATTTGGCACAGATCGAACGCACAGATGTCGTGGGCATGCTGGGCTATCTCTGGCCTGGAGGATTGGACGACCCCGCCCAAAAAGGGGCTCGAGAGTTGCCCGCCAGTGTGATCAATGAGTACCGTCGAATTGGCAGACAAATGACTGGGAAAATGTAATTTGCATGTCAATCTAGGCACTGTCTCTTATTGACAGCTGAAAACCAAGATCGACACAGGACTCCTCTACCGGCTTACCCTGCATCAAGGCAATCAGCATGGCTCCAGCGCGGTGCCCGACTTCCTCACGTGGAGTGGCCACTGTTGTAAGTCGGGGGACGGTGTAGCGCGACTCGTCCACATCATTAAAGCCCGCAATCTTGATGTCTTGCGGTACCTTCACACCCATACGCAGGGCTTCCAATAGTGCCCCATGGGCCAGGTTGTCGTTACAGAAAAAGATGGCGTCTGCATCCGGATGCAGAACGCGAATTTGCCGAAACATTTGTGTGCCAAGACCCAACGATGTTGGCAAGGGGCTGAGGAACTCCAGTGAAGCGTCATAGCAACCCGCATCACGCATGGCTCGTCGATAACCTTCGCCCCGTTGCATGGCACGGGTATCAAGTTGGCCTGCCGCGTAAACAATGCGGCGCGCGCCCTTGTCCAGCAAGTGCTTTGTCATCGCGTAACCACTTTCGCGCTGCGAAAAACCCACGCTATAGACACCTGGCGCGGAACTCACTTCCATGACGTGTACACAGGGAATCTTGCTCAGTTGCAGTAGTCGGCGCGTGCTTTCATTGCGGTCAAAACCAGTGACAACGATGCCGCTCGGGTTGTGCATCAAGTAGCTGCGCAACAAGCGTTCTTCGTCGTCGTGGCTGTAGTGGGTGTCACCCAGCAGAATGTGGAAGCCCTGCGCGCGCAGCGCAGCATTGAGCGATTCGAGCAATGCTGCAAACACCGTATTGGTGAACGACGGCACGAGCACAACCACTGAGCGACTGCGCGCAGACGCCAGCGCCTGGGCTGCGGGGTCAGGCGCGTAGTGCAGCTCCAGTGCAGCGGCGTGCACCTTCTGTGCAAGCACAGGATCCACACTGCTGACATCGCGCAGTGCCCTGGAAGCAGTGATGGGACTCACCCCCGCGACGCGCGCAACGTCGGTCAGCGTAACGCGTCCAGTGGCCCTGCCTTTTCTACTTTTTACGTTCATTTTTCTCAGTATCGCACCGTCGCACAGTGCGCCGGACAGACGGATTATCATGTAGCGGTTCAACATTTAACAGAGGAGATTCCATGAAGGCAGCTACGGCCCGCTCATCAGTGACTACCTGGCCAAGAATGGGATCTCTTTCACGGTATGGTGCCTTGACCCGGACTGGCCTCCCCAGATGATTTCCGACTGGAGCTATACGCCCACCGAGCAAGGAAAGCATTTCCGCAAAGTTATGTTGGACGCGCAAAAGCGCTAATTTCAGGGGCCCGTCATGTTGCATCGTATTCTTTGTTGGCTGGTTTTGGTCTTGCCTCCCATCGGAGGTTTTGCGCAGGTTTTTGGCACCGTGGATGCCGTGCATGGCCCAGTGTCCGTTGTGAGTAGCGATGGCACAGCAACCGCACCCACCGTAGGCCAAAAGCTGCTGGTGGGGCAGACCGTGCTGACCCAGGCGGGCGGCGAGTTGCATGCCGTAACAGAGGACGGCGGCATCCTGGCGCTGCGCCCCAACAGCACCTTCAAAATGGTGCAGTACCAGGCCACACAAGACAACAAGTCGGTGATTGACATGTCGCTGGTACGTGGCGCACTGCGATCCGTCACCGGATGGATTGGAAAGCTCAACCCATCGGGTTACCGCGTATCCACCGCTACTGCAACGATCGGTATCCGCGGAACAGATCATGAGGTGTCGGTGCTCGATGCCCCCGATGGCCGCAACCTAGCTGGAACCTACAACTCCGTATCGGAAGGCGCCACGGTCGTGCGCAACGCGCACGGTGAGTTGCACGTGCAGGCCGGTCAGCACGCCTTCTTGGCAAGAGATGCCCAGACGATCGCCAGCCTGCTGGCAGACCGTCCAGACTTTGTGGAGCGCCGGGCGTTGCGTTTGGAAGAACGCCTGCAAGAACGCAAAGAAAGAATGGGCGAGCGTGTGCAGCAGATCCTTGAAAAACATCCGGACGCAGTCAAAAACATACGCGAAAGGATCGATGGTCTCAACGATGAGCAACGAGAGAATGTCCGCAAGCGCTTGCAGCGACGCGCCCACCGCCGAAACGGCGACTGAGATTCAACCCCAACATGGAGCAGTTCACCATGACACACAAATCTTGTAGGTCTTCATTGTTGCGTTTACAGACCGTTCTGCTCATGGCCCTGTGCGGCGCGGCGCATGCGCAGAGCGGCAGCGGGTTGGGCGGTGACATCTCTTACACCCGCGGCAGTGGCAGTGGCGGCTTGACCACCAACAGTTTGGTGCTCAACTTAGAGCCCGCGGCACTACCCGTTTCCTTGGGGCTGGACACCACCCAGAGCTTGGTCAACAACGCAGAGATTTCTACGCAATGGGGTGCCGGCATCGACTGGAATCTATCGCCGGTCTGGTCCTTGTACGCATCCACCACCACACTGAATGATGACCTGGTCAAGGTCACGAGCCGTGGGGTTTCGGTGGCCTGGAACTTGCACAAACAATGGCAATGGAGCCGTGCGACGCGGGTCGAAGTCGAACGCACCACGACCGACTATTCGCCACAGTCGACTTCACAAAGCCTCAGTGGACGCATACCTCAGCAGCAGCGTACGCGGCTAGAAATACGACAAGGAATCAACGCTGACGTGGAGGTCTACGCATCGTTTGATGACTACGCTTACAGCGTCGACCCGGTCGACCTTGCACGTGCGCTGCTCAATCGCAAAGTCCGCCGTGTCAATGCAGCAACCAGATTGGGTGACTTGCTCGACCGCAGCCAAACCTTGGGGTTGACCTGGGATATTTCCGACGCATGGAATCTGGACCTCTCGGCCAGTCAAAGCCGTACCGTGGTGACCCAAAACCAACGGCAGCGGGCCATCTCCATGCGCTACCTATTCCACCCCAAAGCATCTATCGTCTTGCAGTACTCAGATAGCGCCGTCGATGCGTTGGTAGCACCGAGTGGCGCAAGTTTGCTGCCGTCACAAAACGATACCGTTATAGAACTCGGAATCAAATGGTTGTTTTGATTTGCGCTGTGGGCCGCAAGGGACGCGTTGGTTCACGCCAGTGAATATTCCTTTTTCGCTATAGTTATGATAGCTGAATAAGCAAAATCCGCGAGGGCTAGAGCATGATTTTTGCCATGACTATTCCCCGCGCTGGCAATTCGAACGCCAGCTTGCAGGAGCGACAGCGACAGCAGCCCGGTGCAATGGCGAGAAACTGCGGCGCTTGCACTATCGCAAACGCGCCAGCATGGTTTCCAGGTTCTTGAAGACACCTTCCATATCGCCCGTCTCGGACGAACGCGGGGCCATGCAGGTACTCAATTCCTGCTCCAGAAAGCACACTGTCATTCGCAGGTAGGTGCTGTCCAGCGCCTTGCGCACGGCCGAGAACTGCTGGCCAATTTTCAAGCAATCCTCACCGCTCTCCACCATACGTTGAATGCCACGCAATTGCCCCTCGGCCCTGCGCAGGCGATTGAGTATGTCGGTACGGGCTTGCTGGTCTTTAAAAGCGGTCTGCATACAACTCTCCGAATGGGTCATAGCGGTATTTTCCAAGGTTTTTGTTTGCCATGTGGCCGCTGCGGTCAATGGCGCGCTCGGGCGTACAGGGCTGCCACCTCATCGCGATTCAGGGACGCCCAACTTCTTGAGTATCCAACCCATAGGGCACTTGTCGGTGATACCGAACTGGAACAGATTGGCACCCACAAAGGCCGTGAAGACCAGCCACCACTGCGACACAAATAGGGGGCTGGCCGGAACGCCTAGCGCGAGTGAGAGCAGTATAAAAATGCCGGCAAACAGGTGGATATAGCGTGCGACGGTCATGGTTTTCTCCAGGTAGTTAACAGAACTTCAATTTGCTTGGCCTGGCTACTGCACGGGCCCCATACGACGCCGGTACAGCGCGTAGTACAGAACCGGTATCACCACCAGCGTGAGCACGGTGGACACCAGAATGCCAAATATGAGCGACACGGCCAGACCATTGAAGATAGGGTCGTCCAGAATGAAGAACGCTCCGATCATGGCGGCCAAGCCCGTCAACGCAATAGGCTGAGCGCGCACAGCGGCCGACTGCAGCACCGCATCACGGAACGCTACGCCTTCGCGCACCTGCAGTTCAATGAAATCCACCAACAGGATGGAATTGCGCACAATGATGCCGGCCAATGCAATCATGCCGATCATGCTGGTGGCAGTGAACTGCGCATTCAAAAGCGCATGCCCCGGCATCACACCAATGATGGTGAGCGGTATGGACGCCATGATGACCAACGGCGTGAGGTAGCTCTTGAACTGCGCCACCACCAACAGGTAGATCAGGATGAGGCCAACGCCGTATGCAGCGCCCATGTCACGGAAGGTGTCGTAGGTGATTTGCGACTCGCCGTCCCACTTCAAAGCGAATTGGCGGTACGTGTCGGTAGGCTGGTGGATCCAGTATTCGCCTACGACTGCATCCCCTTGCTTGATCGCCTTGTCCATGGTGCTGCGGATGGCAAACAGGCCATACAGTGGCGAATCCAGTTTGCCCGCCATGTCACCAAACACATAGCTCACACCCTTCAGGTCTTTGGTGAACAGGGGCTTGTCGATGATGCCGTGCTCCACTGTGACCAACTCGGACAAAGGCACAAGTTGCCCGGAACCGGAGGTACCTGTCGATGCCGCGGCGCGCAGCGACAGGCCCAAAATGCTGTCCAGCCCCACCTGGCTTTCCAGTGGCAACTGGATGCGCACTGGCACCGGATATTTGCTCTGGCCATCGTGCAGGTAAGCCGCGTCTGCACCGCCCAGTGCTGCGGACACGGTTTGCGCAACGGCTGCCACGGATATGCCCAACGACTCGGCACGCTGGCGGCGCACGCGCAGAAAGGCACGTGGTGCATCCTCACGCAGACTGGTGTCCACGCCAACAATATCGCTTGTTTCAGCAAATGATTGGGCAATGCGAGCAGCCAGAGCCTGGCGACCGATTTCGTCAGGCCCATAAACCTCAGCCACCAGAGGTGACATGACTGGCGGGCCCGGCGGAACTTCGACTAACTTTACGCGGGCACCGTGCTTGGCGCCGATGGCTTCCAATGCGGGACGCATGCGCTGGGCGATGGCGTGGCTCTTGTCGCTGCGGCGGTGCTTGTCCACCAGGTTGACCTGCAGGTCGCCCTGTTCAGCATCGGACCGCAGGTAGTACTGGCGCACCAGGCCGTTGAAGGTGATGGGCGACGCAGTGCCTGCATAGCCTTGCAGATTCAGCACCTCGGGCTGTTGGGCCAAATAGACACTGAGTTCCTGCAAGGCCGCAGCAGTGTCTTCCAGTGGGGTACCCGCAGGCATGTCCACCACCACCTGAAACTCGCTCTTGTTGTCAAAGGGAAGCATCTTGAGCACCACGCCGGCAAAGCTGCTGGGCACCAGAGTAAGGCTGACAGAAATCAGCAGCGCACCGACGATGCCGCCCAATAGGTACCAGCGTTTACGGCTGCTTTGCAGCAAGGGCATCAGCACGCTGTCAAAGAGGCGGGATACACGGGTCTTGCTGGTTGCGGGAGCTGCATGGTCGCCATGCGCACCGTGTTCGCGCATGAACTTCAATGCCAGCCACGGCGTTACTGTGAATGCAATCGCCAAGGAGATGGCCATACCCAGGCTGGAGTTGATGGGAATGGGGCTCATGTAAGGGCCCATGAGGCCGGACACAAAAGCCATGGGCAGCAGCGCTGCGATCACGGTCAGGGTGGCCAGAATGGTGGGGCCACCCACTTCGTCCACCGCGCGCGGAATGATGTCCCTGAGCGGTTCATTCGGTGTCAGTTGCTGATGGCGGTGGATGTTTTCCACCACGACGATGGCATCGTCCACCAGAATGCCGATGGAAAATATCAATGCAAATAAAGAGACACGGTTCAGCGTAAAGCCCCAAGCCCATGAGGCAAACAGCGTGGCGGTCAGCGTCAGGATAACGGCCGCACCAACGATCAGGGCCTCGCGTCGGCCCAGCGCAAAACCCACCAGCAAAATGACTGAGCCGGTGGCAAAGGCCAGCTTCTGGATCAGTTTATTGGCCTTCTCCGCAGCGGTCTCGCCATAGTCACGGGTCACCGTGGCCTCCATGCCACCTGGGATTACTGTGTTGTGCAGAGACTGCAAGCGATTGCGCACGGCACGCGACACGTCGACCGCGTTTTCACCGGGCTTTTTGGTAACCTGGATCGTGACTGCAGGCAAGGCTTGCCCCACGGTCTGGCTATCCGCGCCAGCAGTTTCTTTGGCTGCGCCCTGCATGAACCAAACGTATTTGTTGGCTTGTTGAGCACCATTGCTGATGGTGGCAACGTCACGCAAAAACACCGGCTTGCCTTTGCTGACGCCGACCACCAAGTCGGCCACATCTTCGGCGTTGCGCAGAAACTCGCCTGCCTCTACGGTCAACATCTTTGCGCTTGCGGAAGTGGTGCCATTCTGTAGCACCGCGCCGGCGGGCATGCCAAAGTTGGCCGCCGCTATGGTGTTGCGAAGGCCCAGCAAGTCCACGCCACGGTCACGCATGCGGGTGGGGTCCATGTCGATCTGAATGGAATGCCCAGGCGCTCCAATGGTGTTGACTTCACGCACACCGGCCACGGATTTCAGTTCAGCCTCCAGTGTGTGCGCTACCGATTCGAGTTGGCTGGCGGGCTGGCCTTCCCTGCCCCACAGCGTGATGCCAACGACTGGCACATCGTCAATGCCCTTGGGTTTAACAATGGGCAGTAGCACGCCCAGATCACGGGGCAGCCAGTCTTGGTTAGCATTGAGTACATCGTACAGCCGCACCAGTGCCTCGGTGCGCGGCACGCCGACTTTGAACTGCACCGTAAGCACCGCCATGCCTGGGCGTGCCACCGAGTAGGTGTGTTCGATTCCGGCAATCTGGCCCAGCACTTGCTCGGCAGGCTTGGCCACCATGTTTTGTACGTCTGCACTACTGGCACCCGGAAAGGGGATCAGCACGTTGGCCATGGTCACATTGATCTGCGGCTCTTCTTCACGCGGTGTCACCATAACGGCGAACAGACCCAACAGCAGTGCGACCAGTGCCAGCAGCGGCGTGAGCGCGTTGGATTGGAACGCCGCAGCTATGCGACCAGACGCGCCCAGTCTTTCCTTTGCGGAGTCGGTGTTGTGCATGGTGGGCTCTCTTCTATTTGGGGGTTGCCGGTATCTGGGCGGCGCGTAGGGTGTCCAACGCCACTACGTCACCGACTTTCAGACCAGCCAACACTTCTGTACCTTCAGCGCCCAGTCTCTGCCCCAGGCGCACGGCACGCAAAGTGAATGTCGCTCCGCTTTGCACATACACAGCGACCAACTCGCCACGGCGCACGATGGCTTGCTCGGGCACGGTCAGCAGATTCCGGCTGGCACTCGCCTCCGCCCCCAACCGCACACGCACTTGTTGCCCTGGAACCAACCCGCCACTTTGCGCAGCGGGTAGCAACAGCCGCCACTCGGTGGTCTGAGAAACAGGGTCTGACGACGGAATCATGCTGCGGCCGATTGGGGTGATCCATTCGTTCGCAGACGCACCGCCCGCTTGCACCTGCACGGTACCTGCTTGACCCAGTTGTGCGGCGCGTGACGCGGGCACTTGCACCACCACGCGCAGTGGCAGTGGTGCGTACATGACCAGCAAACTCTTGCCGGGTACAGCCAGATCGCCAGCTTGTGCATCTGTTTGCAAAACCCAGCCATCAAACGGCGCGGTGACTTTCGTAAACCCCTGCGCCAAATTGCTTTGTTGGGTTGCCGCACTCGCTTGCTCCCGCTGGGCCCGGGCGCTCTTGAGCTGCGCATCTGCGGTATCCAGAGCAGCCCGGCTTACGAACCCCTTGGTCTGCAAGTCTTTGGTGCGGTCATAGTTGGCTTGGGCGTTTTGCAGATCAGCACTGGCCTGGTCCACCTGGGCCCGACTACGCTGCAGGCCAACTGAGGCCTCACGGTCGTCGATGGTGGCCAACAATTGCCCCGCTTTTACCTTGTCACCAGCCTTGACCGGGAAAGTGGCGATGCGCCCCGACGCCTGTGCTGACACTGTGCTCTGCTGCACAGGCTGGACCACACCATCCAAAAAGATGCTACTACCCGTTTGCTTGAGCCCCAGCGTAACGGTAGGCACAGAAACAGCGGGCACGTTGACCGCTTGGGCGTGTGCGCCAGTGGCAGCGAAAGAGACCATTGCTGTCCACAATGCGAGCCGGCGCGCGGCAGCCCCTTTGGTGCAGGACTTCATGGATGGGGTTTTCAGGGCTTTCATGGTGAATCCTTAAATACTCACCACAGTATATATGCATACCCCGTGGGGTATCAAGTGCTTTTTTAAAGAAAGATATTTTCCAGCCGACACTGCTTTCTCCTTTTCATCGATCTTTAGCTGGCGTGACATCGAATTGACATGTTGCATGGCTAACTTAGCGTCTTCTCTAAGGAGTCTCTATGACAGCTGCCGTTCATAAAAGTCCCCGCTCCAAAGGGGCGAGTTTTTCAGAAACATGAGCGGGTGCTGGGTGTTGGTCTGCGGGGCCTCGGGTGCTGGCAAAGACAGTGTGATGGGCTGGGCCCAAAACCACCTGGCCCAGAACTGCCACATTGTGTTTTCTCGGCGCATTGTGACCCGGCCCGCGCAAGCAGGCTCTGAGCATGATCAGGTGTCTGCGCAGGAGTTTGACCACTTGGTGCAGACCCATGGCTTGGCCTGGCACTGGCAGGCGCATGGGTTTGGCTATGGCATCAGCTCACACTATGCGGACGATGTGAGCGCCGGGCGAGTGGTAGTAGTGAACGGTTCACGCGAGCACGCCAATGAACAGGGCACCCTAAAGCCCTTGCATCCAGTGCGTATTGTTCAAGTGGTGGCCCATGCAGAGCAGTTGGCACAACGGCTGCACCAGCGGGGGCGCGATACACCGCAGGCAGTCGCACAGCGGTTGGAGCGCAATTCCCAGTTTGCAGACCTGCAGGCGCACTGCACCATTGTCAACAGTGGCGCACTGGCCGATGCGGGGCAGCAGTTGGCGCAGTACCTGCTCACCGTCAGCGGTGCGGAGCAGGTCCCCAGCTAAGACCTCGGGTGATCGAATAACTACTTTAGATCAGCGACTTGCGAATACGGGCCGAACCTAGATCGATCACGCTGACAGTCGCGATGATGATGAGCATGACCGCACATGTTTCAGCGTACTGAAAGCCACGGATGATTTCCCACAAAATGACGCCAATGCCGCCCGCTCCGACCATACCCACCACGGAAGCAGAGCGAACATTGGACTCAAACCGGTACAGGGTGTAAGAAATCCACAGCGGCAACACCTGGGGAATCACGCCATACACAATTTCCTCCAGCGCATTGGCACCAGTGGCACGTATGCCTTCTACCGGTTGTGGATCAATAGACTCCACTGCTTCCGAGAACAGCTTGGCCAAAATGCCGGTGGTGTGGACAAATAATGCCAATACCCCCGCAAACGGCCCCAAGCCCACCGCCACGATGAACAGCATGGCGAACACCATCTCGTTGATGGCGCGCGCCGCATCCATCAAACGGCGTACGGGCTGGTGAATCCACCACGGCGTGATATTGGCCGATGACAGCAAACCAAAGGGCACAGCAAACACCACAGCCAGGGCGGTACCCCACAGGGCAATTTGCAGTGTGATGAGCATTTCATTCAGGTACATGCGCCACTCATCAAACTTCGGGGGGAAGAAGTCTGCGGCATAGGTAGCCATATTGGCCGAGTCACGTACCAAGTCAAAGGGGCGCATATCGGCCCCTTTCCAGGAGCCCGCTAGCAGGGCCAGCAAAACGCCCCATGCCAGCAAAGCAGAAAGGCTGGTGCGCGGCACCGCGGGTGCTGGCATGGCAGGCATTGCTATGGATGGGGGTTGTGTGCTCACCGCTGCCTCACTTCGTCTGGCTGAGTGCGGCCAACTGCTTGTCAATATCGGCCAGCTTGGCTTGCTTGTCGGCAGCGTTCAGGCTGGCATCAGATTCAAACTTGTTGCGGGTCTTAAACAACTCCAGCTGGCGAATGGGTATGAGCTGTGCATTGGTAGACGGCTTGAACCCTGACAGTTTGGACAACTTAAACAAATTGTCTTTCTCCTGCTGTCCACCGTTGCCGTAGGTGTAGAAAAAGTCCTTGATTTTGGCCTTGTAGGCCTCTGGCAAGTCTTTGCGAATAACCAGCGGGTCCAACGGGATCAGCGGCGAGGTCCAGATAATGCGAATATCGTTAAGCTTTTCTGGCATCCGGTCCTTGATCTTGTCCAGATTTTCACTGTTGTTGGTGGCAACATCCACCTGCTTATTGGCCACCGACAAGGCGTTGGTTTCATGGTTGGCATTGCGCACTATTTTGAAAAACGTTTTGGGGTCAATCTTGTTTTGTGCAAACACGTAGTAGCTGGGCACCAAAAAGCCAGAGGTGGAGTTGGGGTCGCCGTTGCCAAACGACAGGTTCTTACCTTGCTTCTGCATATCATCCAGCGTTTTCAGCGGGCTGTCTTTGTGCACAATCAGGTGCGAGTAATACCCTTGGGTACCGTCGGCATTCACCATTTGGGCAAACACTTCGCCACTGGCACGGTCCACCGCTTCCATGGCAGACTTGTTGCCAAACCAGGCCGCATGGACCTTGTTAAAGCGCATGCCTTCAATGATGCCGGCGTAGTCTGGCGCAAAAAACGCATTGATCTTAAGACCAGTCTTTTTAGCCATGTCATCCAAGATGGGTTGCCAGTCGGACTTCAGATTGGTGGAAGACTCGGTGGAGATGATGCCGAAGTTGAATTCCTTCAGCTCCTGGGCAGACACCGCAGTGGTGGCCATGAGCGCGACAGTGGCCAGGGCGAAAAGTGGTTTTTTGAACATACGAAATCCTTGGTTGAAATGAGTGAAGAAGTGGAAATGTTTACGACTTGGCTAAGTCAGCCAACTTGCGGCCAATCTCGTCCAGCTTGGCCTTTTTTTCATCGGCTTGCAGTGCCGTGTCGGCTTCTAGTTTGAGCTTTTCTTTGAACAATTCGAGTTGACGAACCGGTTTGAGCTGTGCGTTGCTGGAGTCCTGAAAGCCACCCAGCGTCAGCTTCTTCAACTGGGCTTGCTCGCGCGCAACATCTGGCCCCACTTTGCCGTAGGCCAGAAAGAAGTCTTTGATCTTGCGCTTGAGCTCTTGGGGCAGGTCCTTGCGCCACACCATGGGGTCTGAGGCAATCAGGGGGGACTTCCACACCTGGCGCAACTGCGCCGCAATCTCGGGTTGGCGCGTTGCCACACGCTCCAGCACATCAGAGCTATGGACGGCAGCATCCACCTGCTTGCTGGCAACGGCCATGATGTTGGTTTCATGGTTGGCACCGCGCACTGCCTTGAATGCGGTTTTATGGTTTACGTTATTGAGGGCAAACAGGTAGTAGCTTGGCACCAGAAAACCGGAGGTGGAGTTGGGGTCTCCCATGCCAAAGCTCATGCTCTTGGCATTGCCAAGGAGGTCTGTCAGGTTGTGGTACGCACTGTCCTTGTGCACGCTTACCAAACTGTAGTAACCCATGGAGCCATCGGCATTGATGGTTTGCGCAAAAACTTCACTATTGGCTCGCTCTACTGCATCCACAGCAGACTTGTTGCCAAGCCAGGCAACCTGCACTTTGTTAAAACGCAGGCCCTCGATGACGCCAGCATAGTCGGGTGCAAAAAAGGCGTTCACTTTGAAGCCAAGCCGTGCACTCATGTCATCAATGATGGGTTGCCAATCATGTTTGAGGTTTTGTGATGACTCGGTAGACAAAATCCCGAAACTGATTTCCTTCACCTCTTGCGCAACCGCAGGCTGGAGCAGCGCCAGCCCCGCACAGACCACACCAGCAATGATTTGTTTGACCATGGCAGAAACCTTCTTCGCGGATGGTGTTCAGGCTGCCTGAGCCAAGGCCACTGCGGGCGCGGGCCACGCCAGGTGTGGACCCACGGGTTTGATGTCTTGCAGGCTGGAGATGTGGTCGCCCAGCGACAGGATGTCGTCAGCCTCTGCGCCATACAGTTCACGCAGCAGGGTAGGCGTCAAGGCCACCGAGGGGCCGTCGTACACCACGCGCCCGTGGTGCAGAGCTACGGTGCGAGCGCAGTACTTCATAGCCACGTTCACTTGGTGCAACGACACCACCACGGTGCATTTGTCTTCGCGGTTGACCCGCGCCAGTATGTCCATCACCTTGCGTGAAGACTCGGGGTCCAGCGAGGCAATAGGCTCATCGGCCAAGATCACCTTTGCACCTTGAACCAGTGCACGGGCAATGGCCGCGCGCTGCTGCTGGCCACCCGACAAGGTGGAGGCTCGCTGGGGGCCGCATTCGGCAATACCGACCCGGCGCAGTGCTTCCATGCCACGGGCGATTTCGCCGGACGTAAACCACCGTGTCAAGCTGCGCCACAGCGGCACACGGTGCAAGGTGCCCGCCAACACATTCACAATGACAGGCAACCGGTCTACCAGATTGAATTGCTGAAAAACAAAACCCACTCCAGAGCGGATGCTGCGAATGTCAGATGCAATTTTTCCATTCCGCTGCACGGTGCTGCCATGGATCTGCACCAACCCCTGACCCGCGTCATCACCGGCCATCAGGCCCGCCATGTGGCGCAACAGCGTAGATTTACCCGAGCCCGACGCGCCAATCAAGGCCACCATCTCACCTGCCTCAATCGTCAGATGAATGTCTTGAAGTGCTTTGCGCCCACTAGAGAAAGTTTTGTTCAGCGCAGTGATGTTGATCGCAGTAGACATGGTTGACTCCTATTCGAAGTCACCAAAGTTAGCGACGCAACATGACAGAACTGTGTCAGTGCCCCTTTGGGCAGCCCCGCTGCGATCATGTCCATGGCATTGCACAAAGGCATGGGACCGGCTGAAGCATTGACACATTGTCCGGCGCAGATCATTGCGGTCAAATTGGCCTCTAGCCCTCGTAGAATATGTCGTATATGCTACTCAATTGATAGCACTTTTCACAGCGCTATGCATTGGCAATGCAGGGTGCCAACCACGCCAGCAAGCCGACCAAAGCCCCTTTGCCGCCAGCGCAAAGCATTGACCGTCTATGAAGGAAAAACACGGCCTAGGCAAGGTTTGCGCTTTGAAACCGAGATATTTTGCGAAGAACAAACTCAAAGTTTGACGCCGGGAGTGCGGTGGTCATGCGGACAATTCCGCGTCCATCAACCGTACGAGCGGCTGGCCCGGACCCGACTCTTCGAACAGACACAAGCGGTCCAATACCAGTGGTGCGCTGGCGTTCAATCGCTCTACCTTACTGGCCACCGCAGCGACCACTTGCGTCGCCATTGCGGCGTTCACTGGACCCGTCAGGGTAAAGTGCAATCGGTAGCGATCCAAAACGTGCGGGTAGCCATACTGCTGCAAGAGCGCTTGCGCTCGTGCATCTAGTTGCGCCGACAGTCGGCGCGCCAGGTCGTGTGCACTCAAAGGTGCGCGCATACCATCCAATTGGGTCACGCATGCCGCTTCCACATGCGCCAAGTCATGAGGCACAGCCAACGGAACAATGGCAACAAAGTCACCCATGCGCACGGCGTGCATGGGCCCAAGCGCAACGGGCGCCAGTGTGCAGGCCAACGCGCTCATGCGGGCCGCCAAATCTTCGCGTGTCACACCATCTGCCAGCGCAAACGGTGCCTTGAGCGTGGCATGGAATCCATAGCGACGTGGGTATTCTGTGATGCGGCTCAACTCCACTCCCTCGAACCCAGCAACCGCAGGCTGCACAAGGGCCCCACCAGCCTTTTCGTCGCGGCCCAGCCAATGCGCGCCGAATTGCCACCACGGCGAGCCGTGAGCCGGTGTGAAATAAATGGCGTAACGCGGCATCAAGCATTCCCCCCCGCATCGACCAGCAGCTGCACACGGTCGCCACAGAACAAGGTCTCGCCGTATTTGATGGGTGCACCATCCATATCTGAGTCGACACTTTCCACGCACAGCAGTGGGCGATTGACAGGCTGTCGCAAGAGTCTTGCGGTTTCGTCGGAAGGCATTTGCGTGGTGATGCGGCTACGCGTGCGCACATAGTCTTGCACGCCAAAGTGCTTCAAGATGTCGGTGGTACAGGTGCCCGTCATCAGCATGTCTTTGAGACCGGAGAACCGCTTGGCGGGGTAATAGGCAGTAGCCAATCCGATGGGGGCATCGTTAGCCTCGTCCAGGGTTTCCACCATCAGAACCGCAGCGCCTTTGTCCAGGCACAATTCGCGCAGTGCACGCGCGGGTGCGGGCAGCTCATGCGCAGTCAGCAGCTGCTTGCTCGGCAGAAACCCCTGCCGTTGCAAGTTTTCACTAAACCGCGTGCGCTTGGACAGGGCATAGTCCAGCAATTCACGTTGAACAAACATGCCACGACCCGGTTCGATACGAACGAGGCCTTCCGTTTGCAGGGCAGCCACCGCCTGACGCAGGGTGTGCCGGTTGACACCGAAGCGTGCAGACAATTCCACTTCGCCGGGCAGGCGTCCGGTCTCAGCATACTGTCGATCGCGGATTTCATTCGTCAACGTATCGGCAATCTGCCGCCACACCGACACGCCCGAGCGCCGACCCGGGACCCCATTGGCAAGTTGACTGACCAGCATGCAATCTTCCTTCAGCAATACGTGAAGGCTTCACTCTACTAACTGATTTAGACATCTGTATGACAGTGTCAAAAGAACGTCACAAACTTGAACGTCACTACTTAGCTTGCAAGACTTTAGCTACTTCGCAATGCGTGGCGCTGCGCCAATGCCAGCGCACACACGCCAACCACGCTAATAGCCAACAGCGCCCAAAGTCCATGGGTGTAGCCCCACTGCGGCGACCACAGCACACCCAGCATCAAGGGTGCGAGGGCGCGAGAAATGGCCAACGGCAGACCCAATGCACCATTGAGACTCCCCACATGCTCGCGGTCCACGTACTGCGCCATCGCAGTTCCCTTAACGATGGTCAGCATGCCATTCCCCATACCGTAGAGCACTACAAACAGCGGCACCAGCCACAACGTGGCAGAACCGGCCATAGGAGCCAGCAACAATGCCAATAGACCCAGCGGGATCAGTACTGGGATGAGCCGATTCGCCACATGAAGGTCGAAGTGGTGCTCAAAAAAGTACAACAGTAAGCGGCCTGCAACCTGAATGAGCCCAATGCTTGCTGGAACAGCAATCACCCACGCCTCGGGCAGACCGCCTTCGCGCAACAGGCTGATCATGTGCGTGGGTAGTGCAACCATCACTGCCATCATGGCTACAACAAAGATGCCGATCAGAATAAATGGCGCGCTACGCAACAGGCGCGTCAAGTCACGGGAAGCCACCCTTTTGTGTAGCTCGACAGGAGCCACACCTTTTGGCGCGCTCCGCAACGCAAGCGCGTGCAAGGGAGCGCACACCAACAGGTGCGCAAGTGCAAGCAACATCATCGTGTGGCGCCAACCATAAGCTGACACCAGCGTGGCCGAGAGCGGTACGAACACCGTGCTAGCCAAACCACCCAAAAAAGTCATGGTAATAATGGCCCGGCGAAAGTCATTGGGATAGCGCCGCGTCACCACCGCGAATATGGGCGTGTACAGCACGCCAGCCATTGCAACGCCAAGCCCTGCCCAAACGGCGTAGAAGCCCAACAGGCCAGTGATGAGTCCATGCAAGCCAAGGCAGACTGCGGCCAATAGTGAGCCAGCGACCATGACAACCCGTTCATGCCCCCGGTCGATCCAGCGCCCTACGGGAAATGCCATCAGGCCTTCACACAACAAGGCCAAACTGAACGCCAAGGAAGACTGCGCGCGGGTGAGCCCCAGTTCCCGCTCCACAGGCTCCATGACCAGCGCAAAGGTGTAAAAAATGCTACCCCAGCTGATGAGCTGCCCCAGGGAAAGCCAGGCAACCTTGCGCGCATCGTATTGCTTAGGTGCCAACTGCATGAATGCGTAGAAATAGTGTTCGACTTGTCATAAATCGTTCATGTTGACCGGTTGAACTAGGGACTTCCACCAAGCACATTCGCGTGCATTGATGTGGACTTTAACTCTAACAACTGATTTAGACATCCGTATGACATGTGAAGCTACAACGTCAACACCATCGGCTCGCCAAGCGTGGCTTGCCGTATTGGCACGTGCCAGCCGGGCGCAATTAGAAGGCGCATTGCCGCGATCTGACGCGATGCCCTCCCCGACCTATGTACGCCCTGTTGAGGTAGGAATGATTATGCTGCGTGGCCGTATTGGCGGCACCGGCAACCCGTTCAATGTGGGCGAGGCCAGCGTGGCGCGCTGCGCCGTGCGCTTGGGCGATGGCCCCTTGGGAGTGGGCTATGTGATGGGCCGCGACAAGCGCAGGGCCGAGCTGGTGGCAATTTTTGACGCCCTGTTGCAAGACCCCGTACGCCGTGACGCGGTGCAAAAGGATTTCATCGCCACACTTGCGCAGCAACAGCTTCAGGCACGCCAACAACAACACCAGGCGGTCGCCGGGTCAAAGGTCGAATTCTTTACTTTTGTGCGGGGTGAAGCATGACCGCGGCTCAAGCAATGGCCGCAGGTCTTCCAGACCTGGTGCATGCCAGCCAGCAAGCCTTTCGTGCCGTGTTGGATGCGCTGGCGCGACCAGGCCAGATTCGCGTGGTAGGCCCCGCTTTGCCGGACGTTGAACTGGGTGCGGCAGCATCGCGTTTGCTCTTGAGTTTGTGCGACGAAGACACGCGCGTCTGGTGGCAGCGCCCGGACACAAGCTTGCAGCGTTGGCTGCAATTTCATACTGGGGCGCGGGCTGAAACACAACCGCAATCGGCCCACTTTGGCGTTCTGCAAAGCCTGGAGCCGAAGCTCAGTTTGCCTGATTTCGCCGTGGGGACCAACGAAGCACCCGAGCTTTCAACCACGCTCCTGATTGAATTGCCCGCACTGAGCGGCGGGCCAGAGCTGGAGTGGCGGGGTCCCGGCATCAATGGCATGCAACGTGTGGGCCTACAGGGTGTGCCTATCGAGTTTTGGGCGCAGTGGCAAGCCAATCACGCAGCCTTTCCACGTGGCGTAGACATTGTTTTCACCTGCGGCGATAGCGCCATGGGCTTGCCGCGCACAACACGTGTGCGGCGTCTGGAAGGAGTTTGATATGTACGTAGCCGTCAAAGGCGGCGCTGCCGCCATCGAGAGCTCGTGGCGCCTGTTGGACGCACAACGCCGCGGCGACACCGCACTGCCCGAGCTATCGGTGGCGCAGATACGCGCACAGCTCTCACTGGCCGTGGACCGGGTCATGAGCGAAGGTTCCTTGTTTGATCCGGAACTCGCCGCACTGGCCATCAAGCAAGCCAGTGGCGATTTGTTGGAGGCCGTCTTTTTGCTGCGCGCCTACCGTACCACGCTGCCACGCTTTGGCTATAGCGAACCACTGGACACCGCACGCATTGCCCTGCTGCGCCGCATTTCTGCCACCTTCAAAGAAGTGCCAGGCGGCCAGCTACTTGGGCCCACCTATGACTACACCCAGCGCCTGCTCGACTTTGCATTGCTGGCTGACGGCGAGCCGGCCCAGGGCAGCCCGCCATCAACCCATGAAAAGCCCAATGATTCGCATGCAGCGAGCGCAACCGTGCCGCGCATCAATGATTTGCTGGCCCGCGAAGGCTTGTTGGAAACCCCGCAGCCGCATGACGCATCCGCGCCGGGCGATCTCACCCGGGAACCGCTGATGTACCCAGCCGATCGTGCATTGCGGCTACAGGCATTAGCCCGCGGTGACGAAGGCTGGCTCATGGCCATGGGCTACTCCACCCAACGGGGGTACGCCAACACGCATCCATTTGCAGGTGAAATTCGCCGTGGCTATGTCTCCGTAGAGCTAGTGCCCGATGAACTGGGCTTTGCACTGGACATTGGCGATCTGGAAGTAACCGAATGCCAAATGATCAACCAGTTCAGTGGCAGCAAGGAAATACCGCCCCAGTTCACACAGGGTTACGGCTTGGCATTTGGTGGCTCCGAGCGCAAGGCCATGGCCATGGCACTGGTCGACCGCGCCTTGCGCGCGGACGAACTCGGTGAACCCCGCACTGCCCCGGCGCAGGACGAGGAATTTGTGCTGTCCCATGCCGACAACGTGGAAGCGTCTGGCTTTGTTCAGCACTTGAAGCTGCCCCACTACGTTGATTTTCAAGCCGAGCTGGAACTGGTGCGCAAGATGCGCGCTGAGCACGCGCAGGCAACACTCGAAAAGGCCGCATGATGGATACCCACTACAACTTTGCTTTCCTCGACGAAGGAACCAAGAAGCGCATACGGCGTGCATTGCTAAAAGCCGTTGCAGTACCCGGCTACCAGGTTCCATTTGGCTCGCGTGAAATGCCGTTTGCCTATGGCTGGGGCACTGGTGGCGTGCAGGTAACGGCCAGCATTATTGGTAAAACCGATGTGCTGAAAGTCATTGACCAAGGCGCAGACGACACGACCAATGCAGTCAACATCCGCCGCTTTTTCTCACGTACCACCGGTGTGGCAACCACAGAGAAGACAGCGGACGCGACCCTCATTCAAACCCGCCACCGTATACCGGAGCTTCCGCTCACGGAGCAACAGATTCTGGTCTACCAAGTGCCTATGCCCGAGCCCTTGTTCAAGCTCGAGTCCAGTAGAAGCGAGGCCATCAAAATGCACGCGCTATCCGACTACGGGCTGATGCATGTGCGCCTGTACGAAGACATTGCCCAGATGGGTGCAATTTCCCGCAGCTATGACTACCCGGTGATGGTCAACGAACGCTACTTGATGGCACCCTCACCCATACCCAAGTTTGACAACCCCAAGATGCACATGAACCCCGCTTTGCAGCTTTTTGGCGCGGGGCGCGAGAAGCGCATCTACGCGATTCCGCCCTACACCGAGGTGCGCAGCCTTGACTTTGAGGACCACCCTTTTGCCGTGCAGCAATGGGACC
>CAYXWW010000010.1:0-49425 GCA_964468905.1 uncultured Rhodoferax sp. | reverse complement strand
TTGGCCGCTACCCGCACCGCAACGCAATTCTGGGGCGCACCTCCAGCGCGGAGGAGCTAGCTTTCTTGAGCGAGCCGGGGTCTTCGTTTTAGGTTTTCGGCTTATTGATGCTACGGTTTTAGTAGCAGCTCACGCATATTCTGCGAGGGCCTGGTGTCAATTTTGCATACAAGTGCATTGCTCCGGTAAACTCCCCCGCATGCCCGAACTAGCAAAACCAGCCCCACGTGTTGTCATCTTTGCTGGCCCCAACGGCGCGGGCAAATCAACGCATGCCGATGCCATCCTTGCAGCGTTGGGCATCGAGACCTTTGTCAACGCCGACTACATCGCGCGCGGCTTACATGCCGTTGGCAGACGAGTGGACATTGTTCGATAATTCAGACACCCCCCCACGCTCGGGCCATTGCGGCGAAGTTCGCCGACCAACTCACAGTGATGGAACCTACAACATGGCACAAACTAAACAGACTCAACAAAATCGCCTGACACCCACACCCAAGGCGCTGCAAAAGGCGTTGGAGCAATCTGCCAAACAAGCTCAAAAAATGGCAGATGCGTTTGGCTTGGTCGTACCGTATGGCAAACCAAAAGCAACTAGCCGTACACACACTGCTAGTTGATTGAAGTCCCCACTCGACACGGCTCTATTCGCTACGGTTTTGGTAGCTGCTCACGCATATTCCACGAGGGACAGAGGCCAATTTGACACAAAAGCACCGCGCGCCGTTGAACTCTAGCCCATGCGCCCGTCCCATGCCTTTTCACTGCACCGCACGCAAATCCGCGAGATTGCGTTGCGCCATCGCGTTAGCGGTGTGCGGGTGTTTGGCTCTGTACTGCACGGCGACGACACGACGGAGAGCGACTTGGACCTGCTGGTAGAGCCCACCGCACACACGACCCTTATGGAGATTGGCGCCATGCGTTTTGAGCTCAAGCAACTCTTGGGTGTGAATGTAGATGTGCTCACCCCCAACGGTCTGCCTGCAAGTTTTCGCGAAAAGGTGTTGCGCGAGGCTGTGGCCGTATGAGCCGTGCGGACCCGTTGCGTGTTGCCGACTACTTGCGGCATATTCTTGAAGCCAGAGACAACATTTAGACCTACACCGCAGGAACAGACCGCTACGGGTTCATGGCCGACCGCAAAACGCAAGACGCAGTCATTCGCAACTTGGAAATTATTGGCGAGGCGTGCAATAACGTTACCAAGAATCACCCCGGCTTCACCGCAGAACATGCAACGGTACCCTGGAGTTTTGCCTACGAAATGCGCAACGCGCTTGCACACGGCTACTTCACGGTGGACTTGGCGATAGTCTGGCAAACCATTCAAATCGATCTACCAGCACTCAAATCGCAAGTGGCAGCACTGGTTTAGCTCATGGCATGCTTGCTACTTTTTTAGTAGCTTCTCACGCACATTCCACGAGGGCCAGCGAACTATTTTGTTATGCATTGCCAGCCCAACGCCAATTCGGGCATGATCCAGCACACTATTGGCAAATCAATCCCCCATGGCCCGCCGCAAGCATCACCACGTCTACGTGGTTGAACTCTCCCCAGACGTGCTCTTGGAGCCGCGCTTTCGCAAGTGCAACCCCCACTACACCGAGGGCAAGCCCTGCGTGTATGTGGGCATGACCGGGCTAGACCCCGACGTGCGGTTTGACAAACATAAGGCCGGCATTCAGGCCAACCGCTATGTGCAGCACTACGGCCTGCGCCTGCTGCCAGACCTGTACGAGGCCTTTAACCCCATGACCTATGAGGACGCGGTGGACAAGGAGATTGATATTGGCATTGATCTGCGCTCTGCGGGGTTTGGGGTGTGGCAGGCATAGTGTCCGCAGGGTGTGGCCGTCGCTGCCCTACTGAGGCTTCTCAATCAAACTGCGCAGTGCCGAGCCACCGGTTTGCAGGTAGAACTGCAGGCCGATAGCCTGCACCTGCCAGGTGTCGCTACTACCCGCGCGGACAAAGCCTTGCATCACGCAATCCGTGGTGCGCACTTCGTCCGCGCCGGGCGGGTTGCCCAGCATCTGGGTGTAATTTGGTAGGCCTTCCTTCGCCAGCACCAGATAGGCTCGCTCGCGCGGAATGGGAGCAATGGGGTCTACACCATAGGGGCGAAACCCGATGGTGAATTCCACCGGTGGCGTTGCCGCATCCAACGCCATGGTGGGTGTGAACTCCGCGTGCACCACCGCACCGTTGGACTGTGCCCAGTGCAGGCGCAGGTAGGGCGGCGGCTCTTGTTCAGACCACATCAGGTGTACATCGTTTCCATTCGTGCAATAGGTGGGGTGTGCCACCGACTGGTCTTTAGGCCACTGGCCGCCTTGGCGTTGCTCCACACGCACCAGGCGCGTATCGGGCGCGGCCAGCAGCGCTTGGGTGTGGATGAGGCCAGCACCGGCCAAGTGGTAGCGCTGCACCGCTTGCACGGTGTGCTGCAGCGGTGGGTTGTCCGCAGGCAACTCACGGCGCAAGCCTATCTCGCGGGCGGCGGCATAGAGTGGGCCCTGTGCAGCAAAAAATGCGGTGCCCGGTATAGCCAGAATCATGAGCCCGGTAACCCCTAGCACCGTGCACTCGGCGCGCGACAGCGTGGGCCGCACCCACCGGCCGGCCTTCACATGGCTGCCAAACCAGACCAACGGGGCCACAGTGAAAAGCATCAGGTAAAACACGCCCAAGGCTTCAGGGCCCGACACAACCCGCGCGGGCACCACCAGCGCCGCCAGTGCAGCTACCGCCGCAAACACCGACACCAGGCGCACGGCCAGCCAGCTGCCAGCGCGCCCACTGGCCTTAAAGTACCTGCGCTCCAGCCACAGCAGGGCCAGCATCAGCGCCAGCAAGCCTGCTGCCGCGCGCATCCAGGCATAGCGGTCGTGCTGCGGCATGTGCGCGAAAAGGTCCAGTATTTGCTGCCATTCCATGCGGGCTCTCCAAGCGTGTGGGTTGACGGGCCAAGTGCGAACCAGGCATTTGCGTGTGCGGGCACTGGCCCTGCACGCACAAGTTTCGCAAGCATAGCGCGAAAATGCGCTATGTTTATGATAGCTACCTACGCTTATTCTACGAGGGCTAGAGACCATATTGGCACTTAACGTTACACTCTAGCCCCAGTAAGCTGATGGAACCGTCCAACGCACCCAAACCAAAGAGTACCAAGATGAAAGCATTCAACACCATGCGTATCAAAGGCCTTGCGCTGTGCGCCCTGGGCTTTGTGCTGTTGACCGTGCCGCTGTTCACCACAGAGTCAGCCATCTTGGCTGCCTACGCCAAAGCGCTGCGCCCAGCGGGCTGGTTTGCGTTTGCCGCAGGGGTGGTGCTGGTAGCCCTGCACCATATCCGCAATGCCAAGCGGCGCGCGCAGCAGGCCACGCTACCGCAGCAGCCCACCGCCACCGCCACCACTGTGGGTACAGATGCCGCGCCCGCTGCCACACCAGCCCCCGGCGCGACGCGCACGTTGGGCGACATACGTGCCGAGATTCAACGCAAGCAGCGTGAAGAGCAAGAGCGCGAGCAGGCTGAACGCGAACAAAAAGCACGCGCACACAACGACGCCAGCGCCTAGAGTCGGCAAGCCAATGGCGTGCGCTGCATGGCGCAATCAGTGTTTGTAAAGCTACGTTCTTTGTAGCTGGGTGC
Organism: uncultured Rhodoferax sp.; assembly: GCA_964468905.1. Classification (GTDB taxonomy): domain Bacteria; phylum Pseudomonadota; class Gammaproteobacteria; order Burkholderiales; family Burkholderiaceae_C; genus Allorhodoferax. The sequence continues at coordinate 45,759 of CAYXWW010000010.1, read as the reverse complement.
GCTTATTTGGCGGGCGGTTTCAGCCATAATCGCCTAAAACAAAATAGGTCAGTTGGACACATGCTCAAACACGTGAATGGGCCTTTGCGCGCCCGAATGTACTGGTTTCGTCGTTGGACACATGCATTTTTTGCCTTGTGGTTTTGTAGCCTTGTTGGCCCTGCTTGGGCGATTGAGAAGGTTTACTACCTGGACGACCATGGCAATGACAAGCCGTCGATCAATTTTCAGTACCCGCTTGAATTGCTGCAGATGGCCATTGCCAAGACGGGCAACAAGGTTGAACTACTGCCGTATAAGGCAGTCATGCCCAAACGCCGCAGCCTGATGGAGCTCAAGGCCGGGCGCAAGTTCAATGTTTACTGGGGTGTGAGTTCCATGGAACTGGAACAAGACCTTTTGCCCGTCAAGATTTGCATGATGAAGGGCGTGATGGGTTGGCGCATTCCGCTGGTCACGGCAGCCAATCAGCAGCTGTTTGAAAACACCAAAACCGTAAATGACTTGCGCGCCTTCACGGCGGGCCAAGGCACGCAATGGGAAGACACCAAAATCCTGCGCGCAGCCAAGCTGAGGGTAGAAACCACGTCTACCGTTGCGCTGTTGGAAAAAATGCTCGTGGCCAACCGGTTTGACTATTTTCCGCGGGGCGTAACCGAGATTTGGGAAGACGCGCAAAAGTGGGCTGACGCAGGGATTCTGGTCGACAACCACATTGCCATTCACTACAACAATCCGTTCTATTTTTTCTTCAACCGCAACCAGCCGGAGCTGGCAGACATGGTCCACCGGGGGCTGGAAATTGCCTTGCATGACGGCTCGTTTGACAAGCTCTTTTATAGGTACTTTGGCACGCTGTTGCACAAGGCAAACCTTGAGTCGCGCACCGTCATAGAGCTGGACAACACGCTGCTGCCACCCCTATCGGCCACCGAGCGCAAGTTGCTGTGGCTGCCGCCCAAAGCGGTAAATTCCCGGAATTGATCGGTCGCCAACGCGCTTCATTGAACGCGCCTAGAATGCGCGAACTTGTGCGCAGCGGCGCAGCAAGATGCCTTCAACATGACCCCTCCCTTTCAGGAATTCAACATGCCAAAAATCAAACTTTCTTACTTCGATACACACGGCGGCCGTGGAGAGCCCGTACGCCTGGCTTTTGCAGTGGGCGGCATAGCGTTTGAAGACCACCGCTTCACGTTCCCCGAGTTTGCCGAAGTACGCAAGACAGCACCTTTTGGCCAAGCCCCCGTGATGGAAGTCGATGGCGTGATGGTGACCCAATGCGATGCCATGCTGCGCTACGCAGGCAAGCTCGGTGGCCTGTACCCCACAGACGCGTACCAGGCTTTGCTGTGCGATGAAGTGAGCTACGTGGTGGAAGAAGCCGCCGTCAAGATGGGCCCCACATTCCGCATGACGGGTGACGAGCAAAAGGCTGCGCGCCTGGCCCTGGTGAATGGCTCCATGCCGGTGTATCTGGCCTGGTTGCAAAAGCAATTGTTGGCCCATGGTGGCGAATACTTTGCCGACAACCGCCTTACGGTTGCCGACTTGAAAGTATTTGTGGACGTGCGGACCCTGAACTCTGGCCGCTTTGACCACGTTCCCACTGATCTGGTAGAGAAAGTGGCCCCCGCACTCAACGCCCACGCCAAGCGCGTGGCCGAGCACCCAGCGGTGGCAGCCTACTACGCCAAATTTGCAAAATAATTGAAAAAAACTTACCCCTGCCCGCTGTGGGCTAGGTTGTGGATAACAGTGTTCAAAAGTCTGCCAAGCCGCATCTGGCTTGGCTGCCCAGACAGTGCCTTGTTTTTGAGCGGCTTGGTCAGACCCGAAATTTTTCGCCGGACACTGTGTTAGGAGGAGACGCATGGTTACCGTGGAATTTGCTGCAAGCCTGCGCCGCCATGTGGACTACCCGCCGCAGCGCGTGCCTGCCGGTAGCCTGCGTACGGTGTTGAACGCGGCGCTGGCGGCTGCCCCTGGCCTTACACACTATGTGCTTGACGATCAAGGCAATATCCGCAAACATGTTGCCGTCTTCATCAACAAGACCATGGTTACCAACCGCCAAAACCTGGACCAGATGCTCACATCGGGTGACAGCGTCTTGGTCATTCAGGCACTCACCGGGGGCTGATCGCAACCCAAGCCCTTGCACCAGGAGAATGTATTTTGCAAACACTGCTTGTAGCCAGTCGCAAGGGACTATTTGTTGTCAAAGGGCAAGGTGCCCAATGGGCCATTACGGCCCACCATTTCGAGGGCGACCCCGTCACGCAAGTCTTGGTGGACCCGCGCAATGGCAACTGGTATGCAGCCCTGCGAATGGGCCACTTTGGCGTGAAGCTGCGCAAGAGTACGGACCAGGGCGCGCACTGGACTGAGATCACCTCGCCAGCATTTCCCGCCAAGCCCACAGAGGGCCCCTTGGCCGCAGACACCATACCGTGGAATGTGGAAATGGTGTGGAGCATGGCCGCAGGGGCAGCTTCTGAACCCGGCACTTTGTGGGCAGGTTGCATGCCTGCGGGCCTGTTCAAATCAGAAGACGGCGGCAGTAGCTGGGCGCTCAATACCGCGCTGTGGAATGATCCGCGTCGCATGGGCTGGATGGGTGGCGGCAATGATTTTCCCGGCATGCACTCGCTGCTGGTAGACCCGCGCGATCCCCAGCACATCAGCGTGGCCATTTCTTGCGGCGGTGTGTGGCAAACCCATGATGGCGGCCACAGCTGGAGCCTGACGGCTGATGGCATGAAGGCCGACTACATGCCGGCCGACAGCGCACAAGACCCCAACACACAAGACCCCCACCGCATGGTCCACTGTGCCGCCCAGCCCGATGTGCTGTGGGTGCAGCACCACTGCGGCCTGTACCGCTCAACCGATGGCGGCAAACTGTGGCAGGGCATTGCTGCGCCCGCGCCATCAGGCTTTGGATTTGCCGTGGCCTGCGACCCAACCAACCCGCTGCGCGCCTGGTTTGTGCCCGCCAAGGCCGATACCCACCGCTATGCCGTGGATGGCAAGATGGTGGTGAACCGCACGGACGATGGTGGCAAAACCTTCCAAGCCTTCCACAGTGGTTTGCCGCAGCAGCACGCCTACCACCTGGTCTACCGCCACGGCCTGGAATTGGCCCCTGACGGCCAAACCCTGGCCATGTCGTCGACCACCGGGGGCCTTTGGATCAGTGTGGATGCGGGTGAACACTGGCAATGCGTGTCGACCGATTTACCCCCGGTTGCAGCACTTGGCTGGGTGGTGCCATAAGTCTGGGCCTGGGCTACTTTTCCAGCAACCCCAAGAAGCGCGCAATTTTTTGCGCAAGTGTTTGCGATTCGCGCGCCAGCAGTTGCGTATTGATACTATCGACCGAATGCTCTGCGCCAGCGACGATGTGCAAGTCATAAGTAGCGCCAGACCTGAGCCAGACGTCGCGCGTGGCGGCCTGCGACACAAAATCAACCCGTGCAAGCCCCTTCTTGCCGCGGCCACCCACAATAGGCACATTTTGGTCGTCGGCACCATGGATCGCCATCAATTGCTTGCCACGCGCAGCGGGGCAGCTCGCGGCGCCCGACTCTAGTGGGCCCGAGATAGCCACGGCAGATGCGTAGAGCGGTGTCTCGCACACCATGCGTTGCGTCATCATTGCGCCATTGGAATGCCCCACACCGTATATGCGGCTGCGGTCCACGCCATAGCGCTGGGCAATAGCGTCCACCGCGCTGCGTATATAGGCCACGTCATCGACATTCTTTTCGGCGGGTTGGCCACAGCAGGCACCGGCGTTCCACCCCAATTTGTCGGCGCCTAAAAAGCGGGTAACCGGCGTGCCACTGAGGTACACCACCAAAAAGCCACCTGCGTCTGCCACGGCGTTCATGTTGAGCGCGCTCTCGATTTTTCCGGCGGCCAGACGCTCTGCATTGCCCAAGCCACCATGCAGCACGACCACCAGCGCGCGGCTGCCCATGGGCGGCATCTGCGCTGGCGCATAAACCCATGCCGCTCGACCGGCATACAACTCGTTGACGGGCGCCGCGGCGCTGGCAGCACCGGTGCACGCAAATGCCAACGCAAGGGCCATGGCCACAGTCATGTACTTGGTAGAAGCGCATGACACAACAGGTTTGCCAAATACAGGGTTCTCCACGATACAGACCTCCTGAACGCAAAAGGATTGAAGCGCAAAACCGCAATGGTGCACCAAAACATTTTTGGACGATCGTCCTTATATAATTGGACAATCGTCCAACTAACGGAAATTTAGACAGGAATTCACCATGCAACTCACCATTGGCGCGACTGCGCCCGCTTTCAACACTACCGACTTTCTAGGCCAGCCGGTCGATCTGCAGGCCATGCGGGGCGCACCGATTCTGCTATCTTTTTACCGCTATGCCTCGTGCCCGGTCTGCAACTTTCGGGTGCACAACGTCATCACCGCCTTTCCACAATGGGATCAACAGGGGCTGAAAGTCGTAGCGGTCTTCCAGTCTCCCGCGCAATCGATCGCGCAATACGTAGGGCGGCAAGACGCGCCGTTTCCCATCGTTGCAGACCCCGACATGGCGCTGTACCGGCGCTTTGGCGTGGAGAAAAGCTGGCGCGGCATGGTGTCCTGGCGCGTCATGGGTGCAGCGTTGAAGGCGTTTCGCCAAGGCTTTTTTCCGGGCAAGGTGGAAGGCCCGCCGCAGCGCACGCCAGCTGACTTTTTGATAGACGCGCAGGGTCGCATCGCCTTGGCACACTATGGCAAAGACATTGATGACCACATTCCATTGGATACCATTGCGCAATGGCTCACCACGCAGAACTCGCAAAACCAACCCCAGTGACAAGCGGCACCGCTACCAAAGGTGCCACCAATCGGCAGCGCGTGGTGGATGCGGCATTGCACTTGTTCATGGAACGCGGTTATGCCGAAACATCCATTGGCGATGTGGCTGAACTGGCTGGCTTCCTAAAAGGCAATCTCTCGTATTACTTCAAAACCAAAGCCGATTTGCTGGAGGCCGTAACCCAAGCGCGTTTGGAGGAATTATTCGAGCGGCTGCAACAGCGGCTGCCCGAACGGGCAACACCCATCGAAGCCCTGTCTGCATTCGTGCAGGTTTCGCAAGACTCGGCGGCGGAGCTAGCGCGGGTGGGCTGCCCCGTGGGCACGCTGGCGAGCCAGTTGGGTAAAACCAACCCCGAACTACAAGTCTTTGCATCGCATATCTTGCGCGTACTGCTGGACTGGTTGACCACCCAGTTTGCGCGTGCCTTGCCAGCCCCGCAAGCGGCCGCCCATGCCGAAATACTGCTCACCATGCTACAAGGGGCTGCAGTCATGGCCCATGCGTTTCAGGACCCGGCTTTGGTGGAGCGGCAGGCATTGGCAGCCCGCCAATGGCTACGGACCGTGCTGCCTGAACAGCCGCGTCAGCAAACCGAGGTATAAAGCAGGCTTCGTATATCTGAATTTCCCCCGCATGCCAATCTGGAAACTACTAACTCTTGCTGCATGCGCAATCGCACCGGCGGGGACATGGGCATGGGGAAACCACGCTGCGGCCGCATACCGCGCGTTGGAATTGATGCCAGAAGTAGCCCAGGCCAGCCCGGTTGTGGTGGAGCCACTGGAGGCCTTTCTCAAAGCCGAGGAGCGAGCACTGGAAGCCCTGCTGGAAAGCCAAGAAGCCTGGGCACGCGCCAATCTCAAGTCGTATCCCCAACGCCCGGTTGCGCTCGCTTTCAAGGCGAACACCAAGCGCACGGACGCGGAACGCCGCCAGGCGTTTTTGCAGGCATTGCGCGTTGCGCAAGACAGCCGCTTTGCCCTTTACCTGCAACCTGATCCTGCTGACGCTGGTGAATTGGGCCCGCCCCTGCCCTACTCTGCTGTCAACACCTTGCCAGAGCCTGCCAACACGCCCATTCGGTTTATTGGCATTAAAGTCGGGCAGACGGTGGCCGCGCGCAACGTGGTTGCCACCGCCACCCAAGAGCCGGACCTGGGCCTGGACATCAACCTGTGGGACGACAGTCCCTCTGCATGGGGCCCGACCTACGGCTTTGGCAAATTGCCGTTTGGCAATCCGGCGATCAACTTCTCGACACAGTCACCGTTTCACATGGGGTTTTTCCATGAGGATTCGATCGTTTACCTGGCCGCACCATTTCTCAAGCGCACCTTCCCCATCTTGCGCACCCACCAGTATGCGACGCTGGCTGCCCTTGCATTCCGTACCGGGCACCCCTACTGGGGCTGGCGATTCACGGGCATGGCCTTGCACTATGTACAAGACCTGACACAGCCCTACCATGCCAGCCTGGCACCGGGGCACAGCACGCTGGAGCTCTTGGCTACCAATTTCATGGCCATGCTGGGTCGCAGCAAGCCCAAAGAAGAATTGGTGGTACTGCTGTCCAACCGACACTTGGCCCTGGAGAAGTACCAGGCAGAATTGGTGTGGTTTGCCTCGACCACTGCAACACACGAGCACCCGGTGCTCAAAGCACTAAACAACAGCAGCCTAGACGCGCGCTACCCCGCTTGGTCGGAGTTGTATGCACGCGATGTTGTCGCCACGCAGGCCAAGGCGTTCGCCAATACGCTGGATGCTATCGTTGTAGCGGCCATGCCGGCCCAGTACGTGTCTGACCCGACATTTGATTTCGGTGAGCACGAGCCCAGCATCTTGCTGCGTGAAGCACTGGCGCATGCCGATCCCAAGAAAACCGGAGCACTCGACAACAGCATTGTTGAATTGCTGGGACATTTTGGCGCGCACAGCCGCAATGCGATTCGCGGAATACTCAAAGCGGGCTCTATGCCCACATCCCCCAACTTTGATAGACCATGACACTGCTGGCCCTCAACGCCATCAATAGCAATGTTTTCAGCATCCACCTGCCTGACGGACTGCACATCGGCAACCTCAAGCGTATTGGCGGGGTGTGGAAATTCAAGGCCGTTGGCTACGATGCCACTGGCGCGGTAGAGCCTGGTGGCGGGCCCTTTACGGACATGCACAACGTGACGGTTGCAGTACCCGATGCCGCAAGCGTCAGCACCGCGTTAGGTTACGGTCCTTAACCCGGGCTCGAATCAGAGCAATTCACCTTCATCGGCCAGTGATGTCACTGCAGCGTCCAGGTCACCCATGATCTTTTGCCAGTCGTAGCCGGACTGTGCATTCATATACTCAAAAAACGAGGAATTGGGGTCGTTTAACAAGGCAGCAATGGCAAAGTCACGCGTGTTGTTGCTGAGCTTGAGCAGCGCATCGTATTTGGTCCCGGTAGCGAGCGCATCGTCCACCACAACTGGCGCATCGTCAAAGTACACGCTGGGCACTTCTACGCGCAGGCTGCGTCCAAAATCCACGGCAAAGGCGGCCTTGGCTGCGTCAAAACTGCGAATACCCGAATAAAACCCGTAGGGGCAAATTTCAAAATACTCTTGCAACGGGGGAGCTACTTCGCGCTCCAGAGCCTGGTCGAAAGCCGCGTCTACCTCCATGCGGTCACCCTTTTTCAGGCGGATGCGAACCAGCAACGCCTCGGTAATACCCGGAAAACCCATTTCCTGAAAATGGCGAACCACGCGTTCGGCCGATGCGTCTGCGGGAAGAGTGGTGGAAGTAGACATGGAACAGGTTCTTTCGCTAAAGCGGGCAGTTTACCCAACTCGGCGGCCTTGCAAACACCGCGCAACAGTCTTGCAACAGTCCTGCAATCGTCCGCACGATGAAAAGCGCTTATCCTCACCCCCCAACGCTTGTCCATTGCCTTAAACCCGTGTTACCCACCAGCCAGCAACTTGCCGCCTACGCGGCCTACTTCGACCATCCATTGGCACAAATTGCCATGTTCATGGCCGCGTCAGCCCTCATGATCTGGCGGTTGCAAGCCATTGAAGGCAAGGGTTTTGAGGGCACGGTGTTGGGCACGCTCATCATGCCGTATTGCTCAGGGTTTGCAAACCTGGTGTTTGCCTTTGTGATGAGCCGCGCTGGCGGCAAGGGCAGCACGGTGCTGGAAAACTGCATTGTTAACAATGTGACCAACCTGACCTTGATTCTGGGGCTCACCACACTGTGCTTTAGTGCTACTGCCAGCCGCAGCGGCGGGGCAGGCACGAAAAAACCCCCTGCACAGGCACAGCGGTTGAACCGGCTGGATCTACTGTTTACGCTGGTGGCATTGTTTCTCTTCACTGGCACGCTGTGGGCACTGGCCAAAGACGGAACGCTTGATTTCTATGATGGCTTGGTGCTGGTGGCACTGTTTTTGTTCTGGCAGGTGCTGCACGTATTTGAAATTCTGAAAAACAATGTCCGCAAGAACCGCGGCTTCCATTGGTCCATCGTCTTCGACCTACTGCTCATCGCCGCTGGGGCCTACGGCATTTACAGCAGCGTTGATTATTTGGTGAACTGGGTATCCACCATCCAAAGCCCCTACATTGGCGCCAAAGACTTGGGCTGGCTCAGCGGTGCGCTGATGGTGCTACCCAATGCATTTATCGCGCTGTACTATGGCTTCGTAGGAAGGCAAGACATTGTGGTCAGCTCACAGGTAGGTGACGGCCATATCTGCATTCCCATGTGCATTGGCCTGTTTGCGTTGTTTGACACTATCACCATCCCCGGGTTCTTTCAAATTGGCATCTATGTCATTGCAGGTGCTGCCGCGTTGCACTTTATGTTCATAGCCCTGATGGGACGCCTACCCCGGCTGCTGGGCATTGTGCTCATCGGGGCGTATGGGGCGTTTGTTTTCAAGGGCCTTGTGTGAGGCCCTCCCACCGAAATGCAATCTCGCTATATCTTCAATAGCACTTACCGCAATATTCACGAGGGCTAGAGCAGTTTTTTTGCCAAATGTCTTTTGGCTTTCATTTTCAACAAACCCTGATCCCGGCCTTGCCAGCATAGATCGACTCCCCATTGCCAGTCTTTCAGCTTGTTACATCTGTCACACCTGCGCCAACACTTTGCGGTCCAATGAATGAAAGAATCGCACCTAATTCAAAACGGTCAACAGTTGTGCTGGCCACGCTGAAGCGGATCCACCAAGCGGTGCGCACAAAACACAGAAGGAACCCTGCAATATGTTTGGCATAACACGCGATCGAGCGACACAGAAATTTGCTGTCGGTAGTTCCGTGCAAAGCAATGCAAGCAGTGGTTGGTTCAAGCGAGAAGAAGCCATTATGGGCACCGCGATCAGCGTAGAGCTATGGGCTGACAACCGCACAGATGGCGAATCAGCAATCGATGCGGTCATGCAGGAAATGCACCGCATTGACCACGCCATGAGTCCACACAAGGCCGATTCCGAGCTCTCCCGTATCAACCGCGAGGCATCCACACACCCCGTGCGCATTGGGGCCGAGATGTTCCAGCTGCTCAGTCGGGCCGCGCATTTTTCGCACATTTCCTACGGCGCGTTCGATATTACCTATGCAGCGGTCGGTCGACTCTTTGACTACCGCTTGCACAAGCGCCCCACGGACGCAGAACTGGCACAGGCACAAATGGCGATCGGATACCAGCACGTGCTATTGGACGCACAGAACCAGACCGTGCAATTCCAGCGGCCCGGCATGTGCATTGATCTGGGTGGCTTTGCCAAAGGGTATGCCATTGACAACGCGGCAGCCTTGCTGCGCCAGTGCGGTATCGCGCATGCCAATGTGAGCGCTGGTGGCGACAGCTGCGTGCTAGGCGACCGCCGCGGGCGGCCCTGGTCGATCGGCATCCGTGACCCACGTCGGCCAGGCGAGGTCGTTGCCGTGCTGCCGCTGGAAGACACGTCCATTTCGACGTCGGGTGACTACGAGCGCTGCTTCGTCGACGCAGGTGTGCGCTTTCACCATCTGATCGACCCTGCTACCGGCACGTCCCCCAGCACCGTGCAAAGCGTCACCATTTTGGGCGATGACGGGCTCACTACGGAGGCCCTGTCCAAATGTGTATTTGTGATGGGCGTTGAACGCGGATTGAAATTTGTTGAATCGCAGCCCGGCCTGGATGCCGTCGTCGTGGACGCACAGGGCAAGCTGCACTATTCCTCGGGCCTGCTTTCACCTGCACTGTGCGATTAGCAACGGCGCAAGTAACCGGCTCCCACCACTCACTAGGAGAAGTCACCATGAAACAGCGACAGATCATCAACACAGGCGCCGTGGCGACTGTGCTCTGTGCATTTCTTGCAGCGTGCGGCAATGGCAGCAACAGCAGCACCGACGAAGCCAAGACCGTGACCGTAGCAGGCGATGCACCCATTGCCTATGCCATGCGTGCCAATACCATCAATGCCAACCCCACCAACGCCGCACCGAGCGCACCGGGTGGCGACCTGATGGTGCGTGAAAAATCATCAGTCAGTGCCAAAGAGCACAACATCACGGCGCAGTTCACACAGGGCAAAGGCGACGCATCCAACCCGGACGTCTCCTACGACGGCAAGAAAATTATCTTCTCCATGCGCTGCCCGACCACCAATGGCGGCACGATCGGCGGGCAACCCGCTTGTACCGGGCACTGGAATATTTGGGAATATGACATGACAGCCGGTGGCTTGGCGGGCGGCACGCTGCGCAGGCTCACCAGTTCAACGGAAGCTGACGATGTGGACCCCACCTACCTGCCTGCGGGGCGCGGCTTTGTGTTTACGTCTAACCGCCAGACCAAGTCGAGTGTCAACCAGGCACTGGGCCACACCTACTTTGCATTGGACGAATACGAGCGTGAGCGGGTTTTTAATCTGCACACCATGGATGCCAATGGCCAGAATATCACGCAGATTTCTGTGAACCAAAGCCATGATCGCAGTCCCGTGGTTCGCCCCAATGGCGACATCATGTTCTCGCGCTGGGACCACGTGGGTGGTCGCAACCACTTCAAGATATTCCGGGCCAAGCCTGACGGCACCGACCTGTTTGTGCTCTATGGCGCACACAGCCCCGGAAACAGCTTCCTCCACCCGCGCGACATGGACCCCAAAGGCAAGTTCAAGGGCTTTGTGACATCGGACCTGATGCCCTTGTCCCGCACCCACGAAGGTGGCGGCCTGGTCATGGTGGACATCGCCAATTTTTCGGAGCAAGACACGCCAGCCAGCGCAACAGGCCCTGCCAAAGGTGGCCAAAAGCAAATGACCTTGCAGGAACTCAACATCGACGGCGGTGCATCTGCCTACGGGCGCATCACCACACCCTATCCGCTGTGGGACGGGACCGATCGCGTGCTGGTTAGTTACACCCCCTGTGAAGTCACCCGCAAAGGCATTGTGGTCTCGTGCGCCACTTTGACGGCCGAAGAGCTTGCACGGGTCACAGACGACAACCGCGCCATGGCTGACGCGCAGTCTGATGAGATTCAAAACAACGTGCGCCCCACGTATGCGATCTATATGTTTGACCCGGCCAAGCAAACCATGCTGATTGTGGCCGCACCGCCACCTGGCTTCATGTACACCCACCCGGTTGCGCTACAGGCGCGGGCAGAACCCAACGCAACGCCGGCCACGCCATTGGACCCCGACCTGGCGGCCCAGAACATGGGCCTATTGGAAGTGCGCAGCGTCTACGACACAGATGGCCTGGGCCGCATGGGTGACCCCGTACTGACTGCAGCGGACCTTGGCGCTGGCTGCACCACGGCGATCCCGAAAATTGCACCCACTGACCCAACCGACACGCGTTCGCGAATTGCCGACTTGGTGCGCATGAAAGACCCTGCCGACCCCGCCTATGGCTGCGCGCCTGCACGCTTTGTACGTGCCTTCCGGGCCATTGCACCGCCGCAAGGCATGACCGGTACACGCGGCGCAATTGGCGAGACAGAGTTTGAAATGCAGCAAATCCTGGGCTATGCGCCCATTGAGCCCGATGGCTCCTTCAAATTGCAGGTTCCGGCAGATACGCCGATTGGCCTGGCGGTGGTGGATGCACAAGGCCGTGGATTCCAAACCCACACCAACTGGATTCAGGTACGCCCAGGCGAGCGCCGCACCTGCGACGGCTGCCACAGCCCACGGCGCGGCGCGGCAATCAACTCTGGTGTCATCGTCAATACGCTGTCCACCGCCATCTTGCCCGCGATGGCAAGTGCCCACCAATCTGGTGAAACGATGGCCAGCACCCGAACCCGACTAGACCCTTCTGCTCTCAAGCTCAACACCGACATGGTGTTCAAAGAAATATGGGCGGACACTAGCAAGTCCGGTGTTTCGGGCAGGCCTGCGCTGACACTGCGCTACACAGGCAACCCATCTGCTTCCGACGATTTGGCTACTGCGGTTCCAGTAAACGGCATCATCAATTACCCCGAGCACATCCAGCCCGTGTGGAGCCGCAATCGTGGCGCCAATACCTGCACCACCTGTCACTTTGACCCACTAAAGCTTGACCTCAGTGGCACGATCGGTGGATCAGGGCGCGTTACTTCCTATGACGAGCTGTTGATGGGTGACCCCGTCATTGACCCCGCCACGGGTCTACCCCAAACGCGCACCGAAGAAGGTGTTGTTACCGTCGTGCGCGGCGCAGCACTGGTCGACACCGCTGCCAGCGAAGAAGACGCCTTGGGCATGGCGCGCAAGAGCAGGTTGGTAGAAATTCTGTCTGGCCAGAATCTCATGGCGAGTACCGGCACGCGCACCACGCACCCCAATCCTCCGGCTACGGCACCCGACCACTCCAAGATGCTCAATCGTGCAGAAATGCGGCTGATCGCCGAGTGGATTGACTTGGGTAGCAAGTACTACAACGATCCCTTTGATGCCAATAGCGCGGTTCGAGAAGTCAAGGGGCTGAGCCAGGCCACATTTGAAAGCCAGGTGATGCCAATCCTGCGCGCATCGTGTTCGGCAGGCTGCCATCAGCCGGTCGGAAGCAGTGCTACGGCCACCGCGTCGGGCACGTCATTCCGCAACAACCGATTCGTGTTGACCGGTGATGCCGACGGCGACTACAACGCTACACTGTCCATGGTGACCAACACCTGCAACCCACCCTCCAACCCCTTGCTGAAACGCCCTTCTACCGCACCCCACCCGGCCGCTTTGCCAACAGGCAGCGCGAACTACAACGCACTTGCCAAATGGATTGCTACAGGCTGTTAAAGACATGATGTTGAACCCGTTGCTCAAAGCGCTAACCATTTCAGTAGCGACCACTCTTTCACTGATCGGTTGCGGTGGCGGAGGTGACGTGGTGGGCAACCCGCCCACCATCCAAAACCCGCAAGTTGTGTTGGGGCAGTACCTTTCCTTCGCCTATTTTCAAAGGTGCATCAACCCGATTTTTCTGGCCCAGCTTTCGGGCGCGGCATCCACCAATACCTGCGCCAGTTCGGGGTGCCACGACACGCGGGCAGGCACGGGTGGGGCGTTACGCGTCTTTCCGGCCGCGCAAGCACTGGATTTGACCGACCCCGCCAATACACCTGCCGTCATTCGCGCCAGCGATATGTATAAGAACTTCTACTCAGCGCAAGCTGCGGTCGTGATCGGTTCTACGTCACAGAGCCGGTTGCTGAACAAGCCGCTGGTACGCGGTGTGTTGCACGGTGGGGGCGTCATATTTTCAAGCGAAGACGATCCCAATGCACGCTTGATCAAGTATTGGATCAGCCGTCCGGCTCCGGTTGGCCAGGATGAATTCAGCGCGGCAAATTACAGTATGTTTACCCCCGCAGACCCCAAAATCGGCACATGCAATACCCAGTAAGAAACCCATGAAAATGCGCTTTGCACGTCTATTCGCCTGCTTGGCGTTGTCACTTTTCTCTGTTGTTGCAGCGATTGCCGCGGGTCCTGAAGAAAACACTGAGCGCGTACAGATTACAGACCCGTACATTGAAATGCACACCGGTCCGGGGCGCGGCTTTCCGATTTTTTTCGTCGCGCCACGTGACCAGTGGGTCACCATTGAATTGCGCCACACCGACTGGTTCAAGGTACGGGCTGAAGGCGGGCAAATCGGTTGGGTACACCGCAAGCAACTGGAATCAACACTGACTGCCGCGGGCGAAACCAAGACATTTCGCGACATGATGCTGGACGACTACCTGAGCCGGCGTGTGCAAATGGGTGCGGCTTGGGGTCAATTCAAATCAGAGCCCATGCTTAAGCTGTGGACCAGCTACCGTCTCTCGGAAACACTGAGTGCGGAAGCAACACTCGGGCAAGTACAGGGTGTGTTTTCTGGCACCGATTTTTGGCACGTCAACGTGATGTCGGAGCCGTGGTCAGACCAGCGCATTTCGCCCTTCTTCAGCGTGGGTCTTGGTAAATTCAAAAACATCCCGAACCCCAGCTTGGTCGATGCAACGCCTACCGACGCGCAGTTGGCCAACGCCAGCATCGGTGTCCGTTACTACCTGACTGATCGCTTCATTGTGCGTTCGGACTACACCCTGTACACCGCGTTTGTATCCGATACCCGCTCGCTCGAATACCGTGCCGTCACGATCGGCATTTCCTTCTTCTTCTGAGGATCTTTCCCATGCGCCTTACACCTGTTCGCACGTTCCTTCTGGCACTGACTGCGTTTGCCTGCAGCTTCAATGCCTTTGCCGCAGACGCTGCACCCACTACAGAACAAGTCATCGTGCCGGGCGTATCGCGCCGGGACATTCGGCTGCCGCGCTTTCCTTCCAACGATTTTGAAGTGGGCCTTTTCGCAGGCACCTATTCGACGCAAAACTTTGGTTCAAGCTCCGTAACCGGACTGCGTTTGGGCTACCACATTACAGAAGACTTCTTTGCCGAAGCCGTCGTGGCGCAGACCAAAGTCAGTGACGTCAATTACCGGCAAATATTGCCCGGCGGAATTTTTGCAACCGAAGTGGAAAATTTGAGCTACTACAACCTGTCAGCGGGCTACAACCTGTTTCCTGGTGAAGTTTTTTTCGGTACCAAACGGGCCTGGCCATTTTCGCTCTATGTGATCGGTGGCGTTGGCAGCACGTCGTTCAACCAACAGCGCCGCTCAACGTTTAACTTTGGCACCGGAATGCGTGTCTTTTTCAACGACCACTTTGCCGTGCAAATTGATGCGCGCGACCACATCTTTTCGCTAGACCTTCTGGGCAAAAACCAGACGACGCAGAACCTAGAGTTCACCATTGGCCTGACGGCCTCGTTCTGAGGTTGGTCCGCATGTTGACTGCAATCAATCTACTGTCGAACATTGGCAAGTTCGCTACACGCATGCGGTGGCTGGTAATGGTGGGCTTGTACGCTCTATTGATGGGCAACACCCAGGCCGCTGTTGCCATCAATGCGAATGCACCTGACTTCACCTTGCGCTCTGCAACTGGCAGCAACCTGCGGCTGCAGGAACAGCGTGGCCAAGTGGTTTTGATCAACTTCTGGGCAACCTGGTGCGGTCCGTGCCGCCAGGAAATGCCGCAA
Source organism: uncultured Rhodoferax sp. (assembly GCA_964468905.1). Taxonomy (GTDB): domain Bacteria; phylum Pseudomonadota; class Gammaproteobacteria; order Burkholderiales; family Burkholderiaceae_C; genus Allorhodoferax. The sequence goes on along the minus strand of CAYXWW010000010.1, from coordinate 30,330 downwards.
CTCAACAAGCTCTATGAGAAATACCGGGCAGCGGGGTTTGTGCTCTTGGGCGTCAATATCGACGACGACACGCGCCACGCGACAGATGTGGCGGCGAAGCTTGGGCTCAAGTTTCCCATTCTTCTGGACACCGACAAGTCGGTCAGCCGCCAGTATGACCTGACCACGATGCCCACGACACTGATTATTGACCGCGATGGTCGTGTACGTTTCATCCACGCAGGCTACCTTGCGGGCTACGAAGACCTGTATGACAAAGAGATCCGGGGGCTACTGAAATGAGGAGCCAGCAATTGTTCAAAACCCTGCTGTTGCTCGGCCTTGCCGTGTTGACCGGCTGCAGCATACAGCCATGGGTCAAACCGTATGAGCGCGAGCACTTGGCAGACCCAATCATGAAATTCTCGCGCGATGGGCTCGCCGAGAAGCATTTTGAACACGTGCGCGTTGTGCGGGAAGGTGCCCGTGGCGCAACCGGTGTACAAGGGGGTGGCTGTGGCTGCAATTAATAACATCAAAGTGCACCGCTTGTGGAGCGTGTTACGCCACGTTACTGCATTGTTGGGTGGCATGCTGGCGGCCAGTGGGGCGCGTGCCGTAGACCTTCCGGAAGACTCCGCTGAAGCGATCTTTCACTCCTACAACGGTGGCGGTGTCAATGCCAATGGGCCCGCACTGCTGGTGCGCAAGCAGTTTGCCGACAAAGTGTCAGTGTCTGCCTCGTACTATGTTGATTCCGTCAGCAATGCGTCGATCGACGTCGTGACCACCGCCAGTCCCTTTCGCGAACAGCGCAATGAATTTGGCGTGGGTGCGGAATACGTGTACCGGGACTCCAAGCTGTCCATTACCACCACATCCAGCAAGGAACCCGACTACACAGCCAATGGCCTGGGTATAGACATCACACAGGATACGTTTGGCGGCATGACTTCGGTAAGCTTGGGCTTTACCCGCGGCAATGACCAAATTAGCAAAAAAGATGCACCTGAATTCCATGACGAGGCTGCCCACTGGCAGTATCGGCTGGGCGTTACACAAATCTTGTCGCCGCGATGGATCGTGAGTGCCAATGCAGAGGCACTGGCTGACGAAGGCTTCCTGGGCAGCCCCTACCGTGTGGCACGGGTGTTTGGCGCAGTGGTGCCAGAGCGCACGCCACGCACGCGTTCGGCGCGGGCCGTCAAGTTCCGCCTGATTGGGGACCTGGGGCATCAAGATGCGATTCACGCAGACTACCGTTACTTCACCGACACATGGGACATCAAAGCCCACACCGCTGAAATCGGCTACAGCCGTTACTTTGGTGAGCAGTGGCTGGCAGATGCGGCCTTGCGCTATTACCGCCAGGACAAAGCGCTTTTTTATAGCGACAACGCTACAGCGGAAAGCGCCTACGTTTCGCGCAACCGCCAACTCAGCACCTTCAACAGTGTGGGCCTGGGCGCCAAAATTTCCTACAAACTAGGCAAGGTTGCGGGCTTTTCCGTTGTCAAGCTGAATGCCGCGTACGAATACACCAGTTTCAAATTCAGTGACTTCACTGACATTCGAAATGGAGAACCTTATTCCTACAACGCCAATGTATTGCAGGTCTATCTGACGGCTAACTTTTGATGCACCCGACCATGAAACACTTTCTTCGCCCTCTGATCATTGGATTGTTTGTTGTAAGTGCTCTAGGCTCAGCTTGGGGTGCAGACGCACCCGCGCCAGCGGACGCACCTGCTGCAGTTGTTGTACCCGCTGCAGCGCCTGTTCCGGCGGAGCCGGTTCCTTTGGACACCCGTATACAAGACCTGAAAAGTAACGTCATTGCGCTGAATCGGGATCTGCTGGTACTGGAAGAAGAGTTGCTGTTTCCGGCCAATACGCAAGTGGTTCTCTTCTTGTCCATGGACGTTGGCAAAATGTTTGAGCTCGAATCCGTCCAGGTCAAAATCGATGACAAGCTGGTAGCCAATTACCTCTACACCCCTATGGAAGTGCAGGCCCTGCACCGTGGCGGCGTGCAGCGGCTCTACTTGGGCAATTTGCGCGCTGGCAACCATGAGCTGGTCGCCTTCTTCACGGGCCGTGGCCCGCATGTGCGTGACTACAAGCGGGGTGCCACCATCCGGTTTGACAAGGACACCCAAGCGAAATACGCGGAGTTGCGCATACGGGATTCTTCAGCCAAGCTGCAACCCGAGTTCGACATCAAGCTCTGGCAATAGACACACGGGTTACAACAGATGCGATTGCCATCGACCATTCGTTTAGTCTCGCGCCACTGGATGGTGGCGCTCGGCTCGGTGTTGTCACTATGCTGTGCGGCTGGGCTGCACGCAGAACCTTCTGGTGACATCAAAGACCCGTATTACGGCGACACACTGTTCCGGTATTTTCAGGACCAGTACTTCACCTCCCTCACTGAATTGATGGTGTCACAGCACTTTGGGCGGGTGTCCCACCATACCGAAGAAGCCGAAGTATTGCGCGGCGGCATCTTGTTGTCCTATGGACTGCATCGCCAAGCGGGCGACGTGTTCCGGCGCATGATCGACATGGGGGCAACGCCACCCACGCGCGACCGGGCGTGGTATTTTCTTGCCAAGATCAGCTACCAGCGGGGCTACCTGGACGACGCACAAGACGCGATCCTCCGCATTGGCAACGACTTGCCGGCAGAGCTGCAAGAGGATCGAATCCTGTTGCAGGCGAATCTGCAAATGGCGCGCGGCGACTATTCTGCCGCGGCTACAACGCTAGCCACCATCGACCGCAAGTCAGCGAGTGCGCGTTATGCGCGCTACAACCTGGGTATAGCCCTGATGAAATCGGGGGCAACCGACCAGGGCACCGCTGTACTCGACGAGCTGGGCCGCGAAGCTGCGGAAAATGAAGAATACCGCGGCTTGCGTGACCGCGCCAACGTGGCCTTGGGCTTTGCCGCATTGGCAGACAAACGCGAGGCGCAAGCTGGCACCTATCTTGAACGCGTGCGCCTGAAAAGTTTGCAAGCCAACAAGGCCCTCTTGGGGTTGGGTTGGGCAGCCGCTGCGCGCAAAGAAGTGAACCAGGCGCTGGTTCCGTGGCTTGAACTGACCGAGCGCGATGTATCTGACGCCGCAGTGCTGGAAGCCCACATTGCCGTGCCCTACGCCTACGCGGAATTGGGAGCGTACGGACAAGCCGCCCAAGGCTATGAAAAGGCCATCACCACTTTCACCACCGAAGAGGCCGCTTTGAACGAATCAATTGCGGCTATTCAAACGGGGGCTTTGGTCAATGCCCTGGTTGAGCGCAACCCCGGCAGCGAAATGGGCTGGTTTTGGGCGGTGCGTGAACTACCCAACATGCCCCACGCCAACCATCTTGCCACAGTGTTGGCGCAGCATGATTTCCAGGAAGCGCTGAAGAACTACCGCGATCTGCTCTTTTTGACACGCAACCTGCAGGAGTGGCGCGACAAGCTCAGTGTGTTTGAAAACATGCTCGACAACCGCCGCAAGGCATTTGCAGAGCGACTGCCTGTGGTGCAAAAGCGTGCAGGTGAACTCGCGATTGGCCCCTTTCGGGAGCGTCAGGCTGCCCAAGCCGGCCTGGTAGCCGCCGGCGAAACTGCTGCTGATGGCGTGGCATTTGCCGACGCCAAGCAAATGGACTTGCTCCAACGGGTTGCCCGTATCAACGCAGCACTCAAAGATGCACCAGACAGCACAGAAATGAATGCCGTGCGCGAACGGGCGCGCCTGGCAACAGGTGCACTGACGTGGCAACTGGCGCAAGACTTTTCTGGGCGCGTATGGCAGGCCAAGAAGAAGCTGCAGGACATATCAGACGAGCTTGTCACCGCACAACGTCTGGACGATGCGTTAGCCCAGGCTCAAAGCAATGAGCCACTGCGCTTTGACGCCTTTTCCAAGCGGATAGCAGCCATGAGCCCGGTACTGGACGCATTGCTGCCGCGCGTTGCCGCGCTCAGCCAGGAGCAACAACAGGCGGTGCAAGGCTTTGCCATCGCAGCCTTGACCCGTCAACAGGAGCGCCTGGGAGCCTATTCCACGCAGGCGCGCTTTGCATTGGCACAACTCTATGACCGTGGCACGAACCGCGCGGTGGAGCGCTCCGCCCCAGCCCAGGAGGCAGACCATGCGACCAAACCCTAAATTGAGTTTGCTCATGGTGTGTCTGCTCAGCGCCTGTGCAGGCAAGCAAACCGGCACACCCGACAACGAGCCCACCCTCAAGACACTGGCGGGCCGCACGGTCAACGTCATTAAAGATCCGGGCACACCAACTTTGCCTGAGCAGGCCATTGCCGCCTACCAGGGTTTCTTGGCTGTTGCCCCCCGCGCACCCCAGCGCGAAGAGGCCATGCGCCGCATTGGCGATCTGGAAATGGACAGCGCCGACCTGCGCAGCGAAGACGCGCAGGCCACCGCCGGGCCCGACTACCGCGCGGCCATCGCCCGCTACCACGACATTCTCAAGACCTACCCCAACAGCCCCGGCAATGACCGTGTGCTGTACCAACTAGCCCGTGCGCAGGAACAAGGCGGCGATCTGGAATCCGCACTCAAAACACTGGAACGGCTGGTCAAAGACTACCCGGCCACCACGCTGCAAGAGGAGGCGCAGTTCCGGCGTGGCGAGTTGCTATTCACCGCGCAAAGCTATGCGTCGGCGGAAAAAGCCTATGCCACAGTGTTGCGCATGGGCTCCACCAATCGCTATTACGAGCGTGCGCTGTACATGCAGGGCTGGTCACAGTTCAAACAAGGCAAGCTGGACGAAGCGGTGCAATCATTCTTTGGCGTGTTGGATCTGAAACTTGCAGGGCGCACCGACGATGGTGCATTGGACACACTGGAGGGCCTCAGTCGTGCTGACCGCGAACTGGTGGAAGACACGTTTCGTGTAACCAGCCTGAGCCTCTCCAACATGAAAGGTGCCGAATCGATTGCGCCCTTCATCCAGACACCCGAGCGCCAGGCCTACGCCTTTCGTGTGTACGAACAATTGGGTGAACTCTATCTCAAGCAAGAACGGGTGAAGGATGCCGCAGACACCTTTGCACTGTTTGCGCGCACCAGCCCACTCGATGCACAGGCCCCTCTGTTCCAGGCGCGGGTCATCGTGGTCTATGAACGAAACGGTTTCGCCACGCTGGCGTTGGATGCCAAACGGGAATATGTAGTGCGCTACGGTAGTACCAGCGCGTTCCGTCAAAGCAATCCAGAAGGATGGCAAAAGGCGCAGCCACTGGTTCAAACCCACATGGCCGAATTGGCACGCCACTACCACGCGAATGCACAAAAGAGCAAAAGCACAGCTGACTACCGGGAAGCCGTGCGTTGGTACCGCGACTATCTGGCAGCATTCCCCAACGACGCCCAGGCGGCACAAAACAATTTTTTGTTGGCTGAACTCCTCTTTGAGGACGCTCAGTTTGCTGCAGCAACCCAGGAATACGAAAAGACCGCCTACCACTATGCACAACACGCTGCCAGTGCTGATGCCGGCTATGCCGCCCTACTGGGCTATGCCGAACAGCAGAAGAAGGCAACCGGCGCAGATGTGCCGCTATTACAGCGTTCGGGCGTAGCCAGTGCGCTGCGCTTTGTGGAACGCTTTGGCAGCGACCCGCGCGCCGCGCCGGTACTAGCCGATGCGGCACAAACCTTGTTCCGGCTCAAAGACTCCGAACAAGCTGCGACCGTTGCACAGCAGGTTCTTGACCTGCAGCCACCCGCTGCCGATACACAACGCCGCATCGCCTGGACGGTACTGGCACATACCCGCTTTGAAGCCGGAGTTTTTGATGGCGCCGAACAGGCCTATACCCAAGTACTCAAGCTGACGCCCGACAAAGCAGCGGAGCGCGAAGGACTGCAAGAGCGCCAGGCCGCTGCCATCTACAAGCAAGGCGAACAAGCCCGTGCCGCCGGACAAACGCGTGCTGCGGTGGAGCACTTTGAGCGCGTCGCCACCACCGGCGCGCCACAAACCACCGTACAAGCCGCAGCCCAATATGACGCCGCTGCGGGGCTGATTGCGTTGAAAGATTGGGATAGTGCAGCCCGCTCACTCGAAGACTTTCGCAAGCGCTACCCAAGCCACCCGCTTCAAGCGGAGGTGGGTAGCAAACTCGCGGTGGTCTATGTTGAAAAGGGCCAATGGGCCCTTGCCGCAGCCGAGTTTGAACGCATAGCCACTGCGCATAAAGACCCCACCATCGCGCGTGGTGCGCTGTGGCAAGCAGCAGAACTGCATGAAAAGGCGGGGGCCCGGCCAAGTGCCACCAAAGCGTATGAACGCTTTTTGGCACAGAACCCGCAACCCTTGGAAAGTGCCCTGGAAGCACGTTGGCGCTTGAAGAATCTGGCATTAGAAGACCGCAACCCCACGCGGGCATTGGCACTGATGAAAGACATTTTTCAGGCGGACCAGGCCGGTGGCAGCGCCCGCACAGACCGTACACGCTATTTAGGGGCCATGGGGGCACTGGCAATGGCCGAGCCCGTGGCAGAGGCCTATCGCAAGGTGGCATTGACTGAGCCATTGCAAAAGCAGCTCAAGCTCAAGAAAGCCAAGATGGAAGACACGCTAAAAGCCTATGCAGTGGCAACAGACTATGGTGTCGCCGATGTGACGACTGAAGCCAGCTACCGCATTGCCACGGTCTACCGTGATTTTGGCAAAGCCTTGATGGCGTCAGAACGCCCGAAGAAGCTCAACAAAGTAGAACGCGAACAGTACAACGTGTTGTTGGAAGAACAGGCCTTCCCATTTGAAGAAAAGTCCATCGAGCTGCACGAACAAAATGCACAGCGTGCCGCCAGTGGTATCTACGACGCGTGGGTCAAGAGCAGCTTTGAGGCCTTGCGCGAACTGCGCCCCGCGCGCTATGCCAAAACGGAACGCCAGCCCGCCGGCACACCCGCAGTCAATACAGCGGCTGCCTTCAACCAACAAGGCATCGCGCATCGCCAAGCCGGGCGTTTTTTGCAAGCGCGCCAAGCGTATGAACAAGCCATTGCAATGGACGCCAATGATGCTAACGCAACCCTGAATCTGGGTATTTTGCAAGACCTATACCTGGGGCAACGCCAAGAAGCTCTGGCGTTGTATGAGCGCTATCTCACGCTCACGCCGTCCGGTGATTCCATGGTCAGCAAATGGGTCGCCGATCTCAAAAATCGCAAGGATAAGACTGGAGGACCGAGTACATGATTGCACACACTCGTCTTTTCATGAGCTTGGTCATGCTGTTGATCGGGTTTGCAACGCCTGTACACGCACAGGATCGTGCAGACATTGACCGCACCCGCATCACCGGCAATCGCGAGCTGCCCAAAGTACTTTACATCGTGCCGTGGAAAAAGCCCGTGCCCGGCGATCTGGCCGGTCGCCCCCTGGTCAGCGTGCTGGACGAAGCATTGGCTCCACTTGATCGTGATGTCGTGCGCCGCGAAGTGCGGTATGACGAACTCACCCAGGCCAAGCCCATTGCAGCCCAAACCGCTAGTGCGCCCCCAGCAGCCAAATAACTTTCTTACCCACCCTATCTTTTCACCGGAGCAACCCACCATGAATGCACTCAATACAGCGATCAAGTTCTTTCAGGACTGCGGACTTTTTATCTACCCAAGCGTACTGATCATGGCGCTCGGTCTGGCTATCGCCATCGAACGCTTCATTTTCCTGAGCAAGGCGCGTAGCCAGAACCGCTCCGTGTGGGCACAAACGCTACCCATGTTGCAACAGGGCAAATTCAAGGAGGTGCGTGCGCTGACCGCATCGTCCGACTCCGCAGTGGGAAAAATTGTCAACTATGGCCTGACTCGCATGCAAAGCCCTGGCCGCCGTGAAGACTACGATGCAGCCATGGAAGAAGGCATGATGGAAATCGTGCCACGGCTGGAAAAGCGCACCCACTACATCGCAACCTTTGCCAACGTCATCACACTCGTCGGTTTGTTGGGAACCATCATCGGTTTGATCAAAGGCTTTACAGCTGTTGCACAGGTGAACCCGGCTGAAAAAGCTGAGCTGCTATCCGCCAGTATTTCCATTGCCATGAACAACACCGCTTTTGCGCTGATGGTGGCTATTCCGTTTCTGTTGATCCACTCTTTCCTGCAGGCCCAAACCAGTGAGATTGTGGATGGTCTGGAGTCCGCCAAGATGAGCTTCCTGAACCTGGTGCAGCGCCTGGCGGCTGAACAGGCAGCCGCTGGCAGCACCAAGTCACACTGAGCCTGCCATGAGAGCCCGACGCCTTCGCAAACATGCGGCGCATCTGGAGATCACCGCCTTCATCAATCTGATTGTGGTCCTGGTGCCCTTCCTGTTGTCCACCGCCGTTTTTACACGCCTGTCCGTCATCGATCTGACACTGCCCGCCCAAAACACCGGCGCGCTGGAGCACGTCACCGCCGACAACCTCCAACTCGAAGTGGTGGTGCGTGCTGAAGCCCTGGAAGTGGGTGACCGCACAGGCGGGTTGATTGAACGCATTGCTCCCACGCCCGCAGGGCCTGACGTGCGTGCGCTGGGTCGCCTGATCCAACAGATCAAGACCCGTTTCCCCGACAAACTGGAGGCCACCGTGCTGGCCGAGCCCAACACCTCATACGACACGCTCGTACAGGTGATGGACGCCATGCGTGCTGGCCACATGGCGCAGGGCGACAAAGTCGTGCGCTCTGAGCTGTTTCCCAATATTTCGATCGGTGATGCACCGACGCGCAAACCGTAAAGCAATAAGTAAAAAAGCGCACCGCCATGAAACTCACACCGCTACAAAAACGTGCTGAACGGCGCAGCCGAAACCAGACCATGGTGGACATGAACCTGGTCTCGCTCATCGACGTGTTCACCATCCTGATTTTCTTCTTGCTAAGCAACTCTGGTGGTGTGGAAACACTGCCCAGCCCCAAGGCAGTGCTGCTGCCGGAATCGATCGCCGAGACTTCACCACGGGACACCGTGGTTGTGGTGGTCAGCGCCACGGAGATCCTGGTGGATGGCCGCAAGGTCGCCTCCGTCATCGACGTATTGGCCCAGGAATCCGATCTGGTGGAACCGCTCAAAGCCGAGCTAGAACTGCTGCAATCGAGCCGCCAGGTCATCCGCGCCGAGAACGAAGCCTTGAGCAAACGCATCACCATCATGGGCGACAAAGAACTCCCCTACCGCTTGTTGCGCAAAATCATGGTCACCAGTGCCCGTGCCAACTTTAGCGATGTGTCCTTTGCCGTCCGTCAGCGGGAGGAATCATGAGCGCAGCACTCACTGTATCGTTTCGCACCCCGGTACTGCCCTGGGCCGGTTCACTGGAAGACGATGTGCGCTTCGCGCGCGTACGAAACGCCGTACTGATCATCAGCACCGTGCTGTGCTTGGTCACCTTGCTGCTGCCGGTGGTACAGCCCGACCGATCCAAGGCACAAGACCTGCCACCCAGACTCGCCACGATGATTCTGGAAAACGCCAAGACTCCGCCAGAAATTCCCAAGCCAGCCAACACCACCAAGCCCGAGCCGTTGCCCCACAGTGCGCAACCACCCGAGGCTGCACGCAAGGTCGCACGCAATAAAGAGGCCCCTGTGCCAGAGGCGCGTGTGCCCGTGCCCAACAAGGCTGCAGGTGAAGTGGATGCCGCGCGGCGCAAGGTTGCAGGTGTGGGTCTGCTGGCCTCCTCCAAAGAACTCGCAGAGATGCACGGCGCACCATTGGCCGTGCAGTTGGCACCGGTCAAACAAGGCCCCGGCGTCGGCACGGGCGTGGGTGTCGGGGTGGGCGCAGGCAAAGATGCTGGCATTCCAACCCGTGCCCTCATCACATCCAACGCCACCAGTGGTAGCGGCGGCATCAATACCGCGGGCTACAGCAACAACGCTGGCGGTGGTGGACTTGCCGGGCGCGCCACCACGCTGGTGGAAGGTGCCATTGGCGGTGGAGGTGGCGGCGGCATCGGTGGCGGCGGCGCGCGTGGCAAGGGTGATGGCACGGGCAGCGGTATCGGCAGTGCCGGTAGTGCAGGCCCCGGTGGCAAACTTGCCCGCAGCGGCAGCGGCAAAGCCTCACGCTCGATTGAAGAAATCAAACTGGTCTTTGAGCGCAACAAGGGCGCCATTTACGCCATCTACAACCGCGCACTCCGTGATGACCCCGGTCTGCAAGGTAAGGTGGTGCTGGAACTCAAGATCGCACCCGCTGGAAATGTCATTGATTGCCGCATCGTCTCCAGCGAACTCAAAACGCCTGAACTGGAAGCCAAGCTGCTTGCCCGCATTCGCCAGTTTGATTTCAGCGCGAAAGACGTGGAGCAGATGGTGGTGACCTGGCCGGTGGACTTTTTGCCGTCCTGACGATGATCCAATAATTGCTATTGTTTTGGTAGCTACTAACGCTTTATCTACGAGGGCTAAGACCACATAGTAAGAGGGATCGAGGCGATTGCTTCCAGACAAGTCACCTGTTCATTGCTTCTGCCGAATGGGGACCAGAAAACGGTTTGAAGCGGGCCTGTTATTCTCGCCCGGTGACACCTCTTTTTCCTCCAACTCCACACCCGCACATGACACGCCGCACAGCGTTGACTGCGGGTTGCGCTTTATTGGCGACCAGCGTTTTGCAGCCAGCAGTAGCTATTGGTACGCCCCTGTCAACAACACCCGTGAACCAATGGCCGCAAGCCGCACTGGTACCCGGCGGCATTGCCCGCCTAGACCTGGGCCCGGCCGTAAAGCGCCCCACGGCGCACCTGGCTGACACCCCCCTTCTAGTGGTCGGCGACCCCCGCCGATGGACAGCGCTGGTTGGTATCGCATTGTCGACCGCACCCGGACCGGTCAGTATTTCCCTGCAGACAGGTGGCGCAGATGAGCGTCGGATTCAATTCACTGTGGTGCAAAAACAGTACACGGTGCAAAAGCTCACCGTAGCGCCCGGTCACGTGGATTTGTCGCCTGCCGACACAGCACGCTACACGCGCGAGCGCAAACACCTTGCGGAGGTCATGGCCGGCTTTTCCGATCCGTCACTGATGCCCGCCACACTGCTGATGGCCGCACCCGTACCGGGCCGGCGCTCTGGCACATTTGGGCTACGGCGGGTATTCAACGGGCAATCGCGCAGCCCGCACAGCGGTATGGACATTGCCGCCGCTGCAGGCACGCCGGTACTAGCTCCCCTGCCCGGCCGCGTCGTGGATACGGGCGCTTATTTTTTCAACGGCAACACCGTATTTCTGGACCATGGTGGCGGCCTGCTCACCATGGTCTGCCACCTGAGCGAAACCCATGTGCAAGTGGGTGACGTGGTGCAGACCGGAGACCGTATTGCAGCTGTGGGGGCAACTGGCCGCGCGACGGGCCCGCACCTGCATTGGGGTGTGGTAATGAACCGTACCATGGTAGACCCGGCGCTCTTCTTGGGTGGCTAGCCGAGCCATTGTTATCATTTACTGCATACCGTTCTCTCAACTTTGGACGCCCTTGCCATGCACTTTTCTTCTCATTCAAAAAACATTCCTTTCGCGTTGATCCTGTCCGCGCTGTCGTTTTGCGCTCTGGCGGACAGTACTTCGTCGGCATCCAGTGCGGCATCCACATCGATTGGCAGTTCGTCCACTTCGATCGAAAAATCAAGTGGCAGCTCCTCAGGCAAAGACCGTGTGGCCCAAGGTCAATACACCATCATGGACATGACGGCATTGGCACACCAGCCGGACATGGTGGGTCTGCGTTTGAAGTCTGTTGGCGACACGGCAGAGTTTTTGCTGGTGCTGCCACGCGTTGCAACCGAACGCGCCCAATTGTTGGCAGGGCAGGTCATCACTGCCGAACAACGCCCGTATGGCTTGGCCTTTTCGACAGTAGCCACGGCAAGTGGCAATACACCGTTCTTCCTGGTGCTCGACGACAGCTGGTTTCGTGAGCTGGAAAGCCATCCGATTGGAACCTGATGCGGCGGTGGATATGGGGTCTGGCAGGCTATGTTTGCTGCCATGGAGCCTGGGCCGGGTCGCTGAGTTATTGTCAGGGTCAGGTTGAGCCCAGTGCTGCGACGCAAGATCGACTCATTCAGGTCGCCGCTGTCGTCAAAAACGAACTGGACCACTCCGGCCAAACGCTGGCGCTGGTGGCGCGATCAGGTCTGGCGCTGCAACGTTTTGATCACCGCTATTCGCATGCGGGTGTGAGCCTTAAAGGAAGCCCCAATGCCCCATGGTCTGTGCGGCAACTCTACTATGCCTGCGACGAGCAACGGCCCCGCATTTTTGACCAAGGCATGTCTGGGTTTGTCCTCGGCGCGAACGACCCTAGTGAGGGCTATATCTCGCTAGTCTTGCTGCCGACCGACGCGGCCTTGGCATTGGAGCAGGCTGCGATGGACGCTGACCACGCGGTCAAACTGCTGGGCAACACCTATAGTGCAAACGCCTATGCCTTTGCACAACAGTACCAAAACTGCAACCAGTGGTTAATAGAACTGATAGCCAGTGCATGGGGCGCAGACCTGAGTGCCGACAATGCCCGCGCTACCGCCCAACTATGGCTGCAAACATCGGGTTACGTACCCAGTGTGGTCAATGTGGGTTGGCGGCCATTGGTCTGGTTGGCCGGGCTTTTGCCGTGGCTACACACCGATGACCATCCCGAGACTCAATTGGCTGCGTCACAGTTCATGGTCAGCATGCCGCAATCGATTGAGGCATTTGTGCACCATCGATTTCCAGAGGCAAAACACATAGAAATTTGCTACACGGCAGACCACATTGTAGTCCACCGGGGTTGGGACCCCATTGCCCCACAGTGCCAGGCGGGTCCCACAGACGAAATCAGCTATTTAGCCGCGTCCGCGAAATAGCCGCCTGCGCACCGTCCAGCGCGCTTCAGGGTCGCGCTAGTGGCGTGCCGGACCTAACTCGGCTGGGCCGTCTGTCTTATTCGGCAGCGGCGCAAAGTAGGCGCCAAGTATCGAGGGCACAGAAGCTGCCATGACCAAAAGGAAATAGGTCTGGAAACCAATTTTGTCCGCCAAATAGCCACTCAACATCTGTGTAGGAATCAACACCAGATTCATGATCGCCGTGCAGTAGGCATAGTGTGTCATGTGGAATCTGCCGGGCGAAATCTGTTGCATCATGTACAACATGTTTGCCGTAAATCCAAAGGCATAACCTGCCTTTTCAATGGTCACCAGAATGGCAATCGTGGTCAGAGGGATCGGAGCTTCCGGCGACACCATGAGACTCAGAATATAGAAAGTAATATGTGGAATATTCAGGCACATTGCCATAAAGATCAAGGTCTTGCGGTTGAGTCCATACTTTCCTGCGAATAAGCCGCCCAGCAGACCAAAAGCCAAGCTCACAACGGTGCTGATAAAGCCGTCAATCAGCGCCTTGTCTTCCAAGAGATGCGGGCAGGCCGCACTGATTGCGCTAGTGGCGCACATACCCAAGCCGCCATTGGCCACACTGCCTTGCATGAAGAGCGGTGCTTCTATCAGCAAAAAACCTTCGCCCATGCGGTACAGAAAAACAAACATCAGCATGCCAAAGAGGTGCGGCTTTTGCAGAAAGTCCACCACCTGATCTCTGAATGTGGTGAAGTAGGCGGCAGCGTCTTTTGGGCGATCAGGTCTGGGCAGCGACCCTGTCGGCAGCACAAAATAATGGTAAACAGCCAATAGCGCCATAGCTCCCATACTGACCGACAGTGCAGCGGCCCAAGCGCTCTTGGCATCCATACCCTGCTTTTGCAGATATCCAGCCACTCCCACGACGACTGCGGTTCCAAAAATGCGTCCCGCATTCCAGAAGGCCCCTTGCAAGCCCATGAATTTAGCCTGCGAACTTGGATCTTGCGCGGTGATGTAGACCCCATCTATGCAAATATCCTGGGTAGCCGATGCAAAAGCCAGTAGCCACAACAGCAAGATACCGATCACAAAGTAATTGGGTAACGACAGGGAAAGTGCCATTACACCAAGCAGACCGGCCATCACCAATTGCATTAACAGCACCCAAAAGCGCTTGGTCATGAACATATCGAGGAAACCGGCATAAAACGGCTTCAAAGACCACATGATCCCGACACTGGCGGTCGACAGGGTAATCTCACTGTCACTGTGGCCCAGATCTTTGAACATGGTTCCGGCAACCCAGATCACCATTGCAAAAGGAATGCCCTCCGCCAAATAGGCGCTGGGTACCCAGGCTATAGGGGAGCGCGGGGGCTTGATTGTTTTTGTCATACGTTTGAACCACTCTACAAATAGGCTGCTGCGACGGAGGGCAGAAAATTCAGCGCGAAATGCGTAAGTATCGCATTACCACGTACGGTTCAATTTTTGACAAGATGGGCTAATACTAGGTGTTGGCGCGGGGCAACCATTTGAAGGCTGCTGAGACATTGGTTGCGGCACGACATGTAGACCGAATGCTCTCACGAAATAAGCGTCAGATGCTTCAAACTTTGTAGCAAACTACCACCCTAGGCTTTGTGCACGGTCGTAGCGCCACGACTGGCAACTGCGTAATCAGAGCCATGAAAACCATGCACACATACAAAGACCCGCATAATCATGTGGCTAGTTTCGCCACTTGTGCGTCAAACAACAGGCATCCGCACTAGACTTCGGGCGTCGCCCACCTTTACGCCTCTCACTCTTATTGCACTATGGACTTTCTTGCTGACCCCAACATCTGGATCGCGTTCTTCATGCTTGCTGCGCTTGAAATAGTTTTGGGCATCGACAACATCATCTTCATCAGCATTCTGGTGGGGCGCTTGCCGCAGGAACAACGCGACCTGGCACGTCGATTGGGCCTGGGGTTTGCGATGTTTTCGCGCATTGCATTGCTGCTGAGTCTGGCGTGGGTCATGACCCTGACCAGCCCCATTTTTACAGTGTTTGCGCAAGAAATCAGCGGACGCGATTTGATCTTGCTGGGGGGAGGCTTGTTCCTTTTGTACAAGGCCTCGCATGAGATCTTTCTGGAAGTCGAGGCGCACGAACCTCACGCGGTGGACACCAGTTCCGCGCACACAACGACCAAAGCAGGGGCCTCACTGTTCTGGGGCACCATCGTGCAGATTGGCGTCGTGGATATCGTCTTTTCGCTGGACTCAGTGATTACCGCGGTCGGTATGGTGGACAACATTTCTGTGATGGTTGCCGCCGTCATTGCTTCGGTATTCGTGATGTTGTTTGCCGCCAAGCCCATCGGCGAGTTTGTCGACCGCCATCCATCGGTCAAAGTGCTGGCATTGGCATTTCTGACCATGGTTGGCACCTTGCTCGTTGCGGAAGCGTTTGACGTCCATGTACCCAAGGCCTATGTCTACGTTGCCATGCTGTTCTCGCTTGGGGTTGAAGCATTGAACATTCGTGCACGCGCAAAGCGTCAAGCCAAACGTAGCGCTGTCTAATAACTTTTTGTAGATCCCGGACTACAGCGCAGTCGCCTGCACTGTGGTCACGTGGGTTGGTCAGGCAGCAGCCAGGGGATAGTCCGTATACCCTTTGGCGCCCGGCATGAAAAAGGTGTTGGAGTCAGGCGCATTGAGCGCTAAACCATTTTTCATGCGATGCACCAGATCGGGGTTGGCCAAAAATGCACGCCCCATTCCGACCAAGTCCGTAATGCCCGCATTGACAGCTTGTTGACCAGACGCAAAGTCCATACTGCCGCCAACAAAGAAGGTTCTCGGCCAAGCCTTACGCAGCGCGTGCTTGAAGCTCAGCGGTACCACCGGCGCACCCATTGCCGCATGGTCCACCAGGTGCACATAAGTCAGCCCCAAATCAGCTAAGGCAGGCAGCAAGGCAAGGTAGGTTTCTTCCACCTGCGGATATGCCCCCATACCCGAGTTGGTGCCATAGGGCGAGATGCGGATGCCGAGCTTGTCGGCGCCAATCGCGGCAGCGGTTTCGCGTGCCACATCCACTACAAAGCGCAGCCGGTTTTCAACCGAACCGCCCCATGCATCGGTGCGTTGGTTGGTATCGGGGCTCAAGAATTGTTCGAGCAAATAGCCATTGGCCCCGTGCAGTTCCACTCCATCAAAACCAGCCGCAATGGCATTCTTGGCGGCTTGCACAAACTCTGCCTTTGCTTGCAAGATGTCGGCCTCAGTCATTGCCTGTGGTACAGGATAGTCTTGCATGCCAAGCGCATCGGTATACATTTGCCCCGCCAACGCAACGGCGCTGGGCGCCAATATTCGGGCACCGGCTGGCATATTCGCCGCATGGCTAACACGCCCTGTATGCATGATTTGGGCAAATATCTTGCCGCCTTTGGCATGCACTGCGCGGGTTACACCTTTCCATGCCGCCACCTGGGCTTCGCTCCACAACCCTGGCGTGCGCGCGTAGCCGCGACCATTGGGACTCGGGGCAATGCCCTCTGTAACAATCAATCCCGCACTGGCACGTTGTGCGTAGTATTCGGCTTCCAGTTCTCCTACCACCCCCGCTACGTCTGCCCGGCACCGGGTCATGGGATTCATTACAAAACGATTGCTCAACGCGAGCGAACCCATGTTAAAGGTTTCAAAGAGATTCAGTTCAGGCATACAAACTTTCCATAGAGATTGCTGAAATTGCGCGCGCTTCCGTCGGCCAACTGGAAGCGATGAGTACCACATGGCGGCAAGGGTGCCTATCGCAAGTGCAACGGGTGCAATTTGCAAGCATGGTTAGACTGCACACTACATTTTCATAAAAGGCCCGCACCATGCAAGCCAGCGACATCATCCATTTCTGGTTTGAAGAACTCGACAGCAATCAGCGATTTGCAAAAGATGACGCCCTGGATTCCATGATGCGCGTACGCTTTGGCCCGGTACTGCAAGCGGCTGCGCGCGGTGAATTGTTCACTTGGCGCAAAACGCCACTGGGCAGGCTCGCAGAAATCGTGGTTCTGGACCAGTTCTCCCGCAATATCCATCGCAACACGCCTGCTGCATTTGCCCAAGATGTACAGGCATTGACACTGGCTCAGGAACTCGTAGGCAGCGGCCAAGACTACATTCTCGAGCCCATGCAACGGTCATTTGCCTACATGCCTTACATGCACAGTGAGTCGCCATTGATACACGCCCAATCCGTGGCCTTGTTTTCACAACCCGGCATGGAAGGCGCGCTGGGCTATGCGCTGCGGCACCAAGCCATCATTGACCGATTTGGCCGGTTCCCCCACCGCAATGCCACGCTGGGCCGCTCCTCCACAGCAGAAGAAGTGGCATTTCTCGCGCAGCCAGGCTCGGCGTTTTAAGTGGCCGTCACCGCGTCATCAAACTGCAACACGGCAAATCTTACGGATAACTGACTGGGTCATGGACTGTGGATAACACAAGACCAGTCGGCGTTGCTGGAACAGGTATTTGCGTAAGGGTTTCCACCAAAAAATCGACGGGCTTGAGGGTTTACCCGTGCGGCACCTACCACGTTTCGCCAATGGTAGAACAGATGGTGATAGCAAAAATCAACACCCTACACCACGGTGCAGCACGACAGCTTGGATCATCGGTTTCCCCCCAATTTCTGTGGGCCACATTGTGGATAACTATGTTTACAAGCCGGAAAACCCGCGCCAATCGTGGGTGCCAACACTTTGCCTTCAAAACCGACAGTGCCAGCAGCACGCGTCCAATCACGTGCCCATCACGGTCTACACTTCTGGCAATTCCTGATGTAAAAATACCCCCATGGCAACCTACCTCATCGTCGATACCTTGCTGGAAAATCCTGAACTTTACGAGCAATACAAGCTACAGGCCAAGCCTCTCGTTGAACAGTACGGTGGGGAATATTTGGCACGCGGCGGCACATTGACGCTGCGTGAAACCGACCTGTGGTCACCGACCCGCATGGTGTTGATTCGGTTTCCTGACGCCGAGCACGCCAATCGCTTCTACGATTCGCCTGAATACCAAGCCATCTTGCCGGTCAGTCGCCAGGCAGCTCGTAGAACCATGATCATGCTCGAAGGAATCTAATTCCATTTTTAAATCATTCGTGCCGTTGTTGCTTCGCCTGGTCGTGCTATAGCACTGCCTGCGGCTTCGCGCCTAGACACAAAGGATTTGGAAATGGAATACCAACGAACTACCAGTGCACAGGGTCAACTTTGAAGTAGCCGCTCAACTCCCGATAAACCTCCGGATATTGCGCAGCCAGCGCCAAGGGCTGTTCAAAAAATACTTCCGTAGCGACAGCGAAAAATTCAGCGGGGTCTTGCGCACCATAGTGGTTGAACAATCCTTGTACGCCATGGTGCACCTCTGACTGCAGTTGGGCAAACGCGCTGTGCAATACCCGTGACCACCGTTGCGCGTCGTGCTGCGTATCACCCAGTGTGGGGGGTGGTGCGCCCCGGGCAACACCATTTTCCTGATCCAGTTGGTGCGCAAATTCGTGGATCACCACATTGCGCCCGTCATCAGCCACAGCGGCACCTTCCAACGCGTCTTGCCAAGACAAGATGACTTGCCCTTGGGACCACGATTCGCCTGCCAAAGCCTGCCGGTTATCCTGCTGAACGCCAGCGCCGTCCAAGGTGCTTCGATTCACCACAAACGCACCGGGATAGACCAATATTTGGCGAACTTTTGCAAAGTAATCGGTGGCCCGGTTCAAAATCAACAAGCACGCCTGCGCGGCAATGACTACGCGCATTTCCTCCGTAATCTGCAACCCGCCGCAGCCCAGGAAAGACTTTTCTGCAATAAAAATTTGCATGTGCTTTTTGAGCTGCAACTGCAAATGAATGGGCAAGCGCCGAACCAACGGCACACGGCGGCGCATGATCTTGCGCCAGGCCTCTGGAAATGCGGTATCTGCAATGCGGTTGCGGCGATAGGCCAACCAATAGGGATGGCCCAACAACCCTGCAATCAAAGCCAAGGCCGCGCCACATAACAGAAGAAAGACCATGCTCGATGCTCCAATGAAAGCCGGTGTAAGACTCCCTAGCTGGGACGCAAACGGGGAATTTCAAGTCAACCCGTGCGGCGTGCTTTTTGGCTTTCAAAATAGACAATCTTGCGGGCACGCATGACATCACCCAAGGGCCTATGGTCCGCCAATGCCTGCCACGGGTCAAAAATAGCAGCTTCTGCCTGTTTGCCAAAGGCCTGCCCTTTCGTAGAGTCGCCATTCTGTTTGGGCAATGTCAATCGCGCAACAGTGGTGTAGGGGCTCGTCCAATTGACTGACGCATCTTCGATCGGTGTGCGGCGTTCATCCACAAAGGGCTGCAATTGCAATTCCCACTGCAAGCTCTTGTCACGAAGCCGCGCCTTGAAATCTGCACCCCAATCTTTTTTGGCGCCAGGCTTTGCCACACCATTTTCAATTGCTGGCATGATCCGCACCCGCACGGCATAGGGACCGCACGCAATCGGGGCTGCGCTGTACATGGGCTCGGTCGCAAATCCGCCAAATGGTTTGCCCATTGCCTTTGCCATCGCCACCAGGCGCAACGGCCCCTGCACAACGCCATAGCGCTTGACCAGATGCTGAAACAAGCTACCCATGCCCTTGGATGCCGCGACCACAAAGGCCACGAAGTCGGCACTGTTGGTAAAGCCGAATACCTCTTGGTTGATCAACGCAAAGTCCTGACCAACAGCCGGTCCATTGCCAAGGGCAGAATCGCCCTGGACACCTTTCACGTGGAGGGCAAATCCGCGAATATCTGGCATGCGATCCGGCGCACGGTCCATGCCCCCGTTGGACAGGCGTACCCAGGTCTCAAACACTCCGGGCTTGGCGAACAATCCATGTCGAGCGAACTGTGGCAAATCCGCAAACACTTCCAGCGAACCTTTGGCCGCAGCGAGTTGCTTGCGGTGCAACGCGCGGCCATTCCCGTATTTTTTAGATTTGGCGGCCTGAAGCGCCGCAAACTGCGTCCCATACGCGGCAAAGCGTTCGGCCTCACCAGGGTCATTGTTTTCCGACCACTCGGTACTGGGTGTGAAATCTTTTGACATGAATTGCAGCAACAGTTGGTGGTGAGATATGCATCGTACGGCCAAGGACCGGCCCACAACAAGTCTCGACTTCCCTGATGAGGAGGGATTTCTGCCGTAATATCACGCCATTGGGCCCCACTTCGGGGCTGACTATGGAGGACTTATGGCAAAAGGTGACCAACGCAAGGAAAAGATGGCGAAAAAACCCAAAAAGGACACGTCTGAACCCAAGACTACCTCGTCCGATCGACCCATGCCCCCAGTGACCGCGGTCATCCCGCGCGGCAAACTCAAGACGAAGTAAACACACCACCCAGCAGTTCAGGCAGCCTCAGGGCTGCCATCTTGAAGCCGCATGCCTGGGCATGGCCGCCACCGCCCATGCTGCGAGCGAGGGCAATGCAGTCAAAGTTGCGTTGCGCACGCAACCCGACTTTGACGACTCCGTCCTTGGAAACACACCACATCAAAGCGAAGGTCCCGCTCTTTTGTGACAGCATGTCACCAACGAGGCTGTGAAACGCACTCGGTGCGTTCACCATCAATCCCGACACACCATTGAAAACCAGCGGCTGGGCAGCCTCTGCAATATCAGTGGCTAGCTTGTTGAATTTTTCGTCCATGGCCTGCCCGCGTGCCATGAATGTTGCGACCTGCTTCGCATCAAAGGAAGCCATTGCAGCCCAATGGGCAAAGTCAAACGGCTCCATGTCCAGCGCAGCCAAGACGCCGGCACTTTCGGGGTATTGCCATGCCCAGATGTCGCGGTCTTCGATAAAGCGAAACAGGTCTGGCAGCGGCTTGGTGGGTTGAAAAAACTCCCACGCCAAACGTGCACCCGATTTGGTCAAGTCAAAGTGCACTACGCCGCAGCGGCACGCAAATCCGGTCAACTGTTCCGCAGCACTTTTGTGGTGATCCAACAGTACAAGCTTGGCCGCGCGAACTTCTATAGCGCGCAGTATGTCAACCGAGAACGAGAAGTCCAAAATATAGACCGCACGACCTTGCACATCCGGCAGGTCGTCCACCGATCGCACGTTGCCATGGTCCAACCCCAGAAATTCGGCCTTGCCCTCATAGAAGAGCCACGCCGCCAATGCAGACGCGAACCCGTCGGGGCAATTGTGGCCGTGGTAAAAAACCAAAGGATTGGGGTCATTTCGGTCAGGCGCCATCAGCAGTTGCAGTGGGAGTATGGTTTTCATAATTATCTATTGCTATCAATTTAGTAGCTACTTACGCAATATGCACGAGGGCTGTAAGCCAATTCAATCAGAAGGCTCTTCGTCTGATGCATCTTTGCGCGCCGGCCGTGGCACCTTCTTAAACCGAATCGCCCGGTCCAATTCAATGGCGTCTTTCTTGACCTGGCGTTCAGCGTCTAGCTTTTGTCCATGGGCCAGCCATTGGGCGAACTCCTGCGGAGTCTCCAGCGTGATGCGCCCCATCACGGCCGCGCGGAAATCGTGGATCACCAAATCGGCCGCCTTTTGCAAATTGACCTTGCCACCGGGCAGCAGAGCGCCGCGCTTGCGGCCAATAGCTGCCAATATTTGCTCATCAGTCTGCTGTGCCACGCCAGACAGTTTGTAGCGCGCCTCCACCATAGGCGCATAGTTCTGGCGCAAATAGTCCAGTAGTTCGAGCGCAACCTCTTCTTCGTCAAACGCATTGCGCCCGATCGCCCCGCTGGCCGCAAGGTTGTAGCCGCTCTTGGCCACGATGATCCGAGGCCACAGTACACCTGGTGTGTCAAAAAGGTAAAAGCCATCTTGCAGAACAATGCGTTGCTCCAGCTTGGTGACACCTGCTTCATCACCCGTCAGGGCAGCACGCTTGCCCTTGAGTGTATTGATCAACGTGGACTTGCCCACATTGGGGATGCCACAAATCAAAACCCGCATGGGCTTGACCATGGTTCCACGATTCGGCGCCAGTTCAAAGCACGCTTTGATCAACACCTTCGCCGGAGCAGCCATGCTGGCATCAAGCCCCAATGCACGGGTTCCGGGCAGAGCATTGAAGTGGTCCAGCCACAAGGCCGTGCGATCCGGGTCTGCGAGATCCTGCTTGTTGAGAACCTTGAGCGCGGGCTTTCCCGCCGTGAGCTGCGCCAACATGGGGTTGGCACTAGAGCCTGGAAGGCGTGCGTCCAACAATTCAATGACCACATCAATCTCCTTGATGCGCTCTTCGATCGCCTTGCGCGTCAGGTGCATGTGCCCCGGAAACCACTGAATTGCCATACCGCTTCAACCTTTTGATTCGATGCACAGAGTGCATGCAACGTCCTGCACGAAAGACCGGTCCAAAAGACCACTTCAGGAACTGTGCGATTGTCGATCAGTTTTGCAATTTTCCCGGGTAGACTAAAGCGTGGCTACAAAATCCAATGCTCCAGGACTATTCGGCAAAATCGTGCAGCGCTTGCGCGCGCCCGTGATCGGGCCTGGCGACGACGACTCCATGCTGCCACCGGACAGCAACTTGGAGAAACTCGCCCTCAACGAACGCATTGCCATCCGCCGCAAAGACGAGTTGGTCCGCCGCCGCGAGTTCAGCTACCTGCGCAAAGTGCGGGCGCAAAACCAGCACGGCTTGACTGGCACCGTTCCGCGGCCTTCTATCTTTAGCAACAGTTCGAGCTTTCACCAAGAGGACCAGACCCCCCAGGAACGAGCCCGCACCGTCAAAAAGATCGATGCCATTGAAGCCCATATGGTGGAGTTTTGGGCACAAAAAAGGCGACAAAGCCTGGCTGGCGAATCCGCCGATGCCCCCAAACTAGTAAGCCAACCGCCCACCTTGTCCATGGCCAATCGTGTTTTGCCGGACACCGAGGGCGATTCGCAAGATATGGACCTCGACTTCACGGGCAAGCTGTCGGACGAGCCGTTTTTTGCCGCAACCCAACCAGCGCCATTGGAGCCTGAAGAATATATCCCGCAGTTGCCGGAGTCAAAGCCGCCAATGATGGACTTCCCGGTCCTGACCGCTGCTGTCAAACCTTCCAAACCTGCCAAGCCGCAGGTCGAATCCGCACCCAATAGTGCCTTTTCCAGTGAGTTTTCCCACAGTCGCGCCACAGCCGTCGAGTTGGGCGACGATGTTGACAATCCTGCGCTGCAAGATGCAGCCATTCGTTTTGCGGATGGTGATGAAGCGGGCGCAGAGGCGGCCTTACTGGCAGTGGTCCAAAGCACCAATACCAGCGACGAAGTTGCAGACGCTTGTGCCACCGCCCTGCTCGATTTGTACCGTGCTACTGACCAGGCCACCAGCTTTGAGGAAGTCGCTATTGAATATGCACAGCGCTTTGGCCGGTCTGCGCCCGAATGGTTTTCGGTGCGCGACCGACTGCGCCGGGCCACCACTTCTCCGGCCGTTCTTTCCAGCGTTGCAGCTGGATCACTTTCCGCGGCCGGTTGGGAGTGCCCCGCTGAATTGGCGCTGCCTGCCGTTCAGATGGTCCGCGCCACCCAGCGCAGCGCCACTGCGCGCCACGTGCGCTGGGATGCACTGCGCACTATTCACCCCGACGCTGCGCAGGCACTGAAAGACCTGTTTTCTGAGTGGGCTACGCTTCCACTGGACTTGCACTTTAGCGGCGAGGAAGTTCTCAACAACGTATTGCAGGCCGCTACCCCGCCTGATCAGCCCGACACGGCCCCGTTGTGGTGGCACCTCAGAATGGAAGCGCTCCGCATCCAGGGGCGTCACGAAGATTTTGAAAATGTGGCTCTTGACTATTGCGTGATCTATGAAGTTTCGCCCCCCAGTTGGCTGGAGGCGGACTGCACATTCGTGCATGAGAAAGAAGATTCCGCTACAGCGCAGATGCACCCCGGTTCGGAAAGTGGTTTTGCGCCACTGGAAGTAGCCACCGAACCCACCGCGAATTTACTAGACATGCGCGGGGAAATATTGGGTGATGCCGAGCAGACGCTGCAAGACTTATTTGCCAAACTACAGCCGGGCAACCCGATGGTGGTCTCTTTGGCCTTGGTGATTCGGGTCGATTTCCCCGCCGCAACCAGTATTTTGAACTGGCTGGTCGCCCACCAGTCTGAAACTGGTCGCGTGCAGTTTGTTCACGTGCCGCGCCTGGTAGCCGCATTTTTTGAGGTCATGGGCATTACCGGCCTGGCCGATATTTCGCTCGTTAAGGCATCGACTTAAAGAGCGTCGGCTCGCGTTACCCTGTCACGCAGAGGCACGCAAAACACTCAGGCGCATGTTGCGCGTTTCGTCGCGGATACTAGACGCTTCGGCGACAGATACTCCTGCAAGTACCGGTCAAAAGGCAAACTGTCCGAAGCTTCAATCGTGCGCTGATCCTCCCACGATGTGCGCGCCATATTCTCAAAACGTGCCGCCTGGTCCCCTGATACTGCCAGACTTAGCATCTCCTGCCGAGTCGCCAGCGATCGCGCTTTGGCAAAAGCGACGAACGAACCGTCAAAGTGCTTTGATACTTCATCCAACACCCGCGCGGAAGGCAGTGACTGAGGGTTGTGCAAACTATGCAGGGCAGCATCAACCGCTGCGCTGTAATCCTTGCAGGCATGGGCCTCGTCAAGCTTGCGTGCAAGAGGCCCGAGTTGTTCAACGATCTCCAGGCCCCAATCCTTCAGTGTTGCCATGCCTGTACCCCGTTGCAACGCAAGTCCGGGTTCACGCCCACGCTCCGCGACGAGGTGCTGATTAAGAGCCAAAAATGAAATTTCCTGCGGTGAATCCTCTGGGCTTTCACTGAGCAAACAGTGCAATAAGAACACATCCAAAAACCGCATGGTCTGACCATTGATGCCAACGGTTTCAAACGGATCAAGGTCCATCAAACGCACCTCGACGTACTCCACACCCCGCTCGCGCAATGCATGCAACGGCCGCTCCCCCGGGAAAATGACCCGCTTGGGTCGTATGGTGCCGTAGAACTCGTTTTCAATCTGCAGCAAGCTGGTTGCCAGCTGGCGGTACTCGCCGTCAGGCCCTTGCACGCCAATGGCGTCATAGGCTGGGTAGGGTGTTGTCAACGCCCCGTGCAGCGAAGTTCCGTAACCTTCCAAACAGTTGTAGCTCACTGCCAAAGACGCTTGTGCATCGCTCTGATAGCCCAAACGGCCCATGCGTAGCGATGTGGCATAGGGCAAGTACATCGTATGCGCGTTCAAGGGTTGTAACTGGTGCTGGCGTCCTGCTACAAACGTAGAACACACGGCGGGTGAAGCGCCAAACAAATACAGCAATAAAAATGCATGCCGGCGAAAATTGCGGATGAGACCAAAATACTGGTCACTGGATACGTCAGGCAGCGACCAGTTGTAGTGAATGCCCGAGATCGTTTGCATCCGTCGCCCGTAGCGATAACCCAAGCCGCTGCGATACACCGTCTTCGCTCGCCCGACGTTCGACGTGCCATATTGGCCCAGCGGAATGTCGTCATCGTTGGGCAGTCCACAGGGCATGCTCGATACCCACAACATTTCGTCACCCAATTCGCGCATCGTCATTTGCTGAACCTGCATCAGCTCGTCCAGGCACGCTTGTACGTCTGTGTGAACGCCAGTAATCAGCTCCACCTGGGATTCGCTGAAATCAGTCGTGATGTGCGGGTGGGTGAGTGCCGACCCCAAAACTTTGGGATGGGGTGTCACGGCCAGGCGGCCATTCGCAAGGGTGCGCAAACTTTCCTTCTCCACTCCCCGGCGAATGCCCTGGAGGCGGGTCGAAGTGAGCGTATCGAATACCTGCGAATGAATGTGCATGCCAAGTGACCCTTCAACTTTCTGTGGGCCGCAAAGTTACCACACGCCGCAATTCGGTGCTGGCAAAGGGCATGTTTTGACATTTTTACAACCGATATACAAATTGTTACACGATAATTCGGCATGGATATTTCAGAAACCGTTGTCTGGGCAGCAATGTTTGGCGGCCTCACCACCATGGCCGCCTACGCTTTGATAGATGCTGTCATGCGGCGCAGCATTGCGTCGTGGCGCGCTTTTGTTTTTGTGGCATTGACGGGTGCCGCCACTATCCTGTTGACCGGGCTCACAAACACGCTGTTCCCCAATGCACCGCTGTTGCCGGTGCACGTTTTGCAAAACTCGCTGGGTCTGCTCAGTGGTGCGCTAGTACTACGCTACCTGGGGCTCTGGATGGGCATCGCAGCAGAAGATCGCATCATGCGCATCACCATCCGCGCTGGCACAACGGCCTTGATCGCGATCGCCTGCACCATGGCGCTGCTCACCTTCTTGGCGCAACCCACGCAATGGCACGACCTGCTGCTTGCTACCGCGGTTATCAATGTGCTCGCCGTTCTACTGCCCGCTATTGTTGCCATGCGAGCGGTTGCATTGGGCGATCGGCTTGCCCGTGGCATGGTGGTTGCAACCTTGCTGCTATTTGGCATGGTGTTGGGGCTCTACGCGCGTGCCCTGCACATGCAACTGGGTTTGGTGGTCTGGATCTTGACAGCCATTTGTACCATCGCATTTTTTATGTTGGGCACCTATCTCGCAGTGCGCCGTGATCGGCACCAACGGCATTTGGCACGATTGGCAGGATTGGCCCAGGGGGATGATGCAGCAACAGGCTTGCCCAGAGGGTCAGTGCTTATCTCCAAAATAGACGATGCATTCTGGCGCAGCGGCCGGCGTCGGCAGGAGTGCACCGTTATTTGTGTACACGTTCAAAACCTGTACGAACTGGGTGATTCCGTTGGGCACCACATTGACCAGCAAATCTTGGGCACCATGTCGGCACGTTTGCGGCGCGCCGTAGGGTTTCGCAATGTCGTAGGCCTCTACCACCCACGGTGTTTTGTTGTCGTCATATCCACCGACAGCAAGACTCGTTTGGTAGAGAAGACCCTCCAGCGCCTGCAATACCTGATGGGCAAGCCACTACAAGTCACTGGCGTGCAAGGCAAGGAGCACCTGTTCACTCCTCGATTTGGCATTGGTGCCCTGTCAGTGAACACCGACACCGCCACGCCGGCCACTGTTCTCGATCAAGCGGAACGCATGGCACTTGATGCAATGGCCCTGCCAGAACAAGCGCCGCCGCTGGCACCTGCCAATATTCAGAGGTAATGAGAAGCAGATCAGCAGACAAGCTGCTTGGCCATACGTCTAGCGCAATCGCGACTATTCGGACGGCGCGAGTATCCACCCGGCAATCAGATCAACAACTTCTTGTTGCATGCCGACAAAGCCATGGTGGTGCAAGGGTTCACATGGGTCACCGGTAGCCCCTTCTCCACCAGAAACCATGATGGTTTTCTTAATGGGTGCATTCTTCAACGCTCCCATCAGGCTCTTTGCGTCCGATGGTGGGCACGCCCAACACGCGTCAGCTGTGTGGTGCACAACCAGTGTTGGTACACGAATCGATTCCAATTTTTGTGATGGCACTGCCCCAGGAACCTTGTAGGCCAGGATGGATGAGGTCAACACCACACCGGCAATTCGCCGCTCGCTGTCGCGAATGGCGGCTGCGGCTGCAGAAATGGTGCCCATGCTCGTGCCCACCACCCAGATAGGCAGCGTGCGCTTGCGCTGAATGGCCTCAAGAATGGCCCCTGTATCTGCAGCATGTCTGTCGCCAGTGCGTATAGAACCCAACGCAAGGTCGATACCGTCAGACGGCCGCCCCACCATAACCACATTAAGGGGGTGGCGCGCCCACTGCCTGCCCATGCGAATCAAAAAATTGCCACCAGCAGGCCAGCCATCCTCACCAATACGCCCATAGCCGCCTCCACCGCCTGAGAACAGCACAACGGTGGCCACCGCTGCGTCTTGCCAATAGGTGTAAATCGGCACGCTGACGCCTTCGCGTGTTTCTACGCGCTGCACCTGACCCGCCGGTACAGACGAAATGTTCTGCGCACGAACGCCCGCAATGGACAGCAGACAGAACAACAAAGCGAGCCAGAACAACTGCATTGCTCACATGCACACTGGGGTGGTTTCCAAAACGTCGAAATGGGCAGCGTTTCCACCGACCGTACTGTCCGTGATATTGCCCTGTGTATCAAACTTGGTTAGCGTCACATTGGCAATGCATACGCGCCCAACGCCGGGCAGCGCAGTTAGGGTCGTGGAATATTGCGTCCGCGTCACTTGCCGCAAAGTGTCATCGTACTCGAGCGTATTGCCCTTGTATCCAGTACAGCTTGGTGGGTTGCGAAGTTGAAAAAACGTGGGCCGCAACTTTCCGTCCCATTCTGTAAAAGAATCATCGGTGCTAGTGAGAATTTTTCCGTTCGCAAACGTATTGGCACCTTGAATGGGTCGATCTGGAATCAACAAATATTCTGACACTCGACTGAGACCGGCAGGACTTGTAATCGAATCAGTCGTGTTGTAACTTGTGCTTGTTGTTGACCCCATCGTACCCACTTCATTGACAAAGTCCGCCATTGAGCCATAAGTCCATGTCTTTGTTTGAACGGCAGAAATACCATCAACATCGACAAAATTTACGCGGCAAACCAGTTGCAACCGGGGTGCGTCAAATGCACAACTTGTCACCACGGGAGTTGGCTTACCTACCAGAACATTGGTTCTGATTGTTTTGCTGGCGATGTTCCGGCATTTCTTTTCAGGCCCAAGTGCTGCGCTGACGCCAGCAGTATTGACGCCCGCAGATCCACCACCGCCACACGCAACCAAGGTACCCGCCCATGCAATGGCAATAAGCAGCGTCCTCTTCCATTTCACCATCGCGTTCATAGTTTCAAAAGAAGTGCCAGGTTGATCTCTTGCAACTATCTTTTACTCAGCGGTGTGCAGACGCCCGCTTTCAATTCCTGCTTCAATTCAATCGGATTTTCCATCCCGCAGAAGTAGTTCCATCTGCCCGCACCACGTACAACCAGGCATCACTTCCTGAAGCAAAACCCGCGGTTCTGAGTTGTGCAGCCACCGATGTAGCACTCCACTGCGTAGCGGGTTGCGGGCTGCGAATCGTCGAGGCATTCCAGGTCGCGGCGTTTGCCAGCACGAGTCGTGCGCGGGTGGTGTCGAGGTAGTGATCGTCATACCAGACCGAGGGACCGTTGGTGCTGGTGGCGTTGAGGTAGTAGTCCATCCCGATCACGAGGTAACTGCAATTGAGCTTCTGGCCGGGCTTGGTTTCGGTTTGAATGGTGTGGCGATTGAACTGCAGGTTGCCATTGACCCAGGTGACATGCTCGCCGTTGGCCTGCCCCACATCTGCCAGACGGTAGTACTCTTCCACCTGCACCCAGGTGTTCTCGGGAATGGGCAGCACGGTTCCGTTGCCCGACCACGCGTCGCCCACCCAGCCTTCGTCACGCTTGCCTGCGCTCGTGCCATTGGGCGTACGCACGCCACCCTGCAAACCGCCGTCGAGCGTCTGATTTGCATCAAAGCGATCGCGACTGGGGTAATAGCTGGAGTAGAAAAATATCTCACCGCCATAGCAAGGACTGCCGATCACATTGGCGCCCCAGGTGGTGTCTTCGACCCCGCCGCGGTTGAATTTCAACTGCCGGACCGAGCCGCCATTGGCCGTGAAGCGCATGCGATAGCTCAGATAAATTTCCTGGCTGCTGAAGCCTGTCAAAGCAATATGCGGGAAGGATTCTTCGATAGCTCCACCGCTGGTTGCGGTGGCTGGCCCGGAGTGGGCCTGATGGCGCAGCGACTTGCCGCCGCTGTAGGCCTGCGCGGTATCGACGGTCACTGTTCCGCCAAACCCGCCGTACTCGGTGTAACCCAGCGTTCTGGGCGCAGCCCCCGTCACCCCGCCCTCAAAGTCCTGGTACTTGAAAGGTGCTGCCTGCGTTTTGCTGCCAAACCCCACACCGGTCACCGTCACGGTGCTCGCAGTGATGCTGGCATTGGTGATGGAGAACCCTGTTGGCGCAACTACCACTGTACAACTCACCGCCACATCCGTCACATTTGTGCTACCCACCACACCACTGCCATTGGTAACGGTGCAAGCCTGACCCATTGGGTCAGTTTTAACCGTGACAGCATACGTTGCGCCCGTGGACAGTTTGGTAGCAAAGCTGCTGCTGGTGTTGCCGGTAAAACTGAGCGTATCTGCACCGTTTTGCAAAACCAGTGTCGTGCCTGCGCCCAGCCCGGTGACGGTGGCCGTGACGCTGTAGGTCGAGGATACAACTGCTGCACTCGTAGTCCCCGTGACCCCTGGACTGGCGGTCGAAACATTCCCCGCCGCATCCACCGCCTTGACCGTCAGCGTGTAGCTGGTCGAAGCACTCAAGCCGCTTATCGCCAAGCTGGTGCCCGTTGTGTTGCCTGCCAACACACCGCCGCTGTACACGTCATAGCGC
>CAYXWW010000009.1:40965-50849 GCA_964468905.1 uncultured Rhodoferax sp. | reverse complement strand
TCTGGCAGGCCAGATCAACGGTACGACAGGGTATGAAGAGGCAGCAGCGCAAGGGCTATTTGCTGGCATCAACGCAGCACTACAAGTGCGCGGCCTTGGCGGAGGCCACGATTCAGCCAGTGCGGCGGGAGCCATTACGTTTGCGGGGGACACGTGGGTACCGGGTCGCAGCGAAGCCTACTTGGGCGTGTTCGTGGACCACCTCATCACCAACGGCGTGACCGAGCCCTACCGTATGTTAACCAGCCGCGCTGAGTTTCGCCTGCAGCTGCGTGAAGACAATGCCGATGCCCGCCTGACCGAAACTGGTCGTTCGCTAGGCTTAGTAGACGATGCGCGGTGGGGTGCGTTCTGCCGAAAGCGCGATGCGGTTTCACGTGAAACAGAACGTCTACGCAGTATCTGGGTTAGCCCCAAAAATTTGGCGGCCAGCGAATCGGAGCGGGTCTTGGGCAAGGCAATCGAGCATGAGTACAACCTGGCTGACCTGCTGCGCCGGCCAAATATTGCCTACGCTGCACTGATGTCGCTTGACCAGGGGCGCTTCGCCAACCCGGAATTCCCCACTGCGGAAGCCAGTGTTCCACGTGAAACAATTGGCACTGACTTGGGTGTCGCCGAAGCATTGGCCCAAGATGTATTCGTAGCCGCCGTCATCGACCAAGTCGAAATCGCCGCCAAGTACTCTGGCTACATAGACCGGCAGAACGACGAGGTGGAGCGCGCTGCGCACTACGAGAACCTGCGCCTGCCCGCCGAGTTGGACTATATGCAGGTTACGGCGCTTAGTATCGAAGCCCGCCAGCGACTGAACAAACAACGCCCCGAAACCCTTGGCCAGGCGTCGCGCATGTCGGGCATTACGCCTGCCACAATTTCCTTGCTGTTGATTCACTTGAAAAAGGGCAACTTCAAAGGCTTTGTTGAGAAAGCCGTGGCATAAACTACGACGATTCCCACCCTGGAGAGCTGCATGTCCCGTCCCGTTGTTGTTGTCGTTGTCTTGGTTGGGGTTCTGATCATCCCCTTGGTACTGAACAAGTGCTCCCACAAGAAGCCAATGGTAGAAGCACCTGAAACCCCACCGCCCGCGCCCATCAGAGCAATACCCGAGAAAAAGCAAATCAACTACGGGCTGACGTTCAGCATGGCACCCGTAGAAGACAACGACTCCAAGGATGTTGCCAGATTGACATGTGAAATCGTCGGCGACCAAACACTGGAGCGACCCTACAGGGACGCCTGCAATCCAGTCGTCGGCGACACGAGCTGCCGCATGGTATTGCCAGTGTTATGCATCTTGCCAGGCCCAGGCGATCTTGCCGCCAGCCAGGCCGTCATGGGGGCACAACTCGATAGCGAGATGCAAGGAAATGTGATGTGCGCACGGGAGTTTGGCATGTCTTGGCGCATGGCGAGCTTCTCTGACGGACGCAACTTCATCGACACCCCACAATACGACCACGTTGCACGCGGTGACCGCTGGCGGCTTTCCGGGAAAATGGGCCCAGGCTTGGGCGGCTACGGCCGGTTTTGGGTGAAGTCGACAGAATCTGCGGCCAACTGTTGGTAGCCTCGAGTGCACCACCAACCCTTGTGAACACGCATTTCATCCAGCTTTCCGTGGTGCTTTTAGGGCTTTGCACACCCCTGCATGCTGCGGTGCATCTTTGCAAATCTGCTGACGGCAAGACAGCCTATAGCGACCAACCATGCGCTGGCGGGCAAGAGGGCACAACACTCAAGCTCAACAACACGTCTCCCTCAGCGGCTACGGCATCCACCAGCTCACCGTCTGTGCAAAGCCTGCAAAACAAAGCGCTGCGTGAAAAAATTAACGCAGCCCTCACGCCCGAATGCCGCGCCCTGGGAGATCGGGCTTCGCGGTCATTGCAGTCGGACTCTGATGTTTCGCTGGACGTTGTTAAACGCGCCGTGGGCGAGTTTGAATCCCGGTGCGGCGCGCAATTGGCCGAGGCTACCCGACAAGCACAGTCACACGGCACGCCACGGCTTGACCCCTACGCCTGCCAAAGACTACGGGAAGCATTGGAGGCCGATCGCAGCCGGAACCGATCCAAGACCAACCAAGAAATCATTGCCATGGTGAAACGAGAACACGAGATCGATAATGCCTGCCGCTGAACCACTGAATTTCTACACAACGGTGGAGGAGGCGTTGCCAGTACTGGGGATCACGCTCGCACCGTCCGCTATTGAATCGCTGCTGGGCTACCTGGAACTTATCCAAAAGTGGACCAAAGTCTATAACCTGACCGCCGTACGCGACCCAGCAGAAATGGTCACCCACCACTTACTCGACAGCCTGGCTGCATTGGCACCGTTAGATCGGCACCTACAACGTGCGCGCCTACCATCCGCCGAATCACCCATACGCCTGCTCGATGTAGGCTCGGGCGCCGGGTTACCCGGCATCGTCATCGCCATTTGCCGCCCCGATATCGTGGTGCATTGTGTGGACACTGTGGCCAAAAAGGCGGCATTTATCCAGCAGGTGGCTGCGAGTTTGAAGCTGCCGAATCTGAGGGGCATTCATGCACGGGTGGAGAGTTTGACCGAGCCTTATGACGTGATTAGTTCACGGGCCTTTGCCTCGTTGTTGGACTTCACAACTTGGTCCCGAGGCGCGCTGGCTGAGCAAGGGGCGTGGATGGCCATGAAGGGCAAACACCCGGCCGACGAGATCGCGGCACTGCCGTCGGATGTGGCGGTGTTTCACGTGGAACAACTGGTGGTGCCGGGATTGGATGCCGAGCGGTGCATGGTGTGGATGCAACGGGCTGCTCGGTAGCAGGAATAGCCGACCACGCTATCTGAGAGTTGTTTGGCCAGGTTGCCTTTGCACGCGCAGTTGCGGATGTTTTTGTGCTCGCTTTCGGGTCAGGTGGGTAGCGCGTTTTGCTACGTGTCCCCCGCAGAGGGCAAGCCCTCTGCTCCTCCTTTACCTCCGCAAAACGCACTACCCGCCTGATCCGAGATGGTGTTGGCGTGCGGGAGTCTGAACAACAGTGGCGGCGCAGTCTGTGGAGGCACACCTCCGTACACGACCCGGGAAGGGAGGGGCGGTTTGCACGACATGCGAAACACGAATTTCGATGGCCGCCCTTCGCACAGTCGATGCCTAAAACCTCTGGACGTAACAAGGTCCGTTCGCAGCAGCGTGGCGGGGGTGGGCACCAGAGTGAGGTCAAGGAGGAGCAGAGGGCTTGCCCTCTGCGGGGGACACGAACGGCGGTGCCCACCCCCGCCACGCTGCGGGCACAGCAGTGCCCTACCAAGGTAAGCAGCAAACCAATCATTGCAAACATCTGCGGCAAAGTGCGGGCACAGCACAAACAACACTCACAACAGAAAACCAGAGCCCCCAAACAAGGTAACGTAAACTCGCGCTTTCCCCACAAAAAATCCCACCATGCTCGGCGTCACCGACTACACCACCTTTGTCGTCACCATCATTGTGTTTTTGCTGATCCCCGGTCCGGGCAATTTGGCACTCATCACATCCACCAGCAAAGGTGGAATCATGGGCGGAATAGGCGCAACGGTAGGCGTCATTGCGGGTGACCAAGTACTGATGTGGTCGGCCGTAGCGGGTGTATCGGCTTTGCTGGCTGCGTACCCGGATGCCTTTCAAGCCGTCCAATGGCTGGGCGCTGCATACCTTGCCTGGCTGGGGGCGAAGATGCTGTTGGCAAAACCCGGCGCAGCTCCCGTGCTCAACATCACAGCGGGCCACTACTTTCGCCAGACCATGATGATCACACTGCTCAATCCAAAAGCCATCCTGTTTTACATGGCGTTCTTCCCTTTGTTTGTAGACCCCGTCAAACAACAAGGACTTGTGACCTATGGCTTTATGGCGGTAACCATTGCGGTCTTGACCTTCGCCTATGGATTGACCTCGGTCTTGTTGACACACTACTTGGCCGAGCGCATTCGCACCATCCCCATGGCGGCGCGCGTATTGGAGAAGATTGCCGGCCTCTTTCTCGTTGGCTTTGGCATCAAACTCGCACTCTCGCGTTAGTCACGGCGTTGCCAGTTCCATGTGAAACACTGAATCCTCTCACCCCCAAAACCTCCAGTCTGAATACTCCATGGCCAAAATATTCTGCGTAGCCAATCAAAAAGGTGGCGTTGGCAAGACGACCACCACTGTCAACCTGGCCGCGGGCCTTGCCAAGGTGGGGCAGCGCGTGCTCATGATTGACCTGGACCCGCAAGGCAATGCGACCATGGGGTCGGGTGTGGACAAACGCCAACTCGCACTCACGGTCTACGACGTGCTGCTGGAGTCGGCATCCATCGCCGAAGCGCGCACCCAAAGTGACAAACTCAAAGAAGGCGGCTGCAGCTACGACATCTTGGGCGCCAACCGCGAACTCGCCGGGGCCGAGGTAGAACTGGTGGAAGTGGAGCGGCGCGAGAAACGCCTCAAGCAAGCCATTGCCGCCGTTGACGCTGACTATGACTTTGTCTTGATCGACTGCCCACCGTCTTTGAGCATGCTGACACTGAACGGCCTGTGCTGCGCCCATGGCGTGATAGTGCCCATGCAGTGCGAATACTTTGCACTCGAAGGCCTGACCGATCTGGTCAACACCATCAAGCAGGTCAAAGCCAACCTCAACGACGACCTGCAAATCATTGGTTTGTTGCGGGTCATGTTCGACCCCCGCATCACCCTGCAACAGCAAGTGAGCGATCAGCTCAAGGCTCACTTTGGCGACAAGGTATTTGACTCCGTCATCCCCCGCAACGTCCGCCTCGCCGAAGCTCCCAGCTACGGGCTACCCGGCGTGGTGTTTGACCCTGCGTCCAAAGGCGCGCAGGCCTTCGTTTCATTTGCCGAAGAAATGGTCGCACGTATCAAGGCCATGTGAGCCCGCCAACCCATCGTCATATACCAAATTAGCCTCTAGCCCTCGTACTCAAAGCACGAGCAGCTATTCTTTTTATAGCAAGCCGATCGACACCAACCATGTCCCCGAACTCCTACACCGTACTCATCTTGCCCGGCTGGCAGGACTCCGGCCCCGCCCACTGGCAAACCCATTGGGAAACCATATATGGCTACCAGCGCGTACAGCAACACGACTGGATGCACCCCCTGCGCGGCGACTGGATGACCCAACTGGAAGAAGCCGTCTTGGCCGCACCGCACCCGGTTGTACTGGTTGCCCACAGCCTGGGTTGCATACTCACCGCCGCTTGGGCCGCCCACTCCCACAATACCCACCGCATCCACGGCGCGCTGTTAGTCGCCCCGCCAGATACCGAACGCGAAGCACTGCGGCCCGTTCTCAAAAGCTGGGCTCCCGTTGTACTGCAGCGCCTACCCTTCAACAGCCTCATGTTGAACTGCCAAGAAGATCCCTACATCGACCGCGACCGCGCGGAACTCTTTGCTAAAGCGTGGGGTTCAGCATTTGTGGACTATGGCAACAAAGGCCACATCAACGCCGACTCCGGCCTGGGCGATTGGCCCGAAGGCCACACCTTGCTCACCCAGCTGTGCAACACAACGCCAGCTGCTGCAGAACACGCTTGAACTCCAACCATAACAACGACAACAAAGGAAAACCCATGGTTACCAAAAAACCCAAAGGACTCGGCATGGGCCTGGAAGCCTTGCTCGGCCCCAAAGTCAAAGACCACGCACCCAGTGACGACACCACGGCAACGGCAGGCCAACCCAACGCACTGCCACTGACCGACATGGTGGCCGGCAAGTACCAGCCCCGCACCCACATGGACGAAGGTGCGCTGTACGAACTGGCAGAAAGCATCAAGGCACAAGGCATCATGCAGCCCATCTTGGTCCGCCGCTTGAGCGACGACCAAGCCCGGTTGCAGCGCCAAGCGCAGGCCGATCAGACCCCAACGCCACCCGGTGCACAGGCACGCCTGAACCAACCGCTGTATGAAATCATTGCGGGCGAGCGCCGCTTCCGTGCCGCCAAACTGGCTGGCCTGGACAACGTACCGGTATTGGTACGCGAGGTGCCCGACGAAGCCGCGGCTGCCATGGCACTCATTGAGAACATGCAGCGTGAAGACCTCAACCCGCTGGAAGAGGCACAAGGCATCCAGCGGCTCATCAAGGAATTTGGTTTAACGCATGAGTCCGCCGCACAAGCGGTTGGGCGCTCCCGCAGTGCAGCCAGCAACCTGCTGCGCCTGCTCAACCTTGCCGAACCGGTGCAAACCATGCTCATGGCCGGTGACCTGGACATGGGCCACGCACGCGCACTGCTGGCACTGGACCGCGCCATGCAAATCACCGCGGCCAACCAAATAGCAACCAAGAAAATGTCGGTACGCGAAGCCGAAAGCCTGGTCAAAAAACTGGGCGCTGAATTTGAGCTCGTGTCCTCCAAACCCAAAAAAGAAAAGTCCCGCGACATCAAACGCGTGGAAGAAGAGTTGTCTGACTTGCTGATGGCCCAGGTGGAAATTGCGGTCAAAAAGCGCGTCAAACGTGCTGGCCGTATGGAAGAAATGGGCGAAATCATCATCCAGTTCGGCTCGCTAGACGAACTCAACGGACTGATTGAACGTTTATCGCCAGGCGCCAATCGCTGAACACCACTCCACCCAACGCGACCCACCGTTGACACCGCGCTTGGCCACACCATTGCTATGAAAAAAGTAGCTGTTCACGCAATATATACGAGGGCTAGCGGCAATATTTTCTACAAACTTTGTTTGCAATGCCACGCCTGACACATTGGCCCCTGCCGGCCATCATCAGCTGGGGCGCTGCGTGGCTCTGCTTCAAACTTTTGCTGCAATACAACGCAGACCCCGGCATAGCAATAGCCTGCGCAACAGCCATCGGCGTGGCCCTCAGTCTATGGGGTAACAGCTGGTGGCGCCGTCTGTTGATTGCCACCGGCTTCCCGTTGTCGCTGCTCCTGAGCCTTCCAAGTCTGGGCTTGGCAGAAACACCCGCATGGGCTTGGCTGGTGCCGCTTGCGCTGCTGCTGCTGGTCTACCCCATCAACGCCTGGCGCGATGCCCCGTTGTTCCCCACCCCACGCCACGCTCTCGACAGCATGCCCGACCATGCCGCGTTGCCTGCACAAGCGCAGGTACTGGATGCTGGTTGTGGACTCGGGCAAGGCTTGGTAGCCCTGCGCCGCGCATACCCCACAGCACAACTACACGGTCTTGAATGGAGCTGGCCCCTGCGTTGGCTGTGCGCGCTACGGTGCCCGTGGGCGCGTGTTCGCCACGGCGACATCTGGCGCGCGGATTGGTCAACCTTCGATATGGTCTACCTCTTCCAACGCCCCGAAAGCATGGCCCGCGCCGTTGAAAAAGCCGCTCGCGAGCTACGCGCAGGTGCCTGGTTGGTCAGCCTGGAATTTGAAGCAACACAGCTACAACCCAGCGCAAAATGTAAACAACCGGGCGGCAAAATGGTATGGTTGTACCAAGCGCCATTTAAAGCACAACCGATAGTGCCCCCAGGAGACTGACCATGCAAACCGAAAGCCCCACATCGCTCACTGCACCCAGCAACGCCGATGACATCCTGAACGCACAACAGGTCATCGTCTTTGCCCTGACAACCCTGG
This sequence comes from uncultured Rhodoferax sp., assembly GCA_964468905.1. Classification (GTDB taxonomy): domain Bacteria; phylum Pseudomonadota; class Gammaproteobacteria; order Burkholderiales; family Burkholderiaceae_C; genus Allorhodoferax. The sequence goes on along the minus strand of CAYXWW010000009.1, from coordinate 43,245 downwards.
CCGAACAGCGCGAGTCCGACTCCGAAAGCCACATCCTGCGCGTACAAAGCTACGTACTGGCACTGGCGCAAGCCCTTAGCAAACACGCCGGTTTTGCCGACATCCTGACTCCGCAATACATTGACACCCTGCACCGCAGCGCACCGTTGTATGACATGGGTTCCATCTGCGTTCCGGACCGCATTCTCCTCAAGCCAGGCCGACTAAACCCGGATGAAATCAACATCATGCGCACCCACACCACGCTGGGTCACGCCGCCATCGAGCGCGCCGAAAAGACCCTGGGCTGCACCTCGCCCATGCTCACCATGACCAAAGAACTGGTGCTGTCGCACCAGGAAAAATGGGACGGTAGCGGTTACCCGCGCGCATTGGCTGGCACCGCCATTCCTGTTTCAGCACGCATCATGGCGCTTGCCGATGTGTACGATGCCCTCATCTCCAGCAAGGTCTACAAAGACGGTGTGTCGCACGAAAAGGCTGTGCAAATCATCCTGAGCGAACGCGGCACCCACTTTGACCCCGACATCGTCGACGCGTTCATGGACATTCAGGATACGTTTGCAGACATCGCCAAACGCCACGCAGATACCGATGCCGACATGCAGCACAAAATCGAATACATGGCCAACGCGATTGCCGAAATCGCAGTACTGTAGACAACAGCGGCTTCACCGCTTCACACGCCACAAGCGGTCCAGCCAGTCGTATGCGAATTCCTGCTGCGCTTGCTCAAACACGTGCCCACTGGGCCAGACCTTGGTTTCGAATTTTCCACCGGCATCCCACGCGCGCCATACCGCGGCCATCTTGGCATACGCGGTTTTGACCGCATCCAGCGGAAACAGGGCGTCCTGCTCACCCGCAAACATCAGCAGGGGCTTGGGCGCAGCCAGGCTCGCCACATCCGGGTAGTCCAGGTACCGTTGCAAGCCGGGGTGCGCCATCATCCATGCGGAACCACCGCGCAGCTGGTTGTTGCCCGGCACCATGAGGCCTTCGGTGGTTGCCATCCAGTTCGCCGCAACCACCGCAGTAACAGCATCGCTCAACGCTGCCGCCTGCCACGCCCGAAAGGCTCCCATCGAAAAACCAACCGCCGCCACTTGCTTCGGATTAACCTGTGAGAGGCTCGCCACCAGGTCGGCAGCCCGCACATCCTCCAGCGCCATGAGCCCGGCCACCGAACTCCCCAGGTTCACAAAGTTGGACGCCAGTGCCTGCTGCATCTCATAGGTCAGCGTACCCCGGTCGCCCCAGCCTAAGGCGTCGGTGGCAAAGACCACATACCCGCGCTTGGCCAATTCGTCACCTGGCGTGCGCTCTGAGAAATACCGCTTGGCCCAAGCCGCTGATGCTTCCTCGCGTGCGGCATCGTCCCAGGGGGCAATCACCTTCTCCTTGCCGATGTCGAATCGCGCACCATGGTCGTGGTACATCACAGCCGCCGGAAATGGGCCTTGCCCTTTGGGTACCAACAATAGGCCCAACACACGGCTGTCACGGGTTAGATTGAAAGCCACCTTGCGCGCAACGTAGCTGCCACGATCCACTTCATTCAACACCTGCAGATTAAATGGCGTCTGGTCGGGTGTCTGAAGGCTTAACTCGTACAGCTTGGCAACACCGGCTTTGCGCCAGGCTTGCAAATCCTGAACCTGTGGACTCCACGCCATGGGATAGGTCAGCCGTGCCTTCATTGGCGCGAGCATGACTGGCACGCTATCCGGACTCACACCAAACTTCTGAACATCCAGAGTGGAAGCCATTGCAGAGCCCAGTGCCCCCGCAGCAAGCAAACCTAACCCAACGCTGCTCCAATGCCGCATAGCAGCCCCTTTCTTGCCAAAGTGTTCGCAATGCCCATCGTCCCCGCGCATGCAACCAGCCTCTATAAAATTGACAGTATGACCTCTCACATCGCCGCCCCTCTCACCACCCACGACACGACCCGCATTGACGACACCCGCATTGGTGCGGTGCGGCCCCTCATCACCCCTGCGCTGCTGGAAGAGAAGCTCCCGGTCCCCGATGCCGCACAGGCATTGGTCGAGCACAGCCGTGCAGCCATCTCCCGGGTGCTGCACGGTCTGGACGACCGACTGATCGTCATTGTGGGCCCATGCTCGATTCACGACCATGAGCAGGCCATGGACTACGCGTGGCAGTTGAAGGAACAGGCCGATATCTTCAAGAACGATTTGCTGGTGGTCATGCGCGTCTACTTCGAAAAGCCCCGCACCACCGTGGGCTGGAAAGGCTACATCAACGACCCGCACT
>CAYXWW010000009.1:0-40955 GCA_964468905.1 uncultured Rhodoferax sp. | reverse complement strand
GCTTTGCCATCAACGAGGGGCTTGAGATGGCGCGCAAGTTGTTGCTCGACATCCTGGCCATCGACATGCCGGTGGCCACCGAATTCCTGGATCTGCTCAGCCCCCAATTCATCAGCGAACTAGTCAGCTGGGGCGCCATTGGTGCGCGCACTACCGAGAGCCAAAGCCATCGCCAACTTGCCAGCGGCCTGTCGTGCCCGGTGGGCTTCAAGAATGGGACCGATGGCGGTGTCAAGGTCGCCACCGACGCCATCCAGGCCGCGCAAGCTCCGCACTCTTTTATCGGCATGACCAAGATGGGCCAGGCTGCCATTTTTGAAACCCGTGGTAATGACGACTGCCACATCATCCTACGTGGCGGCAAGGTCACCAACTACGCACGGGCAGACGTGGATGCAGCCTGTGCGTTGCTCATATCTGCTGGCTTGCGCGAACAAGTGATGATCGATGTGAGCCATGCCAACAGTAGCAAGCAACACCAACGTCAGATCGTCGTGGCAGGCGAAGTGGCTGCACAAATTGCAGCGGGAGACCACCGTATTACTGGCCTGATGATCGAAAGCCACTTGAATGAAGGGCGCCAGGACATCAAACCCGGCACGCCGCTGCAGCGTGGCGTATCCGTGACCGATGCCTGTATCAGCATGGCGCAAACCGTGCCGGTGTTGCAGCAACTAGCGGCAGCGGTTAGGGATAGAAGAGGCCGGTAGCCCTCGTAAAATAAGCATAATGTGCTCCACTATTGATAGCAGTTTGCGGTAATCCAAGTATCTTTTACGCAGACACAAAGGCTGCATCCGTGGCGAACCGATTCAATTCTTTTAGTTTACACATTTGATTGTGTGGTGTGGTGTGTAAAAATACTCCGTGTAAACAACAAAGGACGTAACCATGGCTACCAACTTAGCTTTAGACGACTCTTTAATAGAAGAAGCACGCCAGCTCGGTGGCTTGCGTACCAAGAAAGACGTGGTGACACAGGCCTTGCTGGAATACGTGCAGCGCCACAAACAGTTGAAATTGTTGGAGCTCTTTGGCGCGGTTGATTACGACGATGACTACGACCACAAAGCACAGCGCTCAGTCACTCGCACACCATGAAGGTACTGGTTGATACCTCTGTCTGGTCCTTGGCCCTTCGCCGCCCGCAAAACCGCGAGCTAGAGGTCGGGCAGCAAGCCATCGTCGCAGCGCTGGCAGACCTGATGCGCGACGGCCGCGCCGTAATGATGGGCGCGATTCGGCAGGAACTGTTGTGCGGCATCAAAACGCTGGCGCAGTTTGACGCTTTGAAAAGCACGCTAACGGCGTTTGACGACGTAACACTGACGCTACAAGATTACGAAAAAGCCGCAGAAGCCTTCAATACCTGTCGCTCACATGGTGTTCAAGGCTCCAACACCGATTTTTTAATCTGCGCTGTTTCCATCAACCACCAATTGCCAATCTTCAGCATCGACAACGACTTCCAGTTGTACCGTCAGTGGCTACCCGTACAGCTGTATTCGTCGTAGGCACAATAGTTGCACTACTAAATCCAAATGAAACTCTGCATACTTGACAACGACATCCTCGAAGGCCAACTGGCGACGCGGTACACCAGCTTTGGTGCCATGTTTGCCCGCCTCTTTGCAGATGCCGGTGCCCAGTGGACCATAGACATTTTCAATACCCAGCACCACCAGTACCCATCGTCCTTTGACGCATATGACGCGGTACTGTTGACCGGCAGTGGAGCAGACTCTTTTTCTGATGATGCATGGGTGGTCGAATTGCGCCGCCAAGTGAAAAAGCTTTTGCAGGAGCGCAAGAAGCTGATAGGCGTGTGCTTTGGTCACCAGTTGATTGCGTTATGCATGGGTGCCAACGTGGGACGTGCTCCGCAAGGTTGGGGAGCCGGGCGCATGGAGTATGAATGGCACCGCCAAGATTTGCCACACTGCACAGGCCGCACCGCCATTGCACTGTTGGCCAGCCACCAGGACCAGGTATTTGAATTGCCACCCGGAGCCACACTAGTGGCCAGCAGTGCGTTTTGCCCAGTGGCTGCTTTCACAGTGGACGATCGCATTTTTTGCATTCAGCCACACCCCGAATTTGACACAGCATTTAGCGAACACTTGCTCGATAAACGCAGTGAAATTTTGGGCCCGTCCGTCCATGGCGCGGGCCATGAAAGCCTGTACCACGGACATGAAGGCGGGCACATTGCCCGTGTGATGGTTGCCTTTCTGGAAGGCGCCGCGCAAGAGGCTTGAGCCGACTTATCTGTTCGTGGCCTTAACGACCATCGGGCAATTCAATCTTGACTTCCAGCGTTTCCAAATTGTCTTGCCGGCCCTGAATCACCTTGATATCCGCCGGATTGATTTTGACGTACTTGCTGATAACAGCAACCAGTTCACGCTGCAGCTCTGGCAGGTAATCAGGTTCAGACGCATTACGCCCAGACCGCTCATGGGCTAGAAGAATCGACAAGCGTTCTTTCGCAACACTAGCCGTTGATTTCTTCTCACCTAAGAAAAATGACAACAGAGAGGCCATGGCTTATTTACCTCCGAACAGGCGCTTGAGCAAACCTTGTTTGGGAGCTTCTGTGAAACGCATGGGCTTGTCTTCACCCAAGAATCGATCGATCACATCCTTATAAGCTTCTGAGACATCGCTACCTTGCATATGAACAGCCGGAACACCCTGGTTGGAAGCCTGCAATACGGACTCACTTTCAGGAATAACTCCAATCAGCTTGATGCGCAAAATGTCCTGAATATCTTCAAGTGACAACATCTGACCCTGGTCCACACGAGCCGGGTTGTAACGGGTAATCAGCAAATGCTCTTTGACGGGTTCAAGCCCTTCAATCGCTCGCTTGGTCTTGCTCGACAACATACCCAAAATGCGGTCTGAATCGCGCACGGATGACACTTCCGGATTCGTCACCACCAACGCCTCATCTGCAAAGTGCATGGCCATCAGCGCACCGGTTTCAATGCCCGCAGGCGAGTCGCACACGATGTACTCAAAATCCATGGCAGCCAGATCTTTCAGAACTTTCTCAACACCATCCTGCGACAACGCATCTTTGTCACGTGTCTGTGAAGCAGCCAACACAAACAGGTTTTCACACTGCTTGTCCTTGATCAGCGCCTGATTCAAGTTTGCTTCACCATGGATCACATTGATCAGGTCATACACCACACGGCGTTCGCAACCCATGATCAGATCCAAGTTGCGCAGTCCCACATCAAAGTCAATCACGGCTGTCTTGTGCCCACGCAATGCCAAACCACTGGCAAAGCTGGCGCTGGTTGTTGTCTTTCCCACACCGCCTTTACCCGACGTAATCACAATAACTTTTGCCATAACCAAAATTTCTTTCTAATGAAAAAGTTGTCAACAACCTGGCAGCTGCACCACTCAACACCGCAACTGCTTCACCACGTCAACTGTTCAACGCTTCAATAATCAATTTATCTTGCCCATCATTACTCAAGCGAACCTGGGCGGCCTTACCCTGAACGTCCGCTGCCAAGGCGTTTTCGCTGGTGCGGTATACGCCAGCAATGGAGATCAATTCTGGCTCCAGGCAAAGCGAAAAAATGCGTGCTTGGGTATTACCCCTGGCGCCTGCTACAGCCTTACCCCGTAGCGGCGCATACACATGAATGTTGCCATCTGCCACCACCTCGGCACCCGGATTCACCATAGCCAGTACCACCAGATCGCAGCCCCGCGCATAAACCTTTTGGCCAGAACGCAAAGGCTTATCAATCACCATAGTCCCCGGCCCGGGAACCTCTCGCACCACCTCGTGAATGACCTCATGAACCACTTCCTGCACAACTTGCTCGGGCACTTCGGCAACCTGTCGTGGACGGTGAACATCTGGCGGTGCTTCCACCAGGCCAACAGACAAGGCGGCTGCCATTGCTTGGGAACTGGCACCGCGCACTGCAACAGGCACCAAACTGCAAGAACGTAAAACCTTTAGCAATGGAATCAAGTCAAACAACGGTGTGTTGATATCCAAATGGGAAAAATCAATCACCAATGCATCATGGTCAAAAAACTCAGGACTCTCTCCACCAGGGCCAAATTTCTTCGCTACATCCTGCGCTACAACAGCCATGTCACTTGACTTCAAAAAAAGCGCGACTAGGGGAAGTTGGGCGCTCTTGATTTCGAATGACGCAGGTTCGTGTCCAGCGTGTTGACCTGCAGAAGAAACAGACATGAATAATTTAAAGCGAGAAAAACAGCGGAAACAGGGGAGGGATCAGCAGAAGTCGCCGAATCTTACTTGATTGAGGCGCAGAAATGCCATTCTGACCAAGCTTCTTTCACAAACAAACATTTAAGCAATTGAGAGTCAAAAAAACAAATTTTTGATCCAACTTTCTGTTCTCTTATTGTCTTAATTCTTTAATTTAAAGATAGTAGTAGTAGATAGAGCAGCCTTACAACTGTGCACAAGGCAATTTTTTCCTTTCATATCAATCACTTGCCTACGCTTAACGCCTGTGTGTGACCTTTGTTTCATGGTGTACCGCAAACATGAACAACTTTTTGCTCAAGAGTCTTTCTGTGGATAACTGTACAGTTGTACGAACTCTATCCACAGCTTTGTACTTTGACATCAAACGTTGAATGGGGTGTAGAGTCAACAATTCATGGCATTCAATGCACTGCTTGACCAATTCATTCGGGCACGCAGTGTATGAAGGTGTTTAAATGCTGGCTAGGTCCCTACCAATAGGACACTTGTAGCTATTTTTTTCGTAGCAGGTATTGAGCAATGAGTGAAAAAAAACCATTTGAGATAGCACGTGAAACGCTCAAGCAGCTTACTGTGCAAAAACTGGTACCCACACCTGCGAATTACCAAGCTATCTACAACGAGATAGCTGGTGTACCCGTCGTTGCACCGTTTCCAGCCGAAACGTTGCGTGACATCGCCAAGTCTTTACCGGTTAAAACGCCAGGTCAGCAAAAGCAGCGCGGGCTATTGGAATATGCGATTGATCGCTTGAACTGGGACGGAGTCAAAACCGCCTTGGTGGCATATGGCAGCTTTCCGCCACTAACCCCTGATGAAGATACACCAGCCGCCACTGGAAACAAGGGTGTTGGCAATACAGGCTTGAATGCAAGCGCCCCGGCCCTGACGACAGAATTTTTGGGGCAGATGGGTCGGCTGATTGAGTACACCCAGCCCGCTTTGGGCAATGACGATGAGCGCTTTACTGAACTGACAAAAACGCTCACGAGCGCCTTGCGGCAGTCTGGTGCTGACGTACTGGCGTTGAAATCCATGCTGGTCAATTACAGCGATCGTGTTTCTTTTGTGGCTGAAGACCAGGCAGAAATTAAGAAGGTCTTGCTAAAGCTTCTGCACTTGCTTTTTGAGAACATCGGTGAATTAACTGTAGATGAACAGTGGCTGAAAGGGCAGATGGACGCACTCATGTCCGCAGCCACACCACCACTAACTTTGCGCCGACTGGACGATGTTGAACGGCGGCTCAAAGACGTCATTTTTAAGCAAAAGGACGCTAAACAACACGCTGTACAGGCGCAAGATGAAATGCGCCAAATGCTGGCGGCATTTATTGACCGCTTATCTGAAATGGCCAAAACAACGGGCAACTTTCATGAAAAGTTGGAGGAGAACGCACGGCAAATTGAACAGGCCAAAACGCTGGCTGAGATTGCACCGGTATTAAAAGAAGTTATCAGTGCGACACGGGCCATGGCGCACCAAACCAAAGATTCAAGCGATGAATTGAAGGCCATGCGCGACCGCGCCAACCAGACAGATGCTGAACTGGCCAAGCTGCACCAAGAATTAGATAGAGTCAGTACACAAGCGCGCCATGATCCGCTTACCGGTGCGCTCAACCGCAAAGGGCTTGAAGAAGCAGTTGAGCGTGAGATTTCCAGTGTGCGACGCAAGGACACACCGTTGTGTATGTCACTCTTGGACATTGACAATTTCAAAAAACTCAACGACACATTGGGTCACGCGACCGGTGACATTGCCCTGACCCATCTTGCAACTGTCGCACGTGAGTGCATGCGACCGCAGGACACGCTTGCCCGCTATGGGGGCGAAGAATTTGTCATCTTGTTACCGGATACCCCTTTGGATAAAGGTGTTGAAGCCATGACCCGCCTGCAACGAGAATTGACCAAAAAGTTCTTTTTGGCGGGAACTGAAAAGGTCCTAATTACCTTTAGTGCAGGTGTCGCCCAGTTGGCTCCTGATGAAACGGGTTCTGACGCGATCAAGCGAGCAGACAAGGCCATGTACTTGGCAAAACGCGCTGGAAAAAATCGCGTGTTGGCGGCTTGATTTTTTACTGTTTCACAGTCTTTACATTGCTATAGGGACATTTCGCATGGCCTACCTCATTGCCGGGTTGATTGTTTTTTTGGGTGTCCATTCGGTACGCATTGTCGCTGATAGTTGGCGATCAAGAACTATGGCCCGCATGGGTGAAGGCGTCTACAAAGGTGTTTATTCGCTCGTGTCGCTTCTGGGGCTTTTGCTGATCATTTATGGTTTTGGTATCGCCCGCGAAATGCCTGTTGTGTTGTGGTCACCACCTGTTGCCATGCGCCATACAGCCTCGCTGTTCACACTCTTAGCGTTCATTCTTCTGGTAGCTGCTTACGTGCCGCGCAACGGTATCAAGGCGCGGTTTCATCATCCCATGGTGTTGGGTGTAAAGGCTTGGGCCGTGGGTCATTTGCTGGCCAATGGCACCGTGGCGCATGTCGTTTTGTTTGGGTCGTTTCTTGCGTGGGCTGTGGTGAATTTCATTGCTGCTCGCAAGCGTGATCGTAGCGCTGGAACACAATACCTAGCTGGCACACTGGTGGCAACAGCGATCACAGTTCTACTTGGTATGGCAGCGTGGGCAGCGTTTGCATTCAAACTGCACGGCCTGTTGATCGGTGTTCGACCATTTGGTTAAGCCATGCGGGGAAACTTTATTTAGACAAATACCACTGAATAATAAATTTGGCGACAAAGCCCACCATGCCAAACGCCAGCCCCAAAAAAATCACAAAGGTTCCAAACTTGCCTGCCTTGGATTCCCACGCCAGGTGGCCAATGATGAACAGCATGTAGAGCATGAAAGCACCCACTCCGAAGGTGAGGCCAAAGCTTGCAATCTGTTCTTCGTTGTATCCAAACATTAGTGTTGGCCCCGCTCGTTTGTGGGGCTTGTCGGCGGTTCACGGGGCGCCAGGCTTGAGGCATCCACCAGGTCGCGGTAGGCGTGCCAGCTGGCATGGCCCAACATGGGAATCACAGGGATCAATCCCAACAATAACGAACCCAGACCCAACAGAGTAAAGACCATAATTACCGCCGCCCACAAACCCATGGGGATGGGATTGGCCAGCACTGTTTGCCAGCTGGTCAAAAGAGCCTGCATCAAAGTGACGCGGCGATCCAGAAGTAACGGCATCGACACCACACTCGACGCAAACAGTGGTGCAGCCATCACGCCACCAAGGGCGAGCCATAGTTCAAACAACCATCCATCTTGGGCGAGCACAACGTGGTGCACAAAATCAAGTGGGCTCAAAATGGGAACGGGTGCTAGCAACGTAATGAGAGCCGCTGAAGTGACGACCCAACCGGTTGCGGCCAACGCCAGCAAGGAGCCAAATTGCACCATGCACCAGTAATCGTTGTCCCATTTGTTGACATGGCTGTTTTGCCAGTTCAACCAGGTTTTCAGCACCACGCCAAAGTCCGCTTTATCACCGCGCTCGACCGCGCTGCTCAAGGCATAGAGACTGGTGGCCAGTACCGGGGCAATCACCATGAATCCCGACAATGCACCCGCTAAAAGCCAGAACCTCTGGTGTGCAACTGCCACAATAGCCGCACCCACTACAGCAAGTACCAGCCCGTGGGCAAAGCTGAGCCATCCCACCCTTGCCATGTCACGCCAGCCATAGGCTAGCCACGCAAGGGGGCGCATGGCAGATACAGTGCGTACGACCGGGAGCGAAGCTGGCGTGGCAGACAGGTATGGCATCGGTGTGTCTCGAAGTTTCGAAGCAGTGTATGTTCATACCCTCGCTTCACACTTGATGTGAGTCAAGAAGGCGTTGGGTAGGTGCGTACCCAGCCATAATGCATGCTTTCATCCGCAGGAGGCAAACCATGCCACGCCCCGTTCTCGACGAATCCCGTATTCACCCCGCCATTCGCGAACGCTTGGCCACGCATCAACAGGCCATCGTGAAAGAAGTGCAGGCCGCTGTCGCCCAGCATGCGGTAGTGGTTGTGGGTATGGGGCTCAACCCGTTTCCGAAGAAGGCGCGCAAGCTTCTGGATGCAGCGGGTATTGCCTACCACTACCTGGGGTATGGAAACTATTTCAGTATGTGGAGGGAGCGTAACGCGCTAAAGCTGTGGACTGGCTGGCCCACGCTTCCCATGGTTTTTGTCAAGGGCACCTTGATTGGGGGTGCCAATGACTTGCAAAAACTACTCAGCAGTGGCGAGCTCAAAACCCTGCTGAGCTAGTTGACGCCTCTACTATTTGGTTGCGGGTGCCGGTGCGGGAGTGGGCGCACCTTTTTCAGCGTGGTGGCGGTGGCGCTCGCCATGCATCGACCCCATACGGGTATGCTCTGCATCAAAAACCTTCTTCTGGTCGGCATTCAGCGCGCTATAAAAGGTTTTGATGGCCTCGTCACGTTTGTCCATGGCGGCATTCATTGCGGTCATGTGTTCGTTGCGGAGGGCACGCATTTTGTCAATGCGCTCCGGGGTTGACAGCTTGGCCATTTCCGCGCGGTCAGGGCGTTTGTGATCCATCTTGGCCGCTGGCTTCATGGCCGCGGTGAACGTAGTCCATGCGCCTTCTTGCTCGGCAGAAAGTTTAAGTTTCGCCTTGAGGTCTGTCTGGTGCTTGGACATCATGGCTTCCATCTTGGCTGGATCCATTTTGCCGTGCATGCCCATCGAACCTCCATGTTCCATGGGTTGCGCAGAGGCAGCAAAACCGACGCTGGCGAGCAGGGCTGCGATGGCGAGAGACTTGAGACTGGATTGCATGGTGATTTCCTTCGTTTGGATAGTGTCTGATGCAAACTTGCTATCAGGCTGGTTCCTAGTGTGAAGCCGTTCTGTATCTGCAACATTGCGCCAGCATAAGACTTTGTAAAGTTGTACAAATCGAATTTTGTTTCGTTGCGTTGACAATACAGCCCTCAAGTGGAAACGTAAAAACAGTAAGAAGGCAAACACGTGTTCAAGAATTTGATGATTTATCGCCTGGTGTCAGGCTGGCCGGCCACGCTTGCAACGCTAGAAGAAGCGTTGGAGAGCGCCCAATTTGTTGAGTGCAGTGCTTCGCAAGAAAAAGCCGTTGGCTGGGTGGAGCCACGCGGTCATGCCCATGGCCCGATGGTTGAGGTTGTGGGTGGGCAGTGGTTGCTGAAGCTAATGATTGAGGTAAAGGTCATACCAGGCGCCGTCGTCAAACGCAAAGTTCAGGAGCAGCTTGACCACATCGAAGCGACAACTGGCCGCAAGCCCGGCAAAAAAGAAAAGCGCGACATCAGCGAGGACGCCCGCTTGGCCTTGTTACCCATGGCCTTTAGCAAGCAGTCCAGCGTGCAGGTCTGGGTGGACCCGGCAGCTGGATTCCTTATGACCGATGCGGGCAGCCAGGCCAAGGCCGACGAGGTGATGACATGGCTGATCAAAGCGGTTGACGGTTTGGTTGTACAACTGGTTGATACACAAACCTCCCCGGCGGCGGCAATGTCAACCTGGCTGTCAAGCCATGAAGCACCACCGAATTTCACTGTTGACCGGGAGTGTGAGCTCAAAGCCGCCGATGAATCGCGTGCTGTGGTGCGCTACACCCGCCATGCATTGGATACGGAAGAAGTCAGCCAACACATTGCCATGGGAAAAATGCCAACCCGACTGGCGCTCACCTGGAATGACCGCGTGTCTTTCGTGCTGACTGAGGCACTGCAATTCAAGAAGATTGCCTTTATGGAATCTGTTTTTGAATCAGCTGCAGCCAGTCCTTCCGATGGGAAGGACGACAATTTTGACGCCGATGTCGCCATCGCAACCGGCGAACTCCGAAAGCTGATCCCAGATCTACTGGATGCACTAGGCGGACAAACGGTCGCGGGTTGATCAATATCGGTCGTTGTAGCGGCCGTCGTAATGATGGTCGTTGCGGTAATCGTGATGGTGACGGTGGCGATGCCTCTCGTCTCGCCGGTAGTAGCGATTCTGAACAGGAGCCTGCCACACCCTGGGCGGCTGATAATAGGTATTGGGGTAGCCATAGCGAATTTGCGCGCGCGGAGGCTGCCAGGCAGCCACAGGGGGCTGGTAATGCACAACGGGAGGTCGGTAATATGTTGCCGGCGGATTGGCTGGAGACAAAGGGCCATGCTGCCTATGGCCTTGCTGGGAATACTCTTGGTTGGCGATGCTGGCACCGACCAATCCCCCAGCGCCAGCGCCCAAAATAGCCCCATTTCGGCCACCGACCGATTGCCCAATAGCAGCACCAGTTACTGCGCCAATGCCAGCACCCAGCAAAGTGCGGCCCTCGTCCGCATGGGCTAACGGTGCCATACCCGCCAGTGCGCTGGTCAGCACTAGGAACGATGCCAACTTTGCGCCAAACGGTGCAGACTGGGCGGGGGGAAAAGGCAATGCAGAGGGTGAAACACAGTGTGTATGCATGGCATGGTTTGGGCATAAGCCCCTACCGCTAAACGTAGCGATTTGTTCTCTCTTAACGCACCCCACATACTTTTCGCTGACTTCGGTAACACGTCTTTACAATAAGCGAAATAGGCCCCTAGCCCTCGCAGAATCTGCGTAAACAGCTATCTTTATGATAGCGCTTTGAAAAACACCAGTTAGGCCAGTGCTAGTGAATCAATTTGTGGTGCCAGACGCCATGGCCTCACGGTGTGACCTCGTAGCCCTCATCGGCAATAGCACGGGCTATCGATTCGCGTGTCTGGGTTGACGCTACTTCGACCCGATTTTGCAACCGGTCAATCTGAACGACGGCCTGCGGGTCAAGCTTCTGTACGGCGCGCGTCACCGCCTTTTCACAATGTCCACAGGTCATGCCGTTGACGGTAAAGAGTTGGTTCATAGAGTGTCCTTGTGTGGTTGTAGCGTCCATCAAGCTTAGTCGGTTCCCCGATCTAGAGGAACTGCCAGGCGCACCCGATTGACCGCGGGTTGACTTTGGTCAACTTTCTGGTCACGCTCTATCGTATGCTGCAGCCATTCATTGCTCCATATGAACACTGACAACAAGACACTCCAAAACACGCCACTGGATATTGGCATAGGCGGTATGACCTGCGCGTCCTGTGTGGGCCGTGTGGAGCGGGCGCTGAAAAAGGTTCCGGGTGTGGTGGATGCCACGGTCAACCTTGCAACAGAATCTGCGCGGATCACCTATCTCGGTGATGCATCCATGGAAGCACGGCTACGAAGAGCCGTGCGCGATGCGGGCTACGAACCCCGTAGCGCAGCCGAAATGGATGCTGTCGACGACGTCAAACCATGGACAGGATTTGGTCCTGTTGCGATTGGCTTACTGTTGTCGGCACCACTGGCGCTGCCCATGTTGGGCGATTTGTTCGGTCGCCATTGGATGCTGCCTTCATGGGTTCAGTTTTTGCTGGCTACACCCGTGCAATTTGTCTTGGGCTGGCGCTTCTATATCGCGGGCTGGCACGCATTGAAGGCCCTCGCTGGCAATATGGATCTGCTGGTTGCTATTGGCACCACGGCGGGCTGGGCGCTGTCGGTATGGTTGTGGCTCAGCGCGCCTGCCGGTGCAATGGTGCACCTCTATTTTGAAGGCTCCGCAGTCGTGGTCACATTGGTCCTGTTAGGGAAGTGGCTCGAAGCGCGTGCCAAGCGACAGACCACGTCAGCCATTCGCGCTTTGCATGCATTGCGTCCCGATATTGCGCACCTGGTAGGTCAAGACGGAGAGGTCGATGTACCACTGTCAGAAATTCTATTAGGTGACCATTTGGTGGTGCGACCCGGCGAGCGAATTCCGTCAGATGGCAAACTCTTGGACGGACAAACGCAAGTCGATGAATCGATGCTAACGGGTGAAGCGTTGCCTGTACACAAGACAGTGGGACACGCCCTAACCGGTGGATCGATCAATGGAGAGGGCCGGGTCATTCTGCAAGTAACCGCGATCGGCGTCGATACGGTGTTGTCTCACATCATTCGGTTGGTAGAAGATGCCCAAGCTGCCAAGGCGCCAATTCAGAGACTTGTGGATAAAGTCAGTGCCGTGTTCGTGCCTGTTGTGTTGGTCATTGCGCTTGTTACATTGCTGGCGTGGTGGATAACCGGACATCCGTTTGAAACAGCCGTCATCCATGCGGTCGCGGTGCTGGTGATTGCCTGCCCTTGCGCATTGGGGCTGGCAACACCCGCCGCCATCATGGCCGGCACGGGTGTGGCGGCACAGCATGGAATCCTTATCAAGGACGCGCAAGCGCTGGAACAAGCACACCTGGTAGATGTGGTTGCATTCGACAAGACTGGCACCTTGACGATGGGGCATCCGCGTCTCACAGCCTTGCAAGTTCCCGACAGCACGGCGGTGGGCGGCGGCGATACAGCGGCTGCTGACGAGATCTTGCGCATCGCCGCAAGCTTGCAAAGTGCAAGCGAGCATCCGTTGGCGCGCGCCATGGTCGAGGCCGCACGCGACAAGCACCTTGCAGTCGAGCCACCACAAGCCATGCGGTCAGTCGCGGGCAAGGGTAGTGAAGGCATCGTAAATGACCAAAGCTATTGCATTGGTAGTGTGCAATGGATGCAAGAGTTAGGTGTGCCAATGCATGCTATGGAGTCACAGGTGCGCACCCTGCAGACGCGAGGAGACACCGTGTCTGCCATTGCCCAACGCATGGGGCCGGAGGGTTCGGCGTTCTACAGCTTGCGCGCATTGCTTGCCTTTGGTGATGAACCCAAGCCAGGCGCAAAAGAAGCCCTTGCCGCCCTGCGCCTACGGGGGATCAAGACTGTCATGATTTCTGGCGACAACCAGGGTGCCGCAAACGCCATGGCGCGCCGTTTGGGACTGAACCCAGAAGCGGGTGAAGTCATGGCCGAGGTCTTGCCGGGCGACAAGGCAGCGCAGGTTGCACGGTTGAAGGACGGCGGTCACACGGTGGCCATGGTCGGTGATGGTGTGAATGATGCGCCTGCGCTGGCGATGGCCGATGTTGGGATGGCCATGGGTACTGGCACCGACGTTGCCATGCATGCGGCAGGCATAACGCTGATGCGCGGAGATGTTGCATTGGTTGCTGCAGCACTGGACATCTCCAGTCGCACGGTAGCCAAGATCCGGCAAAACCTTTTTTGGGCGTTTGCTTATAACGTTGCAGGCATTCCGCTGGCGGCATTGGGTTACTTAAACCCCGTTGTCGCAGGTGCTGCAATGGCGCTCAGTTCAGTGAGTGTGATGACCAACGCCCTGTTCCTCAAGCGCTGGAAGCCCGTGGTTGCGGTCGAGAAAGCGAAAAGTTAGCGCTTGTTTTCAGCTGTTCTGCGTTCGCGTTCTTTGCGGCGCACGTCAAGTCGCCATGCCAAAAATGGCAGCAAAATAATGGACCCGGGCAGTGCCCAAATAATGAGGTACGGGTAAACCGCAGACGCTGCACGCAGCATACGTTTCAACTCTTGCCGATCTTGTGATGTCCAAGCGCTACCGTTGCGCGGTTTCATGAGCAGGGGAATTGCACCGCGCATTTTTTCGAGCTCTTGGCGCATCCGATTCTTTTCACGGCTATTGCTAGCCAAGAATGAGCCAAACCACCGGGGTGCCCGTTTCATGCGGGCTTGGTATGAAACAGTCTTATCGGGGTCAAATGCAACAGGGGTTTCAGGCGTGCTGGAACCCGATGGTTGGTTGTTCTGTTGTCGACTGTCCATGGCGAATTATCGCGTACGCATCCAGTCACGCAAAGTGTTCCATTTGCGCCAGGCCCCATAGCCCCACCGAACAGAACGCAACACCATCCGTGGACGCCATACCAACACGGCAACTAACAGTGTCGAAACGATTGCAGGGTGAAGGGTCACCCAGCTGCGCACCTGTTGTGCGACAGAGCGCCCCTTGTCCAACAGCTCCAGCCCGCCAACCAATGGGGCCAAGTCCTGTGCCAATTGGTTGCGCTGCACGCTGATCCGCTCACGCA
This sequence comes from uncultured Rhodoferax sp., assembly GCA_964468905.1. GTDB lineage: Bacteria > Pseudomonadota > Gammaproteobacteria > Burkholderiales > Burkholderiaceae_C > Allorhodoferax. The sequence goes on along the minus strand of CAYXWW010000009.1, from coordinate 26,690 downwards.
AACGGCCACGCGCTACGTACAGTTCAATCAGGTGTTCGTTCATGTCGGGTTGCGGCTTTGAGTCGACGGAGATCTTCTTGCAGCTCAGCAAGGCTGGCGTCAAACACTGGTTCTGCTGTGTTGGAACTCTTGCGCAGTGCCCAGTAGAAATACAGCGCCAGCGCCCACACTGTGGTGCCTGATACGGCCACCACCAAAAGGCGTTGTTCCCAGAACAAGAGTGCGAGCCCTATAACGGTCAGCACCACACCCAGCCCCACGCTAAACAATAGTGCTTGCGCGAGCATGAGCTGGCGCATGGCACGCGCGCGGCCCACTTCGAGTTCATTGCCAAGCAAGGCGAGCCGCGTTTGAACCAGGGTCAGCACAGTGGCGGCTTTGTCCTTGACAACACCCCAGACACCATCGTCTTGTGAGTTACGCATGTTGGCAAACCATGAGGGTTAGTGAAAAGGGTTAGCGACGTCCCAAAATGATTCCGAGCAAAAAGCCAACGCCCACGCCAATGCCTACCGCCTGCCAGGGTGACTCATGCACATAGTCATCAGCGGCACGGGCAGCGGCCCGCGTTTTGTCTACCACCATGGCTTCTGCCGCATCCAATCGGATTCGCGCGCCAAGTAGTCTGTCTTTGATCCGCGCCCGAAGGTCGGTAATTTTTTCGCCCGTCTGGTCTGCTGTGGCCTTGAGAATTTCTTCGGCGTCTGCGATGACAGCGCGTATATCAATGACCAGCTTTTCTTGCGCGCTCAGGTTGGAGGATTGGGATTCAGACACGGTGAACCTTTCATTTGAAAATGTTGGACTGGGTTCAAAGGGTAGCAGATTCGATAACAGCCGTTGCGAACATTCACAAACCTTGATGTACGTCATTTGTAATAGGCTCGAAAGGTGGCACCGTTAGCGCCTGATTTGCCCCATGACAGAACCCACGCTAACTGGAGACCAGGATGAAACACAGCAGCCTGCAAACAATCCATGATGAGCATGCATCTTTGGCCGCCATGTTGCGGTCCATGCGGGCGCTGGTTGATGGGGGCCCCGGTGACTGTCCTCAGCAGTATTTTGATGTGCTCAGGGCCATGCTGTTCTATATTGATGAGTTTCCAGAGCGCCTTCACCATACCAAAGAGACGCGCTTGTTGTTTCCCAATGTGGCGCGGGTCGCGCCAGAGCTCCAAGAGCTGATCGCCCGACTCGACCGTGATCACCACAATGGAGAAAAGGCAGTGCGCGAGTTACAGCACCTATTGCTGGCTTGGGAGCTACTGGGCGAGTCGCGTATGCCAGCTTTTGTTGCGGCATGTCAGCGGTATCTGGATTTCTACCTCGAGCACATGCAATTGGAAGAAACAGTCATCTTGCCTGCGGCCGAGCGCTTGCTTGCCGAAGAAGACTGGCGCGTGTTGGATGCCGCCTTCAAAGAAAATGCAGATCCATTGAGTGGCAAGTACCCTGCAAACCCGGCTTACGATCGCCTATTTACCCGTATCCTGCTCAAGGTAAGAAATCCCCCGCAACAGCATGACGATGCGCCTTAGCGTTGCCTTGCAACGCTGCTAGTCCTTGCGTTTGACCACCAGGTTGCGCTTTGCATCTTCTGCTCGCGCAAAGGTGACTACGCCATTGCTGACTTTTCCCATGACCAGCATATTTTGTGAGATCGCATCTTTGTCATCAGCACTAAACGGATGCTCATAGGTTGCCACCACCCCGTAGTACACCCGGGACATGTTTTCCAACGCTGCTTTCAATTTTGGTCCCGTTACATTGCCGTCGCGAATGCCAAACAAGGAAAACGCCAATAAATAGGTAGCGTCATAGGCTTGTGCTGCAGCGACGGGCACAGAAATGGGTTTTTGGAATTTACGTTTATAGGCGGATAGAAATGATGCTCTGCGCTCGTTGCTGGGCTCTGCAATAAAAGTCTGCGCCATCATTGCGCCTTCTGCCGCATCTTTGGCACCATTGATAAAGAACGGGAAAGAAAGCGGCCAAGCTCCAACCTGGGGGACCTTCCATTTCATTGCTTTTTTGCCATTGGCAATCACCGCGTTTTCAGATCCTACGGTGTAACTAAAAATGACGTCTGCCCCGGCAGCGCGTGCAGCTTGTAGTTCATTGCGCAGATCGGTCACTCCCAAACCAAATCGGGCAATGTGAACGGCCTTGAGGTTCTTTGCGGCCAACGCGGTCTCCACGTCTTTGAGCCCCGCATCACCATAGCCTGTCGTGTCAGCAAAAATCGCAACTTTTGTCCATCCGCGCTTGACGATGTCTTCCACCACATAGGGTGCCTGAATCGCGTCACGTGCAGATGACCGAAAAATATAGCTTTCTGGCGCAGGGTATTTGGCAGTGAGTGGTGTACCCGTTGCGCAGGGAACAATCAACGGTAATCGGTTGCCTTGAAATACGTCGAGGGATTTCAAGGCAACGCCCGTATTGCAAAACCCGATGGTGGCTACCACCCCGGCAGCCACCAACTCTTGTGAACCAGCCAACCCGACTTCTGGCTTCCCTTGATCATCTTTAATGACCAGTTCATAGGGGCGCCCCATATACCCGCCGACTGCATTGATTTCGTCCACCGCTAATTGCACACCGTGGAGCATCGGCACGCCAAAATCTGATGAAGGGCCGGAAAATGGACCGATAACGCCGATTTTCAGGCTAGCCGCTGGCTGCGCACCGACACCAAGGCATGCACCCAAAAGCATCACGACAAGGGTTTTTAGAACTACAAGACTGCTACAGCGCATACCGTTTTCCTGTACTTTTACTACGCGGCCAGTTTAAGCAGCAGGCGTGCGCTAGATGCGGTGGTTTACCCGCACGGACCTCGGTATGTCAGGTGTTTGTCAGGCTCGCCGACCGGGCCGCAATCTGCCGCGTTGGGGCAAGAAGGGGCTGCGCTTACCCCAAAACCGCATTTTTCCCTGTGGTTGCGGCCTACTGCGTGATCAAAACCGCAACAGAACGAAGCCGGCGCGTTGCCAAGGCTTTGCGGTGTCAGCGACTGGCGCCGCCGACTTTAGTTGACTAATCTGTACAACTTATCAATCAATTGATTCATTATTCATGGCACTTAATCACAAAACGGCAGCGTCTGAAGCGATTTTGTTGGTGTTTTTCGACACCCAAGCGAACGCAAGCGGCGCATTTTCGGAACCCAATACACGACTATTAATGGCCTGAAGTAGGTGTGAAAGACTAAAAAAAGTGCCGTTATGCGGGCGATCTAGCCTTCTTTCCAGAAGCAAACGCTCAACTGCTTCAAACCATGCTGTCGCATGGGGGGTGAAGTGCAGTCGAATCTCGCGGCTCCCCATCCAGCCAAATTTTCCGTCAAATTGACGATGTGTTGTGTAATTGTCACAGAGCATATGTAACGCGCGATCGCCATGCGCCTGTTGACCGATTTGCTCGGCGAACTCAGTCCAATCGACAAGGCTTGGGGAGGGCGAAGTCGGCTTGACGAATGTTCGCTCCAACGAATAAAGCGCATCCATCACGAGGCCCGCACCCATCGTTTTCCATCCAATACTGGTGTGCAGGGATTGGTCGGACTTGCCCAACGCGCCGGTTTGCTGGTGCACTACGCCTTCGCCCATGGGGTCACTGACAAACACGATGGCATGTCCAGTGGGGGAGGCGTAGAGCCCAACCAAGTCCTCCAGGCGCTCTACCAGCCCCGTGGCAAATGATGCGCCGCGACCATCTTGCGCCTGGGGTTCAATACCCCGTGTTTTCCACACGCGCTGCACCGTCGAATCGCTAACCCCAGCTACCTCAGCAAGGGTGCGAGTACTCCATTGCTTGGCCGCAGCTGGCAAGGCACGTGTTGTAAGGTCTGCGATCGCATCAGCATCGATACTCACCTTGCGGCCAGTACGGGGCAAATCAGCCTGGATGGCATCCAGGCCACCGGCAATAAATCGCTCACGCCAGCAGGCAACCTGTATGCGGCCGACGCCCAATGCCGCCGAAATCTCCAGGTTGCTCTTGCCCTCGCCGGCCATCAGTATGATCCGTGCACGCCGCACCAGGCGCACTGCAGCGGACTGTGAAACCGCCAATCTTTGCAAATAACTACGCTGAGACGCAGTCAGGAGCACCTCCCCCGCAACACGCATGCAACACCCCATTCAATTAAAATGACCGCAAATCTGACCGCCGCTTAGTATGGAAATCCATGCTTTCTGCACCTTGCGCAACGTCAAACAATTGCCAAAATCCAATTCCAGCCGCATCGGACGGTGTAACCAGACTCAACAAATTGACACAATTATAAGTTCTATTAATTAGTAATCAGTAAGCAAGGGTTAACGCTATGTTGACACTAGTGGCCACGAAATTCGACAATAAAATGGACATTCAAGGTGAGGTACCCCCTGTATTGCCGCCTCACAGTTCAATGGCAACACCCAACCCAAGTCTTTTACTTTCGGAGATTTCTCAGTGAAAAAAATGCAAATCGATCGCCCCATTGCGCAGCGTCCATCCCAATCCAAAGTCAGCCCCATTGCCGCAGCGTGCGCAACCATGCTGGCTTTGAGCGCACCATTTGCGTATGCACAGGAAGCCAAGGCTTTGGATTCCGTCGTTATTACCGGTATCCGTAAGTCGTTGGACTCTTCAGTAGATCTGAAGCGCACCACACACGGTATGGTTGACGGAATTGTTGCTGAAGACATCGGCAAATTCCCAGACACCAACTTGGCTGAATCCATGCAGCGTATTGCTGGCGTGTCTATTGACCGCGCGCAAAACGGTGAGGGTAACCGCGTAACGGTTCGCGGTGTTGGCCCAGACTTCAACTTGGTGTTGCTCAATGGCCGCCAAATGCCAGCCGCTGGTATCAACAGCGCTGAAGGCGGAAGCTCTGCCAACAACTCCCGCGCATTTGAATTCTCCAACCTGTCGTCTGACTCGATCGCCTCTCTGGAAGTGTTCAAGACCAGCCGCGCCAGCACACCTACCGGTGGTATTGGTGCTACGGTCAACATCAAGACAGCACGCCCTCTGGACAACAAAGAGCGCGTTGCGGCCTTCTCGGTCAAGGGCAACTACGACGTATCCAACGTTCGCCTGCCTGAAGAGCAAAAAGCAAGCTCTACATGGACACCAGAAGTCTCCGGCATTTACAGCGACACATTTGCAGATGGCACGTTCGGTATCGCCATCAGCGGTAACTATTCCAAGCGCAATTCTGGCTCCAACAAGGCCTATGTGCAAAACGGCTGGCGCGCATTCCGCGCAAGCGGCCCTGACAATGTCTCCACTGGTTGGGGTGCAATTCCACGTCCAGGTGAGGCAGGTTCCGAGCTGATCACCAACCGCCCAACAGGCAACACCCTGTACGCACAGCCAGTTGATCTGCGCTACGCACTCACCGGTATGCAGCGCGAGCGTACCAATGGTCAGATCACCTTGCAATACGCACCTACCAAGGACCTGAAATTCACCGTGGACTACACCATGGCGAACAACACCACGAATACCAAGAACATGGAAATGTCCACTTGGTTCAACTTTGCTGGCGGTCCTTCTACCTGGTCTTCGGGCTCAGCTGCTGCAGGTCCTATCTCGGTTACCAACAACTTCCCAGCCAAAGACCACGATTTGGCATTTAACGGCGGTGAGTACGGCCAAAAAGCTGAGAACCGTTCCACAGGTTTCAACGTTGAGTGGAAAGTCAGCAATGCATTGAAACTTGAGTTCGATGCACACCGCTCTACCGCCAAGACCAGCCCCAACAGCCCATACGGAACCTACTCCGTTATCGACGCGGCTATGTTTAGCCAAGGCACCGCAACCGGCATTTTCAACAAGGATTTCCCAATCCTGAACATGCCCACCACTTCGTTGAACACACAAACGATCACCGTCACCGGTTCGCGTTTCGACAATGCTTTGTCTGACCAAACCGTTGAGCAACAACAGTTCAAGGGTGCTTGGAAGATTGACGGAGACAACAAGTTGAGCTTCGGCTTCGGTACAGCCAAGGTTAACAACCGTTCTGCCAACGTCAACCACCAAAATGGTGACTGGGGTGGTGTGGGTGCACAGGGTGACTACGCTGGTAGCTTGTTCAAGAACAACAACCTGCCTGGCTACTTTGAGCGCATCTCTGGCTCTGACGATCCACGTCAATTCCAGAACTTCTACAGCTTCGACTTCCAGGCAGTGCGCAACCGCGCAGTGGAAATTGCTGCAGCTAGGGGCACATCCAGCACACCAGCAATGGGTGCGGCAGCAGCACAGGCTTACTTTTCAGCATACCCAGACTTCACTTTGGGTAATGACCTGAACACCGTTGAAAAATCTGACAGTGCCTACCTTCAGTTCGACCACAGCTTTGACACCTCTATGCCGATGAACATTTCGGTGGGTGTGCGCCAAGAAAAGACAACCGTTGACTCTTCTTCGCAAGTGTTGAATTACAACCAGTCTGCCGTTTGGGGGTCATTGAATGAAATTGTTGTCAATTCCAGTGGCAATACATTCGGTACCGCTAGTGGTTCCTACTCTAGTTTTGACAAAACTCTAATCAAGGGCCTATTGTCAAGCGTAGACTTTGACATTGACTTTACCGACAACCTGAAAGGTCGTGCCAGCTACGGCGAAAACATCGGTCGTCCAGGCTGGGGTTCATTGGCTGGTGGCATTTCGGTTGGACCAACCGCCAACTTCGGTGGTGGTAACGGCAACACAGGTAACGCAGCACTCTTGCCACTGCTGTCTAGGAACACTGACCTGTCTTTGGAGTACTACTACGCTAAATCCAGCTATGTGGCAGGTGCATACTTCACGAAAGACATCACCAACTTCATCCAGGGCGGTTCCGTTCGCCAGTCCGTCGGTGGTGTTCGCACCCCTATCGGTGGTGCATATTACCGGGCGGCAACCACCACCGGTGGATGCGCAACAACCGATCCAGTGTGCCAGCGTAAGTACATCTTCGCAAACTTCAACGGCCAGCCTGGCGTGACATTCACTGGCTTCAATGCTACCGGCGAAGCACAAGGTACTATCGTTGCAACAGCGAGCGACCCATTGCTGCAATTCGCAATCAGCACACCAACTAATGCAGATACAGGCGATACCCTGAAGGGCTTTGAGTTGACCGCGCAGCATGTGTTTGGTAACAGTGGTTTTGGCGTGTCGGCAAACTACACACGCGTGACTTCTGGTCTGACCTATGACAACGGCAAGGCACAGGACTTGAACGCTGCTGATACCCAGATCGCTCTGGTCGGTGTGAGCAATTCCTACAACTTGGTGGGCTTCTACGAAGACGCAGTGTGGTCAGGCCGCGCGGCCTACAACTGGCGCGATCGTTTCTTGGCGTCTACAACTGATGGCGCTGGTAACAACCCCATCTACACTGCACCTTACGGTCAGCTGGACGTGACACTGGGCTACAAGTGGAACAAGAACCTGACTTTGCAAGCTGACTTTATCAACCTGAACGACGGTGTGATTCGCCAATATGGCCGTACCGAAGAGATGTTGGTTGGCGTGACGCAAACTGGTCGTCGCTACCAAGTGGGCGCTCGCTACCGCTTCTAATCGGAACTTAATGACCCGGGCCTGCACCGCTGCAAGCGGACCGCAGGCTTGGGCTGCAAGTCTCCAGAACAACAAAATCGACCCTTTCGGTCGATTTTGTTTTTGTGGGGATCGAAATCGCTTTTAACGGGAATTTGATGTGACAGACGCGGTGCGGCAAGTTGTAATACTCGGCGGTGGTTCGGCTGGATGGATTACCGCCGCCGTCTTGGCAGTAGAGCTTGGCGGCTCTGACCCCGGTGCGGTCAAAATCACTTTGATCGAATCGCCCGACACACCCGCTATTGGCGTGGGCGAAGGGACTTGGCCGTCCATGCGCGAAACCTTGCAACGCATTGGCCTACACGAGGTCGACTTGGTGCGCGGCTGTGACGCCGCCTTTAAGCAAGGTTCGCGCTTCAATGGTTGGGTGAACGGCAACGAAGGCGACGCCTACTACCACCCGTTTTCCCTTCCACAAGGCTATGGCGAAGCCGACCTGGTCGGTGGTTGGCTAAGCCAAAGTCCTGATCAACCATTTGCCGAAACCGTCAGCGCACAGCCGCACCTGTGTACCGAACGCCTAGCGCCCAAGCAGACTTCCACGCCTGATTTTGGCGCGGTAGTGAACTATGGCTACCACTTTGACGCAGTCAAGATGGGCCTGCTCTTGCGCAAACACGCTGTAGACAAACTGGGTGTGCGCCACGTGGCAGATGAAGTCACTACTGTGCATACACACGAAAACGGTGACATAGCTGCGTTAGAGACCAAAGCCCATGGCAAGATAACGGGCGATCTTTTTATTGATTGCTCGGGCCTTGCGTCGCTCCTGATCGGCAAGCACTATGGCATAGCCATGCGCTCTCAGCAGCACGTACTGTTCAACGACAGTGCACTGGCGCTTCAAGTACCCTATGCAGAAGCCAACGCGCCATTGGCGTCCGCCACCATCGCAACGGCTTACCCCGAGGGTTGGACTTGGGATATTGGCCTTCCAACACGACGCGGTATGGGCATGGTGTACTCCAGCGCTCACACCACACAAGAAGCGGCAACTGCTGCGTTGCACAACCACATTAGAAAAACTGGTGGACCAAGCGATCTGGCGGCACCAAGACTCATTCGGTTTACACCGGGATATCGCGAGCAATTTTGGCATCGCAACTGCGTTGCCGTGGGTTTGTCATCTGGCTTCATCGAGCCCCTGGAAGCCTCGGCGTTGGCACTGGTCGAATTGTCTGCTGCCATGATTCGCGATGAATTCCCTGCCAACCGCGCCGACATGGATCTGGTGGCCAAACGCTTCAACGATGCTTTTACCTACCGCTGGGCCCGCATCATCGATTTTCTCAAGTTGCATTACGTCCTAAGCCAACGCGACGACTCTGACTATTGGCGTGACCACCGCAACCCAGCAAGCATGCCCGAACGACTGGGTGAGCTTTTGCAGCTTTGGCACCATCGCGCACCGTATCGCAACGACCTGTTCAGAATCGAAGAGGTCTTTCCCGCTGCAAGCTACCAGTACGTACTGTACGGCATGGGGTTCAAACCCAAGCTTGCAAACCCACGCCCAGCAAGGCTTGCGCAGGCGCAAGCATGCTTCCAGAACTCGGCGATAATTACCAAGCGTTTCCTTGGTGGCTTACCCCGCCACCGTGATCTCATCAACCATATCCACGTGCACGGCATGCCCTCAGCGTGAACCCTCTCGCCATGCAAAATACTGAACAAAAAAACGAGCTACTCAACAATATTACGCACAAAGACCTGCGTGTCATCACGAAACGTGGAGCAGAGTGGGGCGACGCCACCATGTCGTGCTTGGCAACTCCTGATGAATTCCGCAATCTTCAGGCGCACTATCCCATCGTGTTTCAAAAGGATTTCGAGGGAAATTTTCAGCCGCTCGCCTTGTTTGGACTACAAGAAGGACAGAACCTGTTTCTGGGCCCCAATGGTTGGAACGCGGAGTACATTCCCCTGGTCATGCAGCGCGCGCCTTTTTTGATCGGCATCGCAGAAGCTGAACTCAAAATGCTCGTGGACATGAATAGCCCACGCATCAGCAAAGGCGCTGAAGGAGAAGCGGTATTCTTGCCACAAGGCGGAAACTCCGAATTCCTGGACCATGCAAGTTCAGTTCTCAAAACCCTGCACGAAGGCATAGAGGCAACACCAGAGTTCGTAAAGACACTGCTAGCCCACGACCTGCTGGAGCCTTTTGTGCTGGATGTCGAACGCCCTGATGGAACCCATGGTCGGCTGGTTGGTATGCACACCATCAATGAAGAGCGCCTTGCCGCATTAGATCCCAAGGACATAGGACTATTGCACCAGGCGGACTACTTGCAGCCCATCTACATGGTCATTGCATCCATGTCCAACTTGCATGCGCTGATAAAGCTGCAACTCGCACAGGAGGCCTGAGACCATGGGCGAGCGCATGCGCGAGCGCAGCGATGTGCGAGCCGATGACTTGCCAGCCGATCTGCTCACCAGCACCGAACCGGTGTTACTCAAAGGGTTGGTTCGGCATTGGCCAATGGTCCAGGCCGCACTCCAATCCAATCAGGCATTCTGCGAATATCTCAGTGGTTTTGGAGGCAACGCCAAAGTCGGGCTTTGGAGAGGCGCACCCGATATCGGCGGGCGGTTTTTTTATAACCAAGCCTTCAACGGGTTCAACTTTCAACGCGAGGTTGGAAACTTTAAAGAGTTGATCGACCAACTCCTGGCTCACGCCACAGACCCACAGCCGCCCGCGCTTTACCTGGGTTCCACAGAACTTGAAGGTACCTTTCCGGGGTTAAGGGCCGCCAATGATCTCGCGCTCGCCCCTCAAGATCCATTAGTTAGTTTATGGCTCGGCAACCAGGCCCGCGTTGCCGCGCATTTTGACTTGCCTGACAACATAGCCTGTGTTGTGGCCGGCCACAGACGCTTCACATTGTTTCCACCTGATCAAGTAGGCAACCTTTACATCGGACCCCTAGACCTTACACCGGCTGGACAACCCATCAGCCTCGTTGACACCCCAAACCCCGATTTGGAACGCTTCCCAAAGTACGCCCAAGCACTTGAAAAAGCGCAAATTGCAGACCTACGCCCTGGCGATGCGATTTTCATCCCCAGCCAATGGTGGCATGCAGTGGAATCGTTGGAGCCTGTGAATGCGCTGGTAAATTTCTGGTGGCGCCAGACTCCAGCCTACATGGACACGCCTTTCAACACGCTCATGATGGCGTTGATGACATTGCGTGACCTGCCGCATGCGCAGCGGGAGGCATGGAGAGCCATGTTCGACCATTACATCTTTGACGCAGATCATCAAACAGCAGCGCACATTCCGTCAGAATCCCAAGGGGTACTGGCACCCATCACCGAAGACAAAGCACGGTACATGCGCTCTGTTCTTCTGAATCGACTCAATCGTTAGGACAAGTTCATGAAAACCGATTCCGCAAACACCATGCCCTATAGCTCAAAACCTGTGCGGCGCATCGTTATCGCCGGAGGCGGTACGGCTGGTTGGATGGTAGCCGCCGGGCTCTCCAAAAGCCTCGGAAAGCTGTACGACATCCGCTTGATCGAATCAGAAGAAATTGGCACCATCGGTGTGGGCGAAGCGACCATACCAACCCTCCACTTCTTCCACGAGATCCTCGGAATCGAAGAGCGCGAATTCATGGCCGCAACCCAGGCAACGTTCAAGCTGGGCATTAGTTTTGAAAATTGGCGCAATGTCAAAGAAGACTACTTCCACTCATTTGGCACGACAGGCAAGCCCCATTGGAGTGCAGGATTTCAGCACTTTTGGCTAGAAGGTCGCGCGCGAGGGCTCGCCAGCGACTACGGTGACTACTGCCTTGAGTTGCGGGCAGCCATGGACAATCGCTTTGCAAAGCTTCCCAACTGGGGTCTCAATTACGCCTACCACCTCGACGCCACACTTTATGCGAAGTACCTACGCAGCTTTTCAGAGGCTTTGGGTGTCAAGCGAATGGAAGGCAAAATCGTCAAAGTGCATACCGAAACGGGTGCCGGTGCAAGCAACGGTGGCATTACAGGGCTCACTTTGCAGGACGGTACCCTGATCGAAGGCGACCTGTTCATTGATTGCACGGGCATGCGATCTTTGCTGTTGGGCGAAACAATGGGTGTGGGTTACCAAAACTGGTCTCACTGGCTGCCATGTGACGGCGCAGTAGCGGTCCAAACGGCTTCCGTTGGGCCTGCCATCCCCTACACACGCTCCATTGCGCACCCTTGGGGTTGGCAATGGCGCATCCCGCTTCAACACCGTGTAGGCAACGGACTCATCTTCAGTAGCAAACACATCAGTGACGACGAAGCGAAGGCCACGCTGCTTGCCAATGTGCAGGGCGAGGTGCTGCGCCAGCCCCGTGTGATCAAGTTCACGCCCGGTCAACGCGACATCGTCTGGAAGCGCAATTGCGTTGCAATCGGTCTATCAAGCGGTTTCTTGGAGCCCCTTGAATCCACCAGTATCCACCTGATTCAAGCTGGCCTGACGCGATTGATTCGGATGTTCCCGGCAGACGGCATATGCCAAAGCGATATCGACGAGTACAACGACCAGACCAACACTGCCATCGAAACGATCCGCGATTTCATCATCTTGCACTACCACGTCACCAATCGCAATGACACACAATTCTGGCGGAACTGCCAGGACATGTCGGTACCCAAGCTGTTGGCACATCGCATCCAGCTGTTCAAAGACTCAGCGCGCGTATGCCTGGAGGGCGACGAACTATTCAAAGACAACTCGTGGATCCAAGTCATGATGGGGCAAGGCATTACGCCTACCGCACACCACCCCATCACACGCCAAATGGACAAGCGTGATCTCAGTGAATTTCTGGGTGAAATTCGAAAGGATGCAGTCCGTTCTTTCCTCACGTTGCCTAAACACCAAGACTATGTCCAGCAATACTGTCCAGCGGGCATGCCAATGGACACCGCTATGCCGAAAGCCGTACCGGCAGCCATGCAAAACACAGGCATAGAAACCGCGTTCCTGAACCCCAATCCGAATATTCAAACCATACAACTGTCTAACGGGCAACCGGTATTCGTCATTGACGATTTTGTACAGAACCCTGAGGCTTTGGTGACGCTGGCACAAGCTGTAGAAAGTCAGTTTCACATTCCCCCTGGCCATCCCTATCCTGGCCCACAGCTGTCATTGCCACCGTATTTGACCGCTCAACTCGAAACGTATTTCGAGAAACACTGTCGTTCACGCTTGATGGCAGGCCCCGCTTTGGGCCTGTCTGGGCGCTTCTCTCGCGTAACTCAAGACAGCGCCACACTGGATCCGCGACAACGCATATGCCATCGAGACGATTCGGGCGTTGAACCCGGGCAAATGATGCTGGCATTGGTCCACTATTTGTTCCAGGACCCGAAACTTGGCGGAACCGTTCTTTTCCGTTCACTGATGTCAGACGCTGACACCCAGCAATTTATGCGCGACGCCAGTACGTTGGACAGTGCAGCGTTTGAGGGTAAATACGATCTGCCGCCAGGCTACATGACGCAAAGCAATCGCTATTTTGAGGTCATTGGCCGTGTGCCAGCCAAGTGGAATCGCGCCGTTTTCTATGATGGAAGCATCTTCCACTCGGGTGACATTCAGTGGTCAAAGTCAGCCGGGTACGACGCCGGGCTGGGGCGCTTAACAGTCAACGCCTTCTTCAAGGCCAACAAGTTGAAGACTTGAGTTTGAAACTGCGGGACACCCTTGTGTGCCCTTCAGCCGAATGTCTTGTAAAGGCTAACGCACTTCGGTATGGTGCTTGATGTTGAATGCGATTGCAATACGATCTTCATCTGTCTGGTTAGCTGTTACAAAGTGCTCGCACCAGCTGGGGAACATGATCAACTTGCCCGCTTGTGGTGTGATCGAGAGCACCTCTGACTGGACGGAGCGATAGAAGCTACGGGTATACGTTCTGGCCAAATTGGGGTCACGAAACGTAAGAGATCCTGCACGCAGTGGCTCCGAGGGCACTTTGACATAGTAGACCCCACTGATCCAGCAATTGGGGTGGTTGTGCGTGCTGTTGGAATGGCCCCTGCCATTGATGACTCCCCACATCGCGTCCATTTGGGACATCTTAACTTCCGGTTCGGCAAACCACTTCCCCTTCACCATGCACTCATTCATTGTGGTGAGGATCACTTCCTTGAGATCGTCGAACTCATTGCGCTTCAGCACATCGTAACTCCGGTAACCCCCCACGTTGGAGCGGCCAATGTTTTCCGCCACCCCTGCCGAAATCTCTTCATCACGAATGGCGTACATTCGCCGGGCAAGCAAATCGTTGTCCAACGCGTCAGTTACAGCAATAAAAACAGGCGATGGAAACAATTCCATCACTTGCATCGTGATATTCCCATTTGGTGCCATCGTGAATCCTATCGACAAAATGCGTTTCCAATACCGATTTTGAGTATATGCAGAGATTGAACCTCCGTGAACCCACGCTGCCTTTGAACTTTGCTCTAGATCAAACCACAAACGCCATACGTTGCACGCCTTCTAAGCACAGGATGCAGACATTCCTCAATCCGGACCGCTACTGATGTCACCTAAAAAACTCTGGGCGCTCGCTGTGAGCCTTTCACTGGCATCGGCCGTGTCGCTCGGAATTACGCGGTTCGCCTACGGTTTGCTCCTGCCGGCAATGCGTGAAGATTTAGGTTGGTCATATACCGTCGCTGGCAGTATGAACACCGCAAACGCCGCCGGCTACTTACTTGGCGCCGTAGCAACACCTTGGTTACTCAGGCGTATGGATGCTGGCACCTTGCTATGGACTGGTGCACTATGCGCAAGCCTCTTCATGGGTTTGAGTGGCATGTTCACGACTGCCGAACCTCTGTTGATGCAACGAACGCTAGCAGGCGTGGCGAGCGCGTTTGTGTTCATTTCCGGTGGGTTGATGGCCGCACGGCTGTGCATACATGCGCCACGCCACAGTGGCGTTTTGATCGGTATGTATTACGGTGGCACAGGACTTGGAATCGTGCTCTCTGCCGTTATGGTCCCTTGGCTGCTGGAGCATGCACACGCCCAACAGCATGGCTGGCGCTGGGCATGGTGGGTGATGGCATTGGTATGCCTGCTCGCTAGCGTGGCACTCATTTGGCCAGCAAAGATCATGAAAGAAGCGCCACCCATTGCGGTGCCAAACAGTGAAGCGCGAATTCGCTGGAAGCCATTCGCACCGGCGTTGCTGGCGTACACACTTTTTGGAATGGGCTACATCGGTTACATGACGTTTGTGGTTGCCCTGCTGCGTGGCCAAGGCACTAGCCCACAAGCGGTGACGGTGTTCTATGCCATGCTCGGGCTGGCCGTTATTGCCTCATCATGGATATGGGCGGGCCTCTTGCAGCGCAACAAAAATGGAGACTCCATGGCGCTACTGAATGTCCTGTTGGCCATTGCAACGGTGCTGCCAGCGCTCACACAAACCTGGGCAATCGTCATGTTCTCAGGTGTCTTGTTCGGAGGCGTGTTCTTATCAGTTGTTGCATCGACAACGGCACTGGTCAGACACAACCTGCCACAACACGCGTGGGCGGCGGGCATCAGCGCCTTCACCATCGCCTTTGCAGTCGGTCAAATTACAGGGCCCACTATGGTTGGCTGGATCGCCGACAGCTCTGGCGGGCTAGAACGGGGCTTGGTCGTATCAGCGTGCGCGCTGCTTTTGGGCGCCATGTTGGCATGGCAACAAAAAGCACTAGACCCTGATGACTCGAATCGCCCAAAATTTGATTAACGGGTGGAAAAACACGGTTTATCAGCCTTTATTTTTGAAATGGCGCATCGCGTGACTGTCCATACTCAAGGCATTCACTTCCCAATAGGGGATGCACCATGCAGATCGACCGCTACAACCATTTATCGTTTCCACGCGACAACACAGCAGCCACGAACGGAAAAGACACTGCGTCTGGCGCTGCGCCGGACATAGCTTCTACGCAACAGGCGAAGCCTCCGCTCACACCCCGTGAAGACCGCGTGCAAACCGGAAGTGTGGTCCTAAAGATCCAGTTCCCAAACACGGCCTCGACACCGAGTGAAGTGCCAAGTACCCCGGTGTATTCCAATGGGCGCAAGCAAGCGGGAGACGACGATCAGCGCATGGCACGCGATCACAAACTTGCGATTGAACGCAATGCCGGTGTGTTCACCCAGTTGGCTGTGAACAAAGACGGCGTTCTAGTTGCAAAGCAGCAACCCTCGCAACCCGCAAAAGAGCCGGACTTTGTTGCGCTGGCCGTATCCGCCATGCGTGAATTCAGCGACGAGCACGAGCGTCAGAAAGTTCGCACGGTAGATGCAGCTTTACATGACAACACGGAACACTGGACGGCATTCAAAGGACTGCAACAATTTGCAGCCAAGCTCAACGTGTTTGCGTAGGCTTGGGCTGCAACGGGATGTTCCTACTGCTGCTGGATGGCTTCCAGTGAAATGGTGATGGTGACTTCATCACCGACGTTGGGCGCAAACTTTCCTGCATTGAATTCCGTGCGCTTGATCACAGTGGTAGCGTCAGCGCCGATGACTTCCCTTTTAAGCATGGGGTGCAGCATCGTCACAAAGCTGGTGACCTTCAATGTGACGGGTTTTGTGACATCCTTGATGGTCAGGTTTCCCTCGATGCTGGTCGCCTTGTCGCCGTCAAACACCACCTTGGTGGACTTGAATGTGGCGATGGGGTATTTAGCAGTATCCAGGAATCCGTCGGCTTGAATGTGACCATTGAAAACCGTAGAGCCTGTATCCACCGAAGTCATGTCGATGACAACATCCACTGATCCTGACTTGGCAACCTTGTCCAGCACAACAGTCCCAGTGGTCTTGTTGAATCGGCTCAGCTGGGTGGACAGGCCAAAGTGGCTATACGAAAAACGCGGAAAGGAATGCGTGCTGTCAATGTTGTAAGACTGGGGCGCAGCCAAAACGGGTGCTGCCATGGCGGCGGAGAGTGTCAGGGCAGAAGCAAATTTGATGAAGTTTTTCATAGTCAGTCAGGTAGGTTGAACAAAGGAAAAGAAAACTGGAAATCAGACTGATTTCTAGAGCTTATTGACGCCAGTCAGCGCCAATTTGAATTTGATTTGAACGTCATCGGCAACCATGGACGTATCGGCCCACTCGTTCTCACCGATCTTGAAGGCGAGGCGCTTGATGGTCAACACGCCACTGGCTGTCGTACTGGACCCGCTCTGCGTCAGTAAGACGGGGGCGGTTGTGTTCTGGGTGTTGCCCTTTATGACGAGCTTGCCGGCGACCTCAAATTTGCCGCCACCCAGACCCTTGATGGCTGTGGATTGGAACGTTGCCTGCGGGAATTTCGCCGTATTAAACCAGGGGGCCTTCGGCAGCTCGCCGTCAACCTCTGCGGACCCCAGCGTCGCGCTGGCAATGTCTATGGTCAGTCCGATCTTTCCGGCTTCAGGTTTTGCAGGATCAAACGCAACCTGTGCATCGAACTTTTTGAAACGCCCCTCCATCGCCACACCCATTTGCTTGGTAACAAAGGCGATGTCGCTCTGCGCTGGTATGAGCTTCTGATCAGCGTGCACCGTGGTGCAGGTGACAGCGGCAAATGCCAACAGACTGAGGGCGCGAATGCGGGAGGTGAATGCAGTCATATGTGTACGGTGGGTGTTGAACAAAAAACGGCAAACCGGCTTACTATTGCTTACTAGGCAGCATGCGCTGCAGCAGGCCGTCACGGTCTATCCAGTGGTGCTTGAGCGCAGCCGCCACATGCAGCACCACCACGCCAATAAGTGCGAACGCACTGGCTTCATGCCATGGTTTGATCATCTCTGCCAAGGGCTTGCTGGCCGATACAAAGTCGGGCAGTGGCAATATGCCAAACAACACCACGGAAAAGCCAGCAGCCGAAGAGTAAGCCCAGCCCAACAGCGGTACAACAAAGAACAGCAAATACAGCAAACCATGCGTGCCATGGTATGCACGCATCTGCCATGTCGGCATTGCCAGCGCGATCGATTGCGGAAGCGACGGTGGGCGATGTGCCAAGCGCCACGCTAGTCGAAGAAGCGACAAAAGCAAGAACGTAATGCCTGCCCACTTGTGCCAGTTGTAAAGCTTCAGGCGTTGTGGCGAAAATGGCAGGTCCGCCATGTAAATGCCCACACTGAATATCCCAATCAACGCAATGGCCAGCAGCCAATGCAAGGCGATGGAAAAACCGTGGTACCTGGTGACGGGGGAAGTATTCATTGGCAGCAGCGTGGACTGGTAAAAACACACCAAGCGAAAAATGGCTTGGTGTGGATGCAAGTCTACGAGCGGCTATGCCAACAAAAGTTCAATTCAACTGTTGTATATGTTCAATAAATTTGAACTAGCTATGGTTTCTTGTTCAAATGCGCTAGTCAAGACTGATTGACAGCCATTCAGTCTACCAATTGGCCTCACGCTCAGGGGTTGCGCTGATCTTATGGACGGACAAGTCGGCTCCGTCGTATTCTTCTTCTTGACTCAGACGTAGCCCAATGGTGAGCTTTAAGAGGCCATACACCACAAGCCCGCCAACAAGTGCCCATGCCACGCCCAGTGCGGTACCGATAAGCTGTGCGCCAAGCGACACGCCACCCAGACCACCCAGCGCTTTGGCACCAAAAATACCGGCGGCAATGCCACCCAAAGTGCCGCAAAGGCCATGCAGCGGCCAAACACCCAAAACGTCGTCAATCTTCCACTTGTTTTGGGTCAGGGTGAACATAACGACAAAGACAGTGCCCGCAACTGCACCAACGACCAAAGCGCCCAGAGGGTGCATCAAGTCGGAGCCCGCGCACACGGCGACCAGGCCCGCCAATGGCCCGTTGTGAACGAAACCAGGGTCATTCTTGCCAGCTACCAAGGCAGCCAACGTTCCGCCGACCATTGCCATGAGCGAATTGACAGCCACCAGCCCCGAAATCTTGTCCAGGGTTTGTGCACTCATGACGTTGAAGCCAAACCAACCAACTGTCAATATCCACGCACCTAAGGCCAAAAACGGAATACTTGACGGAGGATGCGCGGAGATGGCGCCATCTTTGCGGTAGCGGTTGCTGCGCGCACCCAGCAGAATGACCGCTGGAAGCGCAATCCACCCCCCCACAGCATGCACGACCACGCTGCCTGCAAAGTCATGGAACTCTTCGCCAGTCACTGCTTTGATCCATGCCTGTACGCCAAACTGCTGGTTCCACACCACACCTTCAAAGAAGGGGTAAATAAACCCAACAATAACTGCAGTTGCAATCAATTGTGGCCAAAAGCGCGCGCGTTCAGCAATGCCGCCAGAAATGATGGCTGGTATAGCCGCTGCGAATGTCAATAGAAAGAAGAACTTCACCAAATCGTAGCCGTTCTTGGCCGCCAAGACTTCGGCGCCGACAAAAAAGCCGGTGCCGTAGGCCACGGTGTATCCAACCACAAAATAAACAACCGTCGACACCGAGAAGTCGACCAATATCTTGATCAGCGCATTGACCTGGTTTTTACGCCGGACGGTGCCGAGTTCCAGAAACGCAAAACCTGCATGCATGGCGAGCACCATAATGCCGCCAAGAAGAATGAACAAGGCATCAGCGCCCTGCTTTAGTGCTTCCATGTGAACCTCTTCGAAATAAATGCTGTTAATTGGTGCGTTCTTGTCGAAATTCTAAAAACTGCACCAAAATAAAGCAAGAAATGCGCCAGAACGGGAATTCGGCGAGAACGCACACCGGAACAAAGCGTCCGATGAAGCGGAACGCGTGGCAACAGAACAACCGCCGACCTATGCCCACGCCGCAAAGTCCATCATCCATGTCCAACGCACAGGAAACTTGGATTTATACTAGCTACAAGCGCCGATTTGATACCCACGATTGCGGGCGCCGAGGCCCCAGAGCCTCGAAATACAGCTAAAGACGGCCCACGGCACACCCACTCAGGTCACCCGGCTCCGCATTTAGCGTTGCCGGGTTTTTTTATGGGAAGTCGGTTTGAAAATGACAGCCATTACGCCATTGATCGCAAAACCACTATCGCAGCACTTTGCGCAACCGCTGCCACTGCAAAGCGGGGCATCGCTGCGTGACTACTCTCTCAGCTACGAAACCTATGGCATGCTCAACGCCGATCGCAGCAACGCGGTCCTGATCTGCCACGCGCTCAACGCTTCACACCATGTTGCTGGTGTCTACCCCGGTCAGGAAAAGTCTGAAGGCTGGTGGGACAACATGATTGGCCCCGGCAAACCGCTTGATACCGATCGTTTCTTTGTCATCGGTGTCAACAACCTGGGCTCGTGTTTTGGTTCCACGGGGCCGATGCATGTCAACCCAGATGCTCCGGATGGCAGTGGGCGCTTGTACGGCGCGGACTTTCCCGTTGTCACTGTAGAAGACTGGGTGAATGCGCAAGCGCGACTACTGGATACGCTTGGCATCCACACGCTGGCAGCCGTCATGGGCGGGTCACTCGGCGGTATGCAGGCCTTGAGCTGGACACTCCAGTACCCAGACCGCGTACGCCACGCCATCGTCGTGGCCAGCGCACCCAACCTGACCGCAGAAAATATCGCGTTCAACGAAGTAGCCCGCCGCGCTATCGTCACAGACCCCGATTTCCACGGCGGTCACTTCTACGAACACGGCACTGTGCCGAAACGCGGCCTGCGCATTGCCCGCATGATCGGACACATCACCTACTTGAGTGATGACGTCATGAACGAAAAATTTGGCAGACAAATAAGGCCGCCAGCACGCACTACCACAGGCAGTACGTCACTTCCTGCTGATGCCACCGAAAGCTTAAACCACGCGACCGCACTCGCGACAGCTGTAC
The DNA here is from genome assembly GCA_964468905.1 of uncultured Rhodoferax sp. Lineage (GTDB taxonomy): Bacteria > Pseudomonadota > Gammaproteobacteria > Burkholderiales > Burkholderiaceae_C > Allorhodoferax. Next base: position 6,223 of record CAYXWW010000009.1, on the reverse strand, counting down.
TCCCATATAAATACTCGACACAGGAAGTTGAGTTCCAAATTGAAAGCTATCTGCGCTACCAAGGCGACAAATTCGCCGAGTACTTTGACGCCAACACCTACTTGCTCATCACCCGCGCCTTGGACTATTTTGACCCGGCCCACGCGTTCGGCGGCAACCTCAGCAAGGCACTCCAACGGGCCACTTGCAAGTTTCTGGTGGTGAGCTTCACCACCGACTGGCGTTTCAGTCCCAAGCGCAGCCGCGAAATCGTTAAAGCACTGCTCGACAACCGGCGAGACGTGAGCTACGCCGAAATCGACGCACCCCATGGGCATGATGCGTTTTTGCTCGATGACCCTCGTTATATGGGCGTCATACGCTCCTATTTTGATAGCGTGTCGCAAACATTGGGAGTTGCAAAATGACAGATCTCCACACCATGCATGCGCTCGCAGAGCTTGTGCCGGAAGGCTCCCGGGTTCTGGACTTGGGTTGCGGAGACGGCTCCATGCTGGCCTACCTCCAAAAGGCCCGCGGATGTACAGGCTATGGCGTCGAAATCGCGGACACCAATGTCTTGGCCTGCATCAAGCGCGGGGTCAACGTAATCCAGCTGAATCTGGACGCTGGACTGTCCATGTTCGACGATGCTTCTTTCGACGTCGTTCTGCAGCTCGACACCTTGCAGCACTTGCGCAATACCGAAGTCATGCTCCGTGAGACCGTACGGGTGGGGCGCGTTGGAATCATTGCCTTCCCCAACTTTGCCCATTGGCCCAACCGTCTCAACATTTTGCGCGGTCGTATGCCGGTGACCAAGCGATTGCCGTATCAGTGGTATGACACTCCGAACATCCGCGTAGGCACCCACGCAGATCTGGCCACACTGGCCAAACGCAATGGTCTCCAGGTGCTGGAGAGCTTTGGATTGCAGGATGGACAGCGTGTCAGCTTTTTTCCAAATCTCATGGCAGGCACATCGGTTTATAGACTCGCCGTGCCACAACTGACAACCTAAACGTAATTAAGAGGCGGGAAAGCGCACACCACAGCAATGAACGCCATCGCACCTTCACCCGCAAGCAGTCCACCCCGCACCGTCTCCTTTACCGAAGCCTTGCGCTTCTGGCTCAAGCTGGGCTTTATCAGCTTTGGTGGACCAGCAGGCCAAATTGCCATCATGCATCGCGAACTGGTCGAACAAAAGCGCTGGATATCCGAGGCCCGCTTTCTGCATGCGCTGAACTACTGCATGGTGCTGCCCGGCCCCGAGGCGCAGCAGCTGGCCACCTACATTGGGTGGCTGATGCACCGCACGTGGGGTGGCGTAGTGGCCGGTGGCCTGTTCGTGCTGCCTTCGCTGTTCATCTTGATCGGGCTCAGCTGGGTCTACGTGGCATTTGGCAATGTGCCGTGGGTAGCGGGGCTTCTCTATGGCATCAAGCCAGCGGTGGCGGCCATTGTGTTGCAGGCAGTGCACCGCATAGGCTCCAAGACATTAAAGAAACCAACGGTAGCCCCCGTATTGTGGGCGATAGCTGCTACTAGTTTCATAGCGATCTACGCGTTCAATGTGCCATTTCCATGGATCGTACTGGGGGCTGCGACTATTGGATGGCTTGGTGCGCGTTGGGCGCCAGCACAGTTTGCCGGCAGTGCGGGCCATGGTGGGGCCAAGGCCATCGTTTTGAAACCGGGCGAGGCCGATTGGTTGATTGGCGACACCACGCCTACCCCACCCCATGCCCGTTGGTCCCCCGCGCGGCTGACCGCGGTGTTGCTGGCCGGCGCAGGTCTATGGCTACTGCCGATGGGTGCACTGATCGCCTGGCAAGGCTGGGACAGCACGTTAGCGCAGATGGGCTGGTTCTTCACCAAGGCGGCCTTGCTGACTTTTGGTGGCGCATATGCCGTGCTGCCTTATGTCTACCAAGGTGCCGTTGAACACTTTGCCTGGCTTACCGGCGTGCAGATGATCGATGGCCTCGCACTGGGCGAAACGACCCCAGGCCCGCTGATCATGGTGGTGGCATTCGTAGGTTTTGTAGGCGGCTGGACCAAGGACGTGTTGGGCCCCGATGCGCAGTTTCTAGGGGCAGCGCTCGCCGCTACGGTGGTCACCTGGTTTACCTTTTTGCCATCTTTCATCTTCATACTGGCCGGTGGGCCACTGGTGGAAACAACGCATGGCAAGCTGCACCTGACGGCACCGCTCACCGCCATTACGGCCGCTGTGGTGGGCGTCATCGCTAGCCTTGCTCTATTTTTCATAGCGCACATAGCATTCAATACAAGGGCTGGCGACACATTTGTCTCAAGAGTGGACTGGCTGGCAGTCGTAATCGCAGCTGGCGCAGCGGTGGCCCTGCTGCGCTACAAGCAGGGTGTGATTCGGGTCATTGTGGCGTGTGCCCTGCTGGGCTTGGCCGCCCGTTTGCTGCTGCCCTGAAGGTGTAAAGCATTAGGCATCACACCCAAACAGGCGTCGCTAAATCCACCGTAGACTGCACGGTGATGAATTGCTTGCACCCAGGAGTCGCACACATGCCCCGCAGTCGCCCCGTCGTACGCCACGCCCATGTGGGAACACCCCATGCGCTGAGTTCGCTGATGGAGGGGCGCAGTCTGCTGGAAATGGCGTTGTTGCCTACCGCATTGCCGCTTTTGATGCAGGCGCCCAGCGGTGATGGCCATCCGGTGCTACTGGTGCCGGGCTTCATGGCCAGTGAAACCAGCCTCATTGCACTGCGGCTGTTTTTGCAAAGCAAAGGGTACGACGTGCATCTGTGGGGCTTGGGGCGCAATGTGGGCTTTCGCAGCAAACATGCCAATGCACTCCCGCAGAAAATTCGCTTTTTGCACCACACCACCGGCCGCAGGGTGAGTCTTGTGGGCTGGAGCCTGGGTGGGGTTTTTTCCATGTACGGTGCACAAAGTGCCGCGGAGTGTGTTCGCTCGGTCATCACGCTGGGCAGTCCCATCAGTGTGGATGCGGCGGTCGGCAGCCAGTCGCCAACAGCCGTCAAGGCGCTTTACCGTTTGGTGTCCCACCGGCTCGGCGCCGCGGCCCATGTGATGCAACCCCGAGCCAAGGCCCTGCGCGAGCGGCAAATGCTGGAGGTACCCACCAGTTGCCTGTATTCACTGTCGGATGGCGTGGTGCCGCCGCAGGAAGCAACCATCGACGGTGACCCCGCCCTCCACGAAAACATTCAGGTCCCCGGCAGCCACGTTGGCATGGGGTTCAACGGAATCGTGCTGGCAATCGTTGCTGACCGGCTTGCGCAACCCGAGCAAGAATGGAAGCCATTCGTGCCCCAAGGCTTGCTAGCACGCGTGTTGAAGGTTATGACCTGACGCAAAAGGAAGAGCTATGCGCCAATTGAGCGAGCACGATGCCGCGTTTATCTATTCGGATACCGCGCACGCCAACTCCAACGTTACGCTGGTCCACATTTATGACCAGTCCACCGCGCCGGGTGGCGTCGTGCGCTTCAAACACATCCTGACCCATGTGGAGAGTCGCCTGGACCGTTTGCCCGCCTTTCGGGAAAAAGTTTTGCGCGTCCCGATGGACTTGGACTACCCCTACTGGGTTGAAGACGAAGGCTTCAACATCGAATACCACGTGCGCCACATCGCGCTACCCAAGCCGGGTGACTGGCGCCAGTTTTGCATCCAGTCGGCGCGCATCCATGCGCGACCACTGGATCGCCAACGCCCATTGTGGGAAATGTATGTGATCGAAGGCCTGGATAGCTTTCTGGATCTGCCGTCTGGTAGCTTTGCAGTGCTGTTGAAAATTCACCATGCAGCGGTAGACGTGACCCATGCCAATGAGATTACCAGCCTCCTGCATGATCTCTCACCAGCTCTACCACCCGCGGTTCCTGTGGCTCCGTGGTTCCCGGAAGCACCTCCCGGAAACCTGCATTTGATGTGGCGGGCGGGCTTGAATCTCGCAACCTTCCCATTGCGCATGGCCGAACCCCTGCGCCGTAGCTGGACCACGCTGCAAGCCACCGCGAAGACATTCGCCGCAGAAATAATTGGTCGCCCGCACACCTTTCCGATGACGCGGTTCAACACAGAAGTGTCTCCGCATCGCGCCTTTGACACCCGACGCTTTGCGCTTGACGACTTCAAATCCATTCGCTCCCTGGTTCCTAACGCCACGGTGAACGATGTCGTGATGGCGGTGTGTGCCGGTGGCCTGCGACGATACCTGGAGCAACAAGGTGAGTTGCCCGAGGCTAGTCTGGTCGCGGCAGCTCCAGTTGCTGTGCACCATACCCCACCCCAGTACGCGTGGGTGCGCCTGGCCTTGGGCACCGATATCGCCGAACCGATCGAGCGCCTGCGCCTCATTCAGGCAGCCAGTTCCGCATCATCAACCATGGCGCAGGCCATTGGTGCGCGTGAACTCAGCCGCATTGCGCAACAAGCACCATCGCTGGCCATCATGGCAACCAGCAAGATGCTGCGATCGGCCTCGGCAGTATTGGGCGACTGGGTACCCTTGGCCAATTGCGCAATTACGAACGTGCCAGGTTCTCAAGAACCTTTGTACTTGCGCGGCGCACGCTTGACCTACCTCTCAGCCATCATGCCGATTTCGGATGGCATGGGATTGGTGTTTTCGGTAACTGGATACAACGGAACCATCGTCATCTCATTTACCGCTTGTTATGAGCAGTTGCCAGACCCCGAAGTGTTCGCCCAATGTCTGCGCGACAGCTTTCAACAATACCTCGCGCATGTGGCACCCAAACCCACACCCAAGGCCAGACGCCTGAGGCGTAAAAGCAACGCCACGCCGCAGCACAAATAGCGCGCGCTGCTGGTCGATTGACACCGCGATAACCGGGGCGAAAGCGCACCAAATCCGGGTAATCGATGCATTGAATTGCGAATAAGTCTGCTACAGTAATTTCGGACATAGTCTGTGGCGAGCGAAAAGGACGCGCGCCTTGAACCCGTCCGGGCTTAGTTCTTGGACGATGTCTCCCGTTGCGGAGATGGCCTTGATAAACGTGATTACGGGGTACAGTTTTGGCAACATTCACACTGACCGATGGGTTCTACAAGCCGGGCTTGTTTCTCATGGCGAGGCTGTCGGGGCCCAACAAATTTTGGGTGATCGCTGCGCCACTGGTCGTCACCATTCTGCTGCTGACTGTTTTGCATCTAGCGGGTTTGGCAACGCCGCCTGCATCTGGCTCCACGGTACTTGCAGCACGCACAGGGCTCGGGGGTTTCGAGTTCTGGGCAACCTTGGCTCTTGCCGGGGTTGGCGTGGGGCTATGGGCCTATTTGGTACAGAGTTTTTTCAAAAGCAATCAAATCGATCGACGGCAGATTGACGCGGTCATGGCCCAGGCCACTACCGGTGACCTCACGGGAACGGCAGGTGCTTTGGGTATCGCCAGTATGGGCAACTTCGGCCAGCAGTTTGAATTGGTCACCAAGCGCATGTCAGAAATGGTGGCCAACATCCGCAGTGCTGCGGTGCAACTGGGCGACACCGGGAAAAAGCTGGTGGACGACACCAGAGCACTGTCTGAACGCGCGCACGCCCAGGGCGAAAACCTCACCCAAACGGCAGAGCATGTGCGGCGCGTCAGCGCAACCGTTGCACGCAATGCAGATGCGTCCCAAGAAATCAGTGTGATGACCGACCTGTTGCACAAGGAAGCTTCGGGCGCTGGCGAGCAAATGAAAATGACCGTCAGTAGCCTGGGGCCACTGCAGGCGACGTCCGGGCGCATGAATGAAATTGTTGGCACCATCGATGCCATCGCTTTTCAAACCAATCTTTTGGCACTCAATGCAGCAGTTGAAGCTGCGCGGGCTGGGGATCAAGGCCGTGGTTTTGCGGTAGTTGCCGCTGAGGTACGCCGCCTGGCCAAGCGTAGTCAGGATGCGGCAGCCGAAGTGCGCGGACTGATTCGGGAGTCCGCAGAACGTGTTGGCAATACGGTACAACAGATCGAACAGATCAACAAAGTAATGGAGAGCTTGGTCACCGGTATTGGCGAAATTGCAACCAATGTCAATGTCATGGCCGAAGGCAGTGCGGGGCAAAGCTCTGCCTTGCAAAATGTGGTGGACGCAGTGGGTGATCTTGATGTGTTGACCCAGGAAAATGCCGCTTTGGTGGTGCGGGCAAGCGCCAATTCAGACCAGATGACGCAGCAAGCGTCTGATTTGGAAATCTCCGTTAGCCATATTCAGCTGCGCC
>CAYXWW010000008.1:13195-51200 GCA_964468905.1 uncultured Rhodoferax sp. | reverse complement strand
AAACGACCACATGTTTTCGAACCTGGAGAGGTGGCAGAGTGGTCGAATGTACCTGACTCGAAATCAGGCGTACCGCAAGGTACCGTGGGTTCGAATCCCACCCTCTCCGCCAGTACCTCAACTTCCAACCGGCTATTCGCAAATGGAAGTTGCCTGAAGCCTCGCCCCGTGCGGGGTTTTTTGCTTTGGGCTCCTGACTGCGGTATTCAAGGGATGATTCGGGCGCTCGCATCTACGTGAAATTGAAAGAGACTTTTCAACCTGTGCTAAAGCTCTGATGCGTCCTTTACGTCACGCATTTTGAAAATTACTCTTGTGGAGCAATCATCCGTTGACACCGAAAGGTGCAAGGCGATGTCCATATTTTGTGTGTTGAAAGAGACTGATTGCGTTGATCTACCGGCATCATCGAATGAACCCGCTACATGGCTTTCGCCGTAGGCACTTGCAAGCTCGGATAAAGCCAGTTGAAAAGAGGTGCGTTGATTGCACTCATATCTCGTGGCACTGCTGAGGTATTCGACTCTGCTCACCCGCCCTTCCAAAATGAAATAGGTTATCGAGAATGCCTGGTTCGCGAAGCTCACATCTGGCAGCATCCATTTTCCGCGCGAATTGCGGGGACCAAGCACTGGCTTGGTCATGCGCTTGAGCTCCGGAATTGTTGCGACCAAAGTTTGCTCCGACAAACCCAGAAGCGCCTCGGCACGTGCACACGTTGCGCCACAACGTTGCGCATCGCTTAAAGTGGGCAGCAGGATTAACATTGCGACAAAAAATTGACCAAATTTGATCATCTTCTTCGATGCAACACAGCTGCAATCCTAGTACTTTGAAGCCGAAGCAAAACCTCTTCCGAGAGGTCGTCTAGACCGGTTGACAAACAAGCGATGACCCCTTGAACGAAATGAATTTCACACCCAGAAGATGAATACGTTTCTGCGCCATTTTCATGCGACGCTGCTTGCTCAAGACGCCGCTTTGCATTGAGTTTCTGAGTGCTCTTTTCGGTCAAAGGGTGATTGATATTCGTGGATGTTGCGCTTGGTTCGACCTTAGATGCAGATGTAGGCAGCGTGCGCATATCGCTAACCTTTGTGAGGTGGCACAGCAGCAGATTTCTGGCCACCTTCTGCAGTCGCTTCCACACTAGAAACCAATTTACTCAGCCGCCCCAACTGCAGTTCAGCCAATGTCGGGTAAAGGGGTGCACTGATAAGCCTGGAAACGCCGCTTGCAACGACGGTGCTGGCCATCAGACTCATGACTAGCGCATGGCCGTCCACCATCTCCATCACGATGATGAAGGCCGTCAGCGGCGCTTGTGTGACGGCTGCAAGAAAGCCTGCCATACCCAGGGCAATTAGGGTTGGCGCATTGGTGTAGCCGGTCAATTGCGCAATGTCGTTCCCCAGTGCTCCACCGATAGCCAATGAAGGCGCGAAAACACCGGCAGGCACGCCAGCCCATGTCGATAGCCAGGTGGCGACAAACTTCAAGATTACATACAAGGGTGAGGTGTCATTGGTGTTCTCCAACATGGCACGGTTGTGAGCGTAGCCGCTGCCAAAGGTTTCCCCGTTACTGACAACGCCGAGGACGGCTACAGCCAGTCCGCAACCAGCTGCAAAGGCTATCGGAAAATCTCTTCGAAGTGTGCTGAACCAGTCCGACGCGTTGCCCGTGAGTGACACGATCAGCAGTCTTGAAAAAATTCCACCAGCCAAGCCGCAAAGAACCGCCAGCGACAGGGCTGGAAACATCAGTCCGATGCCGAGGCCATGCACGCGGATAACGCCAAAATAGCTCGAACTGCCATAAGCAGACACCCCCACAAGGCCAGCCATCACAATCGCTACGATGACCAAGCTGTTGCTGCGCTGCCCTTCTTTTTTCTTGGAAAGCTCTTCAATCGCAAACATGACACCACCCAACGGTGTGTTGAAGGCAGCGGCTATTCCTGCCGCACCGCCAGCAATCAGCAAGCTGTGATCAGAAATTTGTGCACGCTTGGGCATCCATTGCCTGGCGTGGTGCATCACACCCGCTGCAATTTGAACGGACGGCCCCTCCCGCCCAATTGAGAGGCCTGCCAACAGCCCCCAAGTAGTAAGCAGGATCTTGGCGATGGTCAACTTCATGGACACGTACAAGCCCCTGGCTGAACCGGTAGCTTGCGGCTCTAAGGCCGCCATTACTTGCGGTATGCCGGACCCGGCTGCACCGGGTGCGAATCGCATTGTCAGCCAGACAATGGCGGACGCAGAGAGTGGAATCCAAAGAAGCGGCCCCCACCAATAGGCATTTTGCAAGGCAAAGAACAGAGCCAATGCGTGCTCTGCCAACCAAGTGAACGCCACCACGGTAATGCCTGCAAGTGCAGCAAACGCAATCACCACGCCGCGCCCTGTCCACAGGTGCCAGTCTGACAGCTCTCTTCTAAACGTTGTCGGAACGTGCTGATGTTTGCGCATTCTTACCGAAACTGCAAATGGCTTTCAAGAAATAATCGCGTTGGCGACTTACTTGTTTGGATATGCCAGATCCACCCGCCGGTTTTGTGAGAATGCCGCCTCGTCATGCGCCTGCGCCCTGGGTTTTTCTTCGCCCCAGCTCACGGCTTCCAATTGGTTTTCATGCACGCCATAGACTTTCAGTGTGCGTACAACGGTTTCGGCACGTTTCTGCCCCAGCGCAAGGTTGTACTCTTTACTTCCGCGCTCGTCAGCATTGCCCTCTACACGGATAGCTAGCTTTGGGTTCGCGGCCAGATATTTTCCGTGCATCTCCAGCATCGAGGTGAAATCAGGCTTGACCGAGAAGGTGTCGTAATCGAAATAGACGCTGCGTTTGCTTGACAACTGACTGGCCGGATCCAGGTAAGCAGGCAAAGCAGATCCAGCCGCGTTTGGGGGTACAGTTGGCACCGGTTTTTTGTCTTCTGCTTTTGCCTTCGCCATGTTCGCATCGTCAAGTTTCACAGGCGGCGCACTGCTGCACGCCGTGAGAAAGACTACGCCAGCACAAAGAGTGGATGCAAAATCAAATTTTTTCATGGGTTGCACCTTAATTTTTGGTCGTTTGATGTGATGCCATCTTGCATCGCAGGTTAATTATACATTTGTTACAATGTAATAAAGGTCTTTTATGCAATCGTCAGCTTCTAACCCGATCGAAGCAGCCACTCCAGCCAAAGTGCTGCGCCGGTTTCGCGTTGTGTTCAATGCAGTACGCACCCATTTCCGCCAGATGGAAAAGCAAGTAGGATTGGGTGGCGCTCAAGTGTGGGCATTGAGCGTCATTAAGGCCAATCCGGGAATTGGCTTGGGTGACGTTGCGATCCACATGGAAATTCACCAGTCCACCGCTAGCAATTTGATTAAGACGTTGTTGGCTAAAGAACTGATTAGTCTGGAAAAGCTACCAAGTGACCGACGCAATGTGCGTCTCAAAATTTTGCCTAGCGGTTCCCGGTTGCTAAAAAAGGTGGCGGGGCCGTTCGAGGGCGTTCTGCCCGAGGCACTCAGCAGTCTAGATCCAGACACCCTTCAACGCCTCGACGAGGACTTGGGTGTACTAATAGAACTTTTGCACGCCGACGAGGCTGCTGCAGAAATCCCATTGGCAAACCTCTAGTGCGTTGTGACTCGCGCATTGCTACGCTCCTATTCCAATGGAGCAAGCAGCCTTTCGCCGACGGTGTTCGAGTAGTGGGCCAGTACCACATCTGGAGCCTGCCTGTGTGGCACTTGCGATTCACACCATGCGCCTCGCATTACTTGGCAGTCTTGTTCCCTCGCGCAGAGATTGTGTAGCGCTGCAATATGACGTGCGTCTGACGCACGGACTGGGGCGGCAGCAATTGCCTCGCACAGCGTAGTGAGCAAGTTCCTCGCAGGCATCCAGGTTTGGGCGAAAGGGTCAAAGATGTCAGCAGCTAGCCCGTCGCGACACGCAAGAAACCGGCTGACTCGCTCAGCAGTTGCCGGTGGCAAAGTGGTAGGGAGCGTTAGCGTACCATTGAGCACTAAGGCAGCGCAGCCTCTGGTGAACGCAGCCATTGCGACCGCTTTGCTGACAGACAGAGGCGTGTCGAATACGCGTACCTCAATGGTGCCGAATTCTGGCTTGGGGCGCACATCCCAGTAAATGTCTTTCAACGAATTCGCTAGTTCTGTAGAAAATATTTCATCGGCAATTCGTTCAAAGTGCTCCCAGTTGTCAAACCGTGGCATCGGGCCGCCGTGGGGATAGATCAGCGGCTCCAGCGGTCTGGATGCGCAAAACCCCGTGTCAGCCATCTGCAAAAAAGGCGACGCCGCAGACATCGCTATGAATAGCGGCGTCAGGGCTTGCAGCGCGTTGCCTATCAAAATTGCATTGACCTCAGACGAGGCACCAATGTGAACATGCATTCCGTAAGTCGAGAAGCGCTTGGGCAGAAAACCAAAGCGTTCAGTTAGCTCTTGCGCGCGCGGAGTTGGGGCAATAACGCGCTCATTCCAAAACTGGGTCAATTGGGTGCCACCACCTCGCAACACTAGGCCCATCGGTCCCGCCAAGTCGCTCAGGGTTTTGGTCAGCGCTAGCGTTTCAGTCAGCATCGCGTCTGCGTCGACATGCACTGATGTGTTCATCTCGATTGTGGCAAGCGTAGCCTCCAATGAGAACCGATCTGCATTGTCTTTGTGTTTCAGGATTTCCCAAAAATCACCACTTGAAGGCGACAAGCGGCCATCCTGTTGATTGACGATTTGCAACTCTAGCTCAAGGCCAAAGGTCAGGTCTTCTGATTTTGCGAAATTCATTTTTGGTCTCCTATAGATCTTTTTTGACTTACGAGATCCCGCAATCACTTTGTGAAGCATTGAGTGGGGCAACCCACACTCGGGACCAACAATGCGAATTGCTATGCATAGTAGATTTGTCCAAATATATCTCATTAAATTACATTTGTGGAAATATAATGTTGCATGGGAAACGCAATTGACACTTCCAAAAACGTCTGTCCTAGACAGGCATCGTCTGTGGGGGAACAGTCGCTACCCTCAACAACCACGCGTTCTGCTTTTGAAGAGACGACGATCGTTCTTTTTGAAAGGGGCAAGTGTTCGTTGACCGATTCGGAAGTAAGCGCGCTCGAACAATGGGTCTGTCGATGGTATACCCCAAATGGAAATTGCTGCCGCCTTTATTTGGGCGGAGCCGATGAGACATCCCGTGCGAACCGATTGCGTCGATTAAGTGCATTGATGTCCGTGCTTGAGCATCTTGGCGTCCATCGCAAGCGGATTCAAACGGACGGAGAATGGCTCAGGCCTTCTCGCCTGGGTATCATCGATGATCTTCCTGCGGATAGCATCTGGTTGCAAGTAAAGGGATTTGATGCACCCAATGCAATGCCAGCACGAAGTATTGATCGGCAGCGTAGGTATTGAGATCGCACCCGAATCGGAACCCTGATGTCAACTGCGGCCCGTGCTAGGCGGAGGTGCCGCAGTAGCGCACCGTAGGCAGATCAGTTGTACTTGCTGCTCCACTGGACAGTGGTTTTTTGGGGAAAACATGTTTGAAATTGCCACTATCTGTCTAGTGATTACTGCCTTGATGGCCTACGTCAACCATCGGTGGGTAGGTCTGCCCAGTACGATTGGTGTGATGGCGATTGCCATGCTCATTTCTATCAGCCTTGTGTTTGCGCATCAATTGGGCTTTGGAGATAGGGCCATACCATTGATACTGTTTTTACGCGGCATTGATTTTTCCGTTGTATTGATGGATGGCATGCTCTCCCTGCTTTTGTTTGCTGGCGCGCTGCACGTCGACCTAAGCCAATTGCGGGAATACAAATGGCCAGTCCTTGGATTGGCTGTGCTGGGGACACTCGGGTCTGCCGCGATCATCGGCGTCTGTGCCTACGAGCTGCTCTTGCTGACTGGCAAGCCGCTACCTTTCTGGTATTGCATGGTATTTGGCGCTTTGATTTCACCTACCGACCCCATCGCAGTCATGGGCGTTCTGCGTCAACATAACGCGCCCGATAGTTTGGGCGTGGTAATTTCTGGCGAATCACTTTTCAATGACGGTGTCGGTGTCGTGCTGTTTACTGTGCTGTTGGGGATTGCGATCAAGGGCAGTTCTCCGGATGCAGTATCCATTTCATTCTTGATCTTGCATGAAGTCGGTGGTGGCCTGTTACTTGGATTGACGCTCGGCCTTTTGTTGTACTACATGCTCCGCAGTATTGACAACTACAGTGTTGAGGTGATGCTGACACTCGCTGGTGTGTTGGGGGGCTATTTGTTGGCCACCAAGTTGCACGTTTCTGGCCCCCTGTCCATGGTGGTGACAGGGCTGCTCATCGGCAATCACGGACGTGACACGGCGATGTCCGACACTACTCGCCATCATGTGGACCTTTTCTGGGAATTGATTGACGAAATCTTGAACGCTGTTCTGTTCGTTCTTCTTGGGTTAGAGATCATTTTGCTGTCTCTGTCTTGGACCTTGTTTGGTCTGAGTTTGGTCGTGATTGTGATTACGTTGCTGGCTCGTTGGCTCACGGTTGGATTGCCAGTCAGCCTTGCTTCAAAGCGAATGAAGCTACCCACCGGTGCCTGGAAAGTATTAACCTGGGGCGGACTGCGCGGCGGCATCTCGGTTGCGCTGGCATTGTCCTTGCCAGTGGGCGAACCACGCGATGTGATATTGGCATTAACGTATGGTGTGGTTATTTTCTCCATGTTGGGTCAGGGACTCACCATCGGGCGTGTAATCAAAAAATCCATGCCGGAATGAAAATCGGGCGCGCCTAGTGAATCATCAAAGCAAGAGACCAAATATGCCAGCAGGAAGCGAATTGAAAGAAAAAGTCAACTTTGACAGCCTAAGGCAGATGGTCGCGCATCGGTTCAACCTGCGTGACGACAAGGCCGAGGATGCCGAAATCGAACGTCGGATTCGAGAGGGTGCTGAATTGGTCGGCGCCCATCCCTGGATTCTCATGTTCGCGATTCTTGTAGCTTCGATTGGACTAAACGTCAACTCAACAGCAGTCATCATTGGCGCAATGCTGATTTCCCCGTTAATGGGACCCATCATGGGAGCGGGATTGGGTGTCGCGGTGTACGACTTTGATTTGGTCAAACGGTCGCTGTTCAATTTGGGTATTGCGACGGTGATTAGCCTGTTTGTGTCTACCCTGTACTTTTTGGTGTCGCCACTACATGAAGCACAATCTGAGTTGCTGGCCCGCACATCACCCACCATTTGGGATGTGCTGATTGCCTTGTTTGGTGGTTTGGCGGGCATAGTCGGTGCGACACGGCAAGAAAAATCCAACGTAATACCCGGTGTGGCCATTGCCACTGCACTGATGCCGCCCGTCTGTACAGCCGGTTATGGTCTGGCAACAGGGCAGTGGGCATTTGTCGGCGGTGCCCTCTACTTGTACACCATCAACTGTGTCTTCATTGCCTTGGCAACCATAGCGGGCATACGTATGCTAAAGCTCAAACGACACGGATTCGCAGACAGCCGCATTGAACGGCGCGTAAAGCTGTCACTTCTACTATTGGTTCTGGGTACCACGGTGCCCAGCACAATCCTGGCAATTAATCTGGTCAATGAAGAGGTCTACAGAGGCAAAGTTAGCCACTTCGTCAAGCGCGAGTTTTCGTTTGAATTGACACAGGTGGCTGAATTCAAAACAGATTTCAAGGGCAAGAGGGTCGAGGTTGCACTGATTGGTGCGCCTTTATCACAGGCGACCATGCAAGTCATTGAGGCCCGATTGGAAGGCTCTGGGTTAGGCGGCACCAAGATGATCGTACGCCAATCAGGCGACAACAAGGTAGATGTTGCTGCGCTGAAATCCACCTTGCTTACGGACCTCTATCAAAACAGCCAGGACGCTTTGCAACGGAAAGAAGAGCAATTGCAAAAACTTCAGTTCGAATTGGCTGCCAGAAACGCGTTTACTGCACAGACACAGGACATAGCAGCCGAATTGCGGGCGCAATACCCATCAGTTGATGCGGTATTTGTGAGCGAAGGATTTGAGTTTGTGCCAGGAACAGACAAGAAGTCGCGCTTCCAATTGAGCGTGCGATCCACGATGGCGCTGGTACAAGCCGATCAAACGCGCATTGAAAACTGGTTTAAGGCACGAACCAAATCAGAAACTGTTTTAGTGAACTTTGAGGTGGCTAAGTCAAAGAGATTGGCCAGAAAAGGGTAGACAAAAGCACTACGGTTGTGGAAATTGAAGGTATGCATGGCGGCCGAAAAGCATGACGAGCAAGCGCTGAGAATGTTTCACGATGACTTCAGGAGATCGCTACTGACGCATCGAAAGGGGCGGTTACGCTTGTTCTTTTACCTGATTTTTCCGAAAGAAACCAGCCCTTTTGATGCAGAGATTGACATACTGGACCAGCTTGATTTCAGACTTTGGCTAATCCATGCGCCGCCCCCCGCTAGCACCCAGTCCCAGCTGTACCAGGAACTTACCAATCAACAGGATAGATTGCTAGCGTTGACCAATGCCGCGATGACGACGAGGTCGGCGCGGAAATTTGCACCGGCAGACTTTGCGGAGTTGGCAAATTCCATGACCGATTTGGATCGGTTGGCTAACCGGCTCATTTCCGGATTTACGAACGCACTCACAGATGTGGATCGACTTACAGGTCTGTTAAACCGCGCGGCCATGCAGCGTGATCTGGCCTTAGAGGCCGAACGCGGAGTTCAAAATTCGACAACGTATTCTCTTGCCATGATCGACCTCGATCACTTCAAGAGTGTGAATGATCAATACGGGCATCCCGTGGGAGATGCCGTACTTGAGCAGATGGCAGAGCGCTTTTTCGAGAGCATAAGGCCGAGTGATCGTGTGTACCGGTATGGCGGAGAAGAGTTCCTGGTCTTACTCCCCGAGACCGGTGGAGATGCGGCGCATCTTGTTCTCGAGCGATTGCGACAAAAGGCCTGTGCCCAACCAGTGACAGATGGCGTGATCAAACTCACGCAGACGGTTTCGATTGGCTTGGTTGAAGTGTGCCGGGGAGAATCCCCAGACCAGGCCATTCGTCGCGCAGACCGCTCCTTGTATCGAGCTAAAGAATCCGGGCGTAATCGTGTCGAGCAGGATCATGTCGCTAATAGTAACGAATAGACCTTTAGCAGAGCCAGTTCCGAATTCTTACCATCTTCCAGAAGTTACAAAAATGCCGTTTCAGACTCCTTCGTTGCTAATTGGTGTGTCCGCACGCATCTACTATCCGTCTGGGCCTGTCCTGGATCTGGGAGGCGTTTGGACGAAAACCCTTCACTATCTTGAACAATCGGTTGGACAAATGTTGATGCGTTGCGGCGCCTTGCCAGTGATGATTCCGGCCGTGGATGCACAAAGCGTTGTACAGCGCGAAGAACTCAACTTGGGTCATTATGCAGAGGCACTGGATGGCCTAGTCTTACAGGGCGGCAACGACGTCGCGCCTGAAACCTATGGTCAATCACCACTTGCCCCAAATTGGCAGGGCGATGTGATTAGGGATCAGTACGAAGCGGAGCTAATCCGTGCCTTTGTCGCTGCGGGAAAGCCTGTTTTCGGAATCTGTCGCGGTCTGCAAATGCTCAATGTCTCATTCGGCGGAACACTTTGGCAGGACATCAAAACACAACTCCCGAATGCGTTGGAGCATGTAAAGCCCGATATGTACGAACGCAATGTGCATCCCGTTGAAATCGTTGAAGGCACGCATTTGGCATCGCTGTATCCAAAAGCTGTCAGAGGACTGATCAATAGTATCCACCATCAGGCGATCCGCGATTTGGCGCCTGGTTTTGTAGTTGAGGCAAGGTGCCCTGACGACGGCGTCATAGAAGCGATTCGACGGATTGGGCCGGAGTATGTCTCAGGCGTACAGTGGCACCCCGAATTTCGGCAAATAGCTGAGACACGTACTTTCGATGACAACCCGATCCTGTTCGATTTCCTGCAATATGCACGTAGGCTGAAGCGGTAATTGAAAGAAAAACCATTGGCAATGGTGACTTCAATGTAGAGGAACTATCAAGTCCAGCATGCATGTCTGGCTTGCTGTCTTTGATGCAGGTTCGAACTCCAAAGGGGAATAGAATGCCATGATGACGGACGGTAGCTGGTTGGTTGTGTGTAACTTTCCGCTCCGCCAAATTGAACAAAGCCCCGTGCAGTCACTGCAACGGGGTTTTTTGTTATGGGGAATGAATATGAAGATCAACGTGCGGCGCGCCCTGTGCGCCTTGCTAGCGGCAGGGGTTTCAACCATGGGATTGTTTTCAAACGCGTCTGCCGAATCTGCCTTTGTCGGCAGCTACCGCCATGGCGACGTGGATTCCGTTTCTCAGCTATTTGTGCTGGACGACCACACGTTTTGCTACACGTTTATGGGCGGCGCGCTCGACCTGTTGGCGGCGGGCCGCTGGAAGGCCACGGATAAGGCCGCAACATCCATTCGATTGGAAGAAATTCGCCCTACGCAAGAAATGTTTCCGGTCTTTGCGTCCACCTTGGGGCGACAGGGTGGTTTCGTAGCATTCACTTTTGATGGCTATTCGTTCTCCAACGCCAATTCACCGGTATTCGCGATAACCAGCACGGATGCAGCGCCTACCGTCTTCAAGCCCTTGTTTCCCGCTGGAAAATCGCAGTGGGCTGGTGCCTATGTGTTGCCTCCTGTAGCGCGTGAAGACGCCAAGTACTTGTTTGTGGGTGACGTAGAGGTCGACGCGTACAACAAGCCATTGCGGCTGCGGGTTACCCAGTACGAACTGGGTACGCAGGATACGGTGCGCTTGGGGTTTGACCAGTTGCAAGCGCGACCGCTGCTGCAGATGACGGCGCGTTTGAGCGGCAGTATGTTGTTTGTTGATGGCAGCAAGTTTGGTGCGAAAAGCGGCCTGTCTCCACAAACCATTCAAGAGGTGCGCGAAGCCTGCATTGCCCCCGCGCTAGCTGCTGAGCAAGCCAGTGGTTCGGAACTGAATGTTGCGCGCGACAATGGCGCAGTAGAGCGTGGACGCGTGCTCACTCCTATCAAGCACTTTTCTCTCAGCCCCAGTGCTGTGCAAGGCGGACCGGTATTTGGTGACGACTACCAAAGTGCAGACACCGACGGCGACCCCATTGCCGCCCTCATGGCGGCAGAAACGGCACAACTCAATACGGCATTCCAGAGTGCCATGGGCAATCCCAAAACACTGGACAATTTTTTGCAAACAGCAAAGACAATTGCGGAGATACAGCCGCGCATCCGCAAGCACGCGGCCACACTGGTGCCGCGGTATGCTGAGCTGATGGTGAAGATTACCGCTTCGGGGGACATGGCTGCGTCGGAACGCATGCTGCACTTTTTCATTGACTTCATCGCACCCCATACCCAGCCCGTGCCGGATGGGGACGCGCAGTACGCGGCGTCTGTGATCGCAAGCCAGGGCATTATTGTTGCGGCGGCCAAAAACAGTAGCCAGTTGGGTGAGCTGGTGCACGCAAAGCTCTTGGGGAGCAGCTTTGACATACACAAGACCAGGAACCCTACGCTGATCTACAACTTGGCTTGCTACTATTCCCTGCAAAACCAGAAGCCTGCGATGTTGGATGCCGTGCGCCAGGCGCGTGTGCGCGGCAAGCCCACCGCACAATTCATGAAAGACACAGACTTTAAGAACTACTGGGCCGATCCAGAGTTCTTAAGCGCCGTGAAATAGCGCCTAGCGCAATTCAATCAACAGGTCTTTCGCATTGATGGTCTCGCCCGACCGCACATGTACCGCATGCACGGTGGCATCACGATCGGCCGTCAGCATGGTCTCCATCTTCATCGCTTCCATGGACAGCAGCGGATCCCCCTTCTTGACCGCTTGACCCACCACCACCGTCACGGTAACCACCATGCCTGGCATGGGCGCACCGACGTGGTTGGCGTTGCCTTCTTCGGCTTTGGCTTTGGCGCGACCCGTTCCTGCCAAGCCGGCCTTGGGCACGCGCACCGTGCGCGGTTGACCATTGAGTTCAAAAAAGACCTTGATCTTGCCTTCGTCGTCCACAGCATCCGAGCGTCCGGTCTGGCGCACCACGAGTGTCTTGCCTTTGTCGATGTCGATGGACACTTCTTCGCGGTCCAGTAGTCCATAAAAGAAAGGCGATGTGGGCAAGAGCGACACATCACTGTATTCGCGGCGGTGAGCTGCGTAGTCCTGAAATACCTTGGGGTACATAAGGTAGGAGGCCAGGTCGGTGTCGGTGAGCTTGCGGCCAATCTTGCCTTCGGCTTCGGTGCGCTTGGCTTCCAGATCTACAGGGGGCAGGTGGTCGCCCGCACGGCCCACCATGGGCGCTTGGCCTCGCAGTACTTTGTGCTCCAGCGCTTTGGGGAAACCGTCTGGGGGAAACCCCAGCTCGCCTTTGAACAAGGAGATGACGGAATCGGGAAACGCAATGTCGCGTGCTGGATTGGTAACGTCTTGCGGCGTCAGATCGTTGGCCACCATGAACAAGGCCATGTCGCCCACCACTTTGGATGTGGGTGTGACTTTGACAATATCGCCGAACAACACGTTGACATCTGCATAGGCCTTGGAGACTTCGGGCCACCGGTGTGCCAGACCCATGGAGCGTCCCTGCTCGCGCAGATTGGTGTACTGGCCGCCCGGCATTTCGTGGTTGTACACGTCGGAAGTGCCGGCACGCATGTCGGCCTCAAACGGCACATAGGCGCGGCGCACTCCTTCCCAGTAGTGCGAGATGGCCTGCATGTTGGCAAGGTTGACGCCGGGATCGCGTGCCGTGCCGGTCAATGCCGCAGCGATAGAGCCCAGATTGGGTTGTGATGTCAACCCGCTCATGGAGTCCAGCGCGCCGTCCACCGCGTCACAACCGGCTTCAATGGCAGCCAAAACCGAGGCTGCTGAAATGCCGCTGGTATCGTGTGTATGGAAGTGAATGGGCAGACCAACTTCTTGCTTCAGCACGCGAACCAGTTCGTGCGCGGCCCGTGGCTTGCAGACGCCCGCCATGTCTTTGATGCCCAGAATATGCGCGCCCGCTTTTTCCAACTGCTTGGCCAGGCCCACGTAGTACTTGAGGTCGTATTTGGATCGCTTGCTGTCAAACAAGTCGCCCGTGTAGCACAGGGCACCTTCGCACAGCGCGCCCGATTCGATGACGGCATCCATAGCCACGCGCATGTTGTCTACCCAGTTCAGGGAGTCAAACACGCGGAATACGTCGACGCCATTTTTGGCCGCTTGCTGCACAAAGTAGCGCACCACGTTGTCCGAGTAATTGGTGTAGCCCACGGCGTTGGATGCGCGCAGCAGCATCTGGAACAGGATGTTGGGCGTGGCTTCTCGCAAGCGTGCCAAGCGCTCCCAGGGGTCTTCTTTCAAGAAGCGCAACGCGACGTCGAACGTGGCACCGCCCCAGCACTCCATAGAAAACAATTGGGGCAGCATGCGGGCATAGTGCGGCGCAATCTGTTCCAGATCATGACTGCGCATGCGGGTGGCAAAAAGCGACTGGTGGGCATCGCGCATGGTGGTGTCGGTCAACAACACCTGCGGCTGGTCTTTCATCCACTGCGAGAACGCAGCAGGGCCCAGTTCTTTCAGGCGGTCGCGTGATCCTTTAGGGATGGCTGCGCTCAGATCCCATTGTGGCTTGATCGGTGTTGCAAGCGGCAGAGCGGGCAGGGTGCGGCCTTTCATTTCGGGGTTGCCGTTGATGGCCACTTCACCCAAGAATTTCAGCAATCGCGTTGCCCTGTCACGCCGCCGCTGAAAGTTGAACAGCTCTGGCGTGGTGTCAATAAAGCGCGTGGTGCATTCGCCCGAGCGAAACAGCGGGTGTGCGACCACGTTCTCGAGAAACTGCAAGTTGGTGGAAAGGCCGCGAATGCGAAATTCACGCAGTGCACGGTCCATGCGTGCGGCTGCTTCGTCGGGTGTGTGGCCCCAGGCAGTTACTTTGACCAACAGAGAATCGTAGAACGGCGTAATGACCGCGCCCGAGTACGCAGTGCCTGCATCCAGACGAATACCAAAACCTGCCGCACTGCGGTAGACGCCAATCTTGCCGTAGTCAGGCGTGAAGTTGTTTTCGGGGTCTTCCGTGGTCACGCGGCATTGCAAGGCGTGGCCGCGCAGGGTGATGTCTTGTTGCAAGGGGATGAACGAGTCTTCGTCCCCAATTCGTGAACCCTCGGTAACCCGTATTTGAGCTTTGACTATGTCCACACCTGTGACTTGCTCGGTCACTGTGTGCTCGACCTGAATGCGCGGATTGACTTCAATGAAGTAGTACTTGCCGGTATCCACGTCATACAAATACTCGACGGTTCCAGCATGGCTGTAGCGGGACTCACGCGCAAGCCGCAATGCAGATTCGCACAGTTCTTGGCGGGTGGCGTCATCCATATACGGTGCGGGTGCGCGCTCCACCACCTTTTGGTTGCGCCGCTGTACCGAGCAATCGCGCTCAAACAGGTGCACCAGGTTTCCATGCTTGTCACCCAGCACCTGCACTTCCACATGGCGCGCACGGCGCACCAGTTTTTCCAGGTACACCTCATCGTTGCCAAACGCCGCCAGGGCTTCGCGCTTGGCCAGCTCCATCATGGGTGCGAGATCCGCTTCGGTTTCTATCACCCGCATACCGCGTCCACCACCACCCCAGCTGGCTTTGAGCATCAAAGGGTAGCCTACTTCCAGCGCCATCTTTTTGGCGCCTTCTATGTCATTCGGCAAGGCGGTGGTTGCCGGGACCACCGGAACGCCCGCTTTGATAGCGACTGCCCGCGCGGCAACTTTGTTGCCCAACGTGCGCATCACATCGCCGTTGGGCCCAATGAAGGCGATGCCTGCCGCAGCACAGGCATCGGCAAAATCAGGGTTCTCGGAGAGAAAGCCGTAGCCTGGGTGAATGGCATCCACTTCCGCGGCCTTGGCAATGCGAATAATGTCGGCGATGTCCAGATAGGCTTGGATGGGCTTCTTCCCGGCGCCCACCAAATACGATTCATCAGCCTTGAACCGGTGGAGTGCAAAGCGGTCTTCGTTGGAGAAGATGGCTACTGTGCGTATCCCCATTTCTGACGCGGCACGCAGGACGCGGATGGCAATTTCGCTGCGGTTTGCAACCAGCAGACTTTTGATTTTCTTCATATTGGAATGGGGCAGTGGTTGAGAAATGCCGCCCGGTCGTGCAAATTCCGCGCTGGCTTATGCAGAAAAGCATAAACCGTGCCTCAATCTCCACGCTGACGGCATCCTGAAGGCACGCCGCGAAATCCAGAAATAGACGGTTTTTACGGAAATGCAAAAAATCTTTGTAGCAATTGCTTGCAATTTTTTGCTTGCATGCGTAGTATTGCGCTTAGGGGTTGTGAAACACAGTGTGTGAAACCTCCCCCCGCAGCCAGCGAGGCGGCTCGAAAGAGCGAATCTGGCAAGGGCAAACTTGGCGAAAGTCAAGGACGCAAAGCTTCCGGGCTACATGACGCGAGTCATTTGCCAGCGGGGTTGCCATCGAAGGTTGCAAAAATTTCGATGTTGCGTCGCCCTTTATTTGTTGACTCAAACTAAAGGCGGCTGTATGACCAAACACTCAAACCGAAACATTCCAGTCGAGCAGTGGCCCGAATCTTTGGAAATATTGCGCCATCTGGCTGCTCAGTCAGCCCCCGTCCCTGTAAAGGACGTGGCACGCGATGTAAGCGCCCCCGAAATATCCACACGCAACCGTTTGGCCAAGCTTGAAGCACATGGCACGGTGCGCGCTACGCGCGCGGTGGCAACTGTAGGGCCGGGCAAGCAAGTGACTTGTACGCACTACGCAATCACCCAATATGGCAAAGACTGCGCAGGGTTCTCAGCGCAATCACCCGGCAAGATTCAAACCCAGAATCAGGCGTTCAAGGTTTGTGCAAATAGCGTATTCAATTGGGCAGCCGCCATTGGCGCTGTGCCGCAGCAGCAGTACAAAGCCTAAAGGCTTCGGCCTATTTCACGATAGCAAGCAGCTCTACGTCAAACGTCAAATCGGCGTTTGGCGGGACCATGCCTGGCACGCCACGTTCGCCGTAAGCTGACGCTGCGGGGCAGGTCAAGGTAGCCTTTTCGCCAACCCGCATTTTCTGCATGGCCTGTTGCCAGCAGGGTATGACAATGTGCAAGGGAAATATGGCGGGCTCATTGCGCGAATAGGTACTGTCAAACTCTTTTCCGTTGGCCAGTGTTCCGCGGTAGTGCACTTTGACCCGGTCATTGGGCCAAGGCTGCGCGCCCGTTCCAGGTACGGTGCGGGTAATAGTGACCCCCAATGCAATAGTTTCGGTGTCCGGGACGCCCGCATGTGCGGTTTGCATGCCAAGGCCCATCAAAATCGTGACGAGCGCTGCTTGAAGTGTTCGTGTTGTCATGGTGAACTGATGTAGTGGTTGGTTAAGAGAACGGCGGTCAGGCACTATAAATCGAACGGGCCGCGTCGCAAAAATCGTACATGGTGTTGCTAGCTTGCAACCGCCATTTGCTCCAGTGCCGCAGCTATGGTTGCAGTCTCCACCGCCAGGGGCTCCAGTTGCGACACCAGGCCCGACAACGCTGTAATTCCCTCGCGCTGCAACAAGGCAATGGCTTGTCCTGCGTCTTTCGGTGCGGCAAAACCCAAGCTCTGCAGTAGCACCTTGCCGTGCGCGTCGACCAACTTGAATCGAAATTGTCCATCACTCTCGCGGTACTGTTTGAAAGCCGGTTGTGCTGCCTTGTTTGCCTTGCCCACAGATGCCGGGGCCTGCGATACCAGTTTGCGCAGACCTACGGCGTGGCGCAACTCCGCCATAAAAGGGGTGGCCCGTTGGCGTGCCTTTGCGGCGCCAGCCAGCAAGATGGTTTCGATCTTTGCCGGGTGGTTGATCAGGTCGATGTAGGCTTCGCGCATGGGCGCAATTTCGCGGTCAATGCGTTCAAACAGCAGCTGCTTGGCGTCACCCCACGCAATACCGTCTGCAAACGATTTGCGCAAGTCGCTGGTTTCCGCTTCAGTGGCGAAGGCTTGGTAAATTTGAAACAGTGCAGAGCCTTCTGGCTCCTTGGGTTGCCCGGGCATCCGTGAATCGGTGACGATGCCGGCAATCAGCTTTTTGAGTTGTTCCCGTGGCGCAAACAACGGGATCGTGTTGTCATAACTCTTGCTCATCTTGCGGCCATCGAGACCGGGCAATGTAGCTACCGACTCTTCCACGACTGCCTGCGGCGGAACAAAATGCTCGCCGTACCGGTGGTTGAAACTATTGGCCATATCGCGGGCCATTTCAATGTGTTGAATCTGGTCGCGCCCGACGGGCACCTTGTGGGCGTTGAACATCAAAATGTCTGCACCCATGAGCACCGGGTACATGAAGAGGCCAGCCGTTACGTCCGCATCAGGGTCCTGGTTGGCTGCGTTGTTTTTGTCAACTGCGGCTTTGTAGGCATGGGCACGATTGAGTACGCCTTTGCCGGTGACGCAGGTCAGCAGCCACGTAAGTTCCGGAATCTCGGGCACGTCGGATTGCCGGTAGAACACCACCCGCTCAGGGTCTAGCCCGGCAGCCAACCAGCTTGCGGCAATCTCCAAGGTGGAGCGCTGAATGCGCGCGGGGTCGTCGATCTTGATGAGCGCGTGGTAGTCGGCCAGAAAGTAGTAGCTCTCGACACCCACCGTCAGGCTTGCCCGTACGGATGGACGTATTGAGCCCACATAGTTGCCCAGGTGGGGCGTGCCGGAGGTGGTAATGCCGGTGAGGAATCGAACGGTGGACATGGCAGCTAAAGGGCAATCAGGATAAAAGCATGGCAAGTGGTGCAAGCACAAGGTTTAGCAATGTACGTGTCACCAGCAGGAGCGGGTACATCCAGAGATAGTTGATGATCTGGAAGTAAATCAGTGCAATCACGATAAAGAAACCGTAGGGCTCTACTTTGGATACCGCATTGGCTTGCTTGGCCGGTAGCAGCCCCATCAATATGCGTCCACCATCGAGCGGCGGGAGTGGAAACAGATTGAACGCAAAGA
The DNA here is from genome assembly GCA_964468905.1 of uncultured Rhodoferax sp. Lineage (GTDB taxonomy): Bacteria > Pseudomonadota > Gammaproteobacteria > Burkholderiales > Burkholderiaceae_C > Allorhodoferax. The sequence continues at coordinate 33,106 of CAYXWW010000008.1, read as the reverse complement.
GAACGAGATTGACCGAAACCCCTGCAGCGCAGACTTCAAGAAAGAATATTTCTTGAAAGTCGGCGGCTCGAATCAGCACCAGCGCGATACCCCACAAAAACGCCATGGCCAAATTGGCAGCAGGCCCTGCCAACGCAACCCAGACCATGTCGCGCTTGGGGTTGCGCAACTTGTCAAAGCGCACCGGAACGGGCTTTGCGGCACCCAGTATCACGGGGCTGGATACCAGAAGAAGCATGAGCGGCAGCAAGATCGTGCCAAACGGGTCAATGTGTTTGAGCGGGTTCAGTGTGATGCGGCCCAACATCGCTGCCGTGTTGTCGCCAAAGTGGCGTGCGGCATAACCGTGCGCGGCTTCATGCACGGTGATCGCAAAAATCACCGGGATGGCGTGAACCGTTATGGCGCTGATTATTTGTTCTATTTGCACGGGCTGGTAGTCTCAGGATGGTGGCAATGTTTTTCTATAGACCCAGCCGGGCAATGTCGCCGCGGCCTTGTCGAATCAGTTGGGGCTCTGCCCCCGTCAAATCGATCACGGTGGTGGGCTCTTGCGCGCACGCCCCGGCGTCTATGACACCAGCGATCACTTTTTCAAAGCGATCCCGAATGGCGCTGGCGTCATTCATGGGATCGGTCTCGCCGGGTGCTATCAAAGTCGTAGCCAGCAACGCCCCATCATGGAGGGCTAACAACGCTTGCAAGCTGGTATGGGCAGGCACGCGCAAACCAATGGTCTTGCGCGACGGGTGACTGACCCTGCGCGGCACTTCCTTGCTGGCCTCCAGAATGAAGGTGTAGGGGCCCGGCGTAGCAGACTTCAGCAAGCGGTATTGGGCATTGTCTACCCGCGCGTAGCTGGCCAATTCGCTGAGGTCTCGGCACAGCAAGGTGAGGTGGTGCTTGTCGTCCACACCCCGAATGCGTCGCAGGTTGTCTACAGCAGCTTTGTCGTCCAGGTGGCAGACTAGCGCGTAGCTGGAGTCGGTGGGCACTGCCACAACGCCGCCTTTTTCCAACAGTGCTACGGCCTGTTTGAGCAGGCGCAGCTGTGGGTTTTCGGGGTGAACTTCAAAGTATTGGGCCATGCGTCTACTGGATGCGGGGTGCCAGGGCTTCCCAGACGGGCGTCAGATTTGCGGGCAAAAAGGGTAGGGTGCCGAGTTCGGTGTGGCTCTCATCCGGGCTGTGAAAATCGCTGCCGCGTGAGGCAGCCAGACCAAACTCTCGGGCGGTATCGGCGTAAATGCTGTACTCGGGCACCGAGTGGCTTCCGGTCACTACTTCAACGCCTTTTCCTCCATGGGCTTTGAATTCAGTGAACAGCGCGTATTCTTCGTTGGGGGTGAACCTGTAGCGTGCGGGGTGTGCAATGATCGCCATGCCACCTGCGCCGGTGATCCAGCCCACGGCGTCCTTCAGTGTGGCCCACGTATGTGGCACAAAACCGGGCTTGCCTTCGGTGAGGAATCTTCTGAACACTTCATTGGTGTCACGGCACACACCGGATTCCACCAAGAAGCGCGCAAAATGGGTGCGCGAAATCAACTCCGGGTTGCCGACAAACTTGAGTGCGCCTTCATAGGCACCTTTGATGCCGACTTTGGCCAGGCCATCGGACATCTCCATGGCCCGCACGTCGCGCCCACCGCGGGTGCGGCGAAGGCCTGCAATCAGATCGGCGTTGTTGGCATCAAACCCCAAGCCCACGATGTGCACGGTCTTGCCAATGAACGTGATGGAAATCTCGGTGCCAGTTAAATAGCCCATGCCACACGATTTGGCTGCAGCCGCAGCACGCGCTTGCCCGCCGATTTCGTCATGGTCGGTCAGAGACCACAGTTCAACGCCATTGGCGCTGGCGCGTGCAGCGACTTCCTCGGGGGACAGGGTACCGTCCGAAACAGTGGAGTGGCAGTGCAGATCAGCGTTTTGTATAGGGTTCACCGGTGTATTTTAGGCGCTGGAAGCTGTGGAGCCATCATTGCGCCAGATTGCGTCACATTGCGTCAGTTGGGGCCCAGCAAATCCGCCGCAGCCTGTGCCGCCACTTTGCCCTCGTCGGTAGCTACTACCCAGATTTCCACAGCGCTATTTGGGCTGTGGATGCTGCGCACGGGCGCATCCGTCGTTTGGGTGTTGGCACGCACATCGAGTTGCACGCCAAGGTGCGTCAAATGCTGGCACACGTTGGCGCGCAGGATGGCGTCATGCTCGCCAATGCCGCCGGTAAAGGCCAGCAGCTCCAAGCCCTGCACGCAGGCGGCCATAGCTCCAATTTCCCGCACCACACGGTGTTCGAACATGGCGATGGCCTGCTTCGCAGGTGTGCCGGAGTCTGTGCGCAGGGTCCGCATATCGGCCGACACGCCAGATACCCCCAACAAGCCGGATTGGCGGTAAAGCAAGTCTTCGAGTTGCTGTGCGGTCCAGCCTTGGCGCAGCAGGTGCAGTACGACACCGGGGTCCAATGCGCCACTGCGGGTGCCCATCATCAGGCCATCGACCGCAGAAAAGCCCATGGTGGTCGCTTGGCTGCGACCTTCACGGGTGGCACAAAGGCTGGCCCCATTGCCCAGGTGAGCCATGACCGCGGGGCCTTGTGCTCGGCTGGATACCGCGTTGAGGACGCCCTGCACATACTGGTACGACAAACCGTGGAACCCGTAACGGCGTATGCCTTGGGCCAGCAGGGCGTGCGGCAAGGCAAACTGATACTCCGTCTCGGGCAGTGTGCTGTGAAACGCAGTATCAAAGCAGGCCACCTGCGGCACACCTGGGTAGCGGCGTTGGCACAGCGCAATGCCTTGCAGGTTGTGCGGCTGGTGCAAGGGTGCCAAGGGCGACAAGGCCTCCAGCGTGTCCATCGCAGCCTTGTCGACGAGGATCGCTTGGTGGTAGCTTGTGCCGCCGTGCACCACCCGGTGGGCTATGGCCTGCAGCGCTGGGGCCAAAGCGAGCTCACCCAGCAAGGCTTGAAGGCGCACGAGTGCGGTCTCAAACACATCGTGGTCGCCGGTGCGCGTGGTGGGCAGTGTTTCCGAGCCATCGTTCAGTGCACCGCCGTCAGGGTTTTGCATGCGCCAGCGCAAGGTGGCACGGCCCTGGGGTTCCAACCCCGAAAAGCTGCCCGATAGCGTGGCGGCTTGCACCTGACCGTAGTGCAGCGGATAGAGTGCAAATTTCAACGTGGACGAGCCAGTGTTGACCGACAAAATGCTCATGGTGGCACGCGGCGGTTGTGGTGAGCCGTGACCTTTGCCAGCAAGGCAGACGCCAGGCGGGCGGGCGGACCATCGGCACGGCTGGTCAGCGCAATGGGCACGCGGGCTCCCATTACCAAGCCCGAAACCGTGGCACCGGCCAAGTATTCGAGCTGCTTGCCCAGCATATTGCCGGATTCCAAATCGGGTACTACCAAAATGTCCGCGTCGCCCGCCACGGGCGACGTGAGGTGTTTGATGCGTGCCGACTCGTGCGACACCGCACTGTCAAAAGCCAAGGGGCCATCCAGAAGGCCGCCCTCAATTTGGCCCCGCAGAGCCATCATGCACAAGGCTGCTGCTTCAATTGTGGACGGGATGTTGGGGTTCACCATTTCGACCACCGACAGCAACGCCACCTTAGGCTGCGCGATACCCATGATTTGGGCCAATCTGATCGCGTTTCGAACAATGTCAGCCTTCTCGCTCAGGTTGGGTCGAATGCTGATGGCCGCATCGCTCAGGTACAGCGGCTTATAGTAGGTGGGCACATCAAACCGGAACACATGCGACATGCGTCGCCCGGTGCGCAAAGCGGGGCTGGCAACTATTGCAGCCATCAGCTCATCGGTGTGCAGGCTGCCTTTCATGATGCTTTCGACCTGCTGGGTCGCGGCTAGTTCGGTGGCGCGCGCTGCGGCAGCGTGGCTGTGGGGCACGGGGTCTAGTGAAATGCCGTTCAGGTCTAGGCCCAGTTCTTCGGCCAGCTCCCGCAGGCGGCGTTCGGGGCCAATGAGCACCGGTTCAATGAGGTTGTGACGCGCTGCCTCCACCGCGCCCATGAGAGACGACGCATCGCACGGGTGGACCACGGCGCAGCGCACCGCTGACAAATCACACCCCTGCGCCAATAGTGCTGCCATGCGTGCTTGTGGGTCAAAAAGCTGGATGGTGGGTGCATGTACTACGGGGCGGCGTACCTTGTGGCTGGGTGCCATGACGCGGGCCATGCCGTGCAAAACCCGCTCACCGCGTTGGTTTTGCACCTGGCAGTCTAGCTCCAGCTGCTTCTTTTCATCGACTTTGCTGTTTACGGTCACCCGCACAGTCAACGTGTCGCCAATACGCACGGGCAAACTGAAATGCAGCTCCTGTTCCAAATAGATCGTACCGGGGCCAGGAAACACCGTGCCCAAGAGCGCGGAGATCAAGGCTCCGCCCCACATGCCGTGGGCAATCACGCCATGAAATAGGCTGGCATCCGCGTACTCGGGGTCCAGGTGCGCAGGATTGGTGTCACCAGAGACTGCCGCAAATGCACGGATGTCGTCTAGCGTGAGAGTGCGAACAAGCTGGGCACTTTGGCCGACTCGGATTTCTTCATAGGTGGCGTTTTCTACCATGTCGGGGCTTTGTGCAAGATTCATATGTTTCCCCTGGCGTTAGGCCACTGCATGGCAGCCGGCATCAACAAAAATGGTCTGTCCGGTCATGCCAGACGCTGCGGGGCTGCACAAAAATGCAGTGAGTGCACCTATCTCTTCCAGCGTTACCAGGCGCTGCAAGGGTGCTTTGGCTTGGGCTTGCGCCATGAGCGTATCGAACTCTGCAATTCCAGAGGCGGCGCGTGTGGGAATGGGCCCCGGTGAAACAGCATGCACCCGTATGCCTTTAGACCCCAGGTCTACAGCCAAGTAGCGCACCATAGATTCCAAAGCCGCCTTGACCGGCCCCATGAGCCCATAGTGGCCAATCGCCTGGCTCGCGCCTTGATAACTCATAGTGACGATGCTGCCGCCTGCTGGCATATGCGGTGCACACGCGCGTGCCAGCTCGGCTAGTGAATGGCAAGACACCTGCATGGCGCGCGCAAAGCCCGCGCCCGTGCTATTGGTGACGGTATCGTGCAATTCTTCTAACGGTGCCCAGGCGATTGAGTGGACCACAAAGTCCAGCCGCCCATGGTGGGCCACGGCTTGTGCGACCAGCGCTTGCAACGCGCCGCTTTGTTCTACATCGCAGGTAGCCAGCGGCGCCTGCATGGAATCGGCGTGGGCTTGTACGTGGCCGCGGGCCTTTTCGTTCAGGCACGACAGCACCAAGTCCGCACCTTGGGCGTAGGCCTCTTGGGCGCAGCCATAGGCAATGCTGTGCTGGTTGGCTACTCCAACAATGAGCCCCTTCTTGCCCGCGAGCGGGCCGGTCCTGGTGGGCTGGACTCGGACATGTCCAATAGGGGCGTGGTGGCTGGGTCCGTTCGATTCGGTGGTGTACATAACAGAGTGCGATGGGCTGATGGTGATGGTATCTAATGTGTTTACACCATATGGCATGGGGATGACAATGCCGCGCGCGAACCGCAGTTTTGGCACAGAAGTACGCATTGTTTGACCCAGATCAAATTGGTTGGGTAGGTGTGGCGTTGCTTCTGATTTGTATGCGGTGCCCTGTGGTTGGGTGCGTAAACGCCAGCGTACAGGCATGCAGCATCAGCCGCGAAGCCATGCCAACAACGGCCGGTGGCGCGTACAGCGCATCACCCAATATGGGGTGGCCTATGGCCTGCAAGTGCACGCGCAGCTGGTGCGTGCGGCCGGTGAGCGGCCTTAAGCGCACATGGCTGATCTGGCGTTGCGTATCCGCGTGTACCACCTGTAGTTCGGTGACGCTGGCTTTTCCCGCTGCGTTGTCAATCACTCTGAGGGGGCGGTTCGGCCAGTCCACGCCAATGGGTAAGTCTATGGTGCGCCACGCGTTGCCACCAGTGTCAACGACGCCGTGCACCATGGCCTCGTAGGTTTTGTCCACCAAGCGGCTGGCAAATGCTTCGCTCAGCGCGCGCTGCGCCTGCACACCACGCGCCATGACCATCAGGCCCGAGGTAGACATATCGAGCCGGTGAACGACTAACGCGTCGGGGTAGACGGCTTGCACACGCAGGCTCAAGCAGTCTTGCTTGTCGGCACCGCGCCCGGGAACGGACAGCAGGCCTGATGGCTTGTCGAGGACGACTAAAGAATCATCCGCATACACCACGCATAGGTCTGAATCTGTGGCCGCTGCGTGGCCTTCAGCGTGCATCGTTTCCGGTGATCAGGCGCTGCACGGTTTCGCAGAACTCGCTCACGTCGTCGGGCTTGTAGATCAGTGCGCTGGCCCCTTCACGCATGGCACTTTGTTCCAGCTCGGGTGTCACATAGCCCGAGGCCAGTGCCACCGGTAGATCCGGGCGAATAAGCTTCACTTGGCGCAGCAGGTCAATGCCGCTAAAGCCCGGCATGTTGTAGTCGGTGACCAGCAAGTCAAAGGCGTTTGGCTTGGCCTGGAAGGCCTGCAGCGCTTCGTTTGGATCGTTAAACGCCGTCACCGTAAACCCCTTGCGCTTGAGAACGCGGGCGATCAAGAAAACCAGCGCCTGGTCATCGTCTACATACAGCACGTGCCGGCCCAAACCAATGATGGGCTCGACGGTGGCAACCTCTGCGGGTGGGGCAATGGCTTGTTCATGGGTGGGCGGGAAATACAGCGTGAACACACTGCCTTCACCCAGAGTGCTCTGCACGTCAATGGCGCCTTGGTGCCCTTGCATGATGCCGTGCACCACCGAGAGCCCCAAGCCGGTGCCCTGGCCCACTTCGCGGGTGGTGAAGAAGGGCTCAAAAATACGGTCCAGCGTCTCGGGTGTCATGCCGCTGCCGGTATCGCGCACCGACACCGTCACGTAGTGGCCACTCTGTAGCCCCAGGCGGCTGGCCAATGGAATGTCCACGGCCGTGCTTGCCAGTTCAATCGTGAGCGAGCCTTTTTTGTTGCCAATCGCCAGCAGGCCATTGGTGCATAGGTTCAGCAGCGCTTGCTCTACTTGCGTGGTATCGGCCAATATGGCTGCCGAGTGCGGCGCAATGTGCACTTGCAAGTCCACCATCGGAGGCAGCGCCACCTTGATCAGGCGAGCCGCCTCGCGCACGGCATCGTCCAGTTGTATGGGCGTGCGCTTGGGCACCTCATTGCGGCTAAAGGTCAAAATCTGGCGCACCAGGTCGCGCGCGCGTCGGCCCGCTTTTTCAATCTCTTGCAAGCTGGTGAATGCGGGGGACTTTACGGACGTGTCTTGTTTGGCCAAATCCACGTTTCCCAAGATGGCGCTCAAGATGTTGTTGAAATCGTGGGCAATACCACCGGCCATGGTACCCATGGCCTGCATTTTTTGGGACTCGCGCAACTGGGTTTCCAGTGTGACGCGGCGCGCCTCTGCCAGTTTGCTGGCGGTCAGGTCGCGTGCAAAGATGGTGGTAATTTCACCGTGCGAGCCCTGCATGCCCCGGCGCGCAATGAACTCCGATACTGGCAACTGCGTTGCCACCCGCGGCGTGAGCCTGCGCTCTAGCGACACACTGATCTCCACGTAAATCTCGCGCCCCAGCACGGTAGTGGCAGCGAACTCACCCAGCGTAGCCTGCGTGGCAACCGAACCGGCCGACAAGGTAGCCGCCACCTGCGGCAAAAACCGCTCCAACCGGCTGCCCAATGCGTGGTCCGCCGGGCATTGAAAGAGGGCGGTTGCGGCGGGGTTAAACACCGTAATGCACTGCTGCTCGTCAATGCACAGGATGGCGTCGAGCGACGAATTGATGATCGCCGCCATGCGGTTTTCGCTCAGCAGCAAGTCTTCATTGCGCTGCTGCAAAACGGCAGCGCTTTTTTGCAAAGCGTGGCGCTGTGCCAGCAAGGGCCCCTGGTCAATGATGGCGCAAATAAAGTGGGCTAGATCACCCTGTGGGTTCTCAATGCGGGCTATGTGCAAGTCACCCGTAAAGGTGCCCTGCGAGCCCGCCACAAAAACCACTTCGCTGATTTCGCTGGTGCTGCGGGTCTTGGCGTGGATGAAGGCCGCAGCCACTTCATCCGTATGCGAGGCACCCACAAAGGGCAGCAAAAAGTGCAAGGGCGGATCGCTCTCCAGCGGCTGAAACAGGCGCAGTGCCATGGCATTGCTGGCCATGACCAAACCCTCTTCGTCTACCACCATCAGCGCCAGCGGCACGTTGGAGAACAACGTGGCAAACCGCTCCGAAGCGCCTTCGGCCTCTTGCTGGCTGTAGCGTAGCGCCTTGTTCTGAACCTCCAGCTCGGCCTGGTACTTGCGCAGGTCTTCAATCATTTGCGACGGCGCATAGCCGTCCACAATCAGCCCCTGCTCATCCCGCTGCAGCGGGTTCGCCGGATGGACCGGATTGGGGATCACGCGGAATTTTTTTCGACGGTAGGGTGTGTTCATGCGTCGGCTAAGCAGTGGGGCTGGATGGTTGGCAGGTCTCCATGTTAGCGGCATTGCTAGTTTCGCTAGATGTGTTTATGCAAATTTGATCGGTAGCCCTCGTGGAATGTGCGTGAGTAGCTATCATTTTTGTAGTAACTTGAATGGGCTATATTCCTCGGAAGCTGGATCGGCGAAAAAGTACATTTTCGTTTCACGGTGGTCCAAGGTTATGCAGCAGAATTTGAAGGGATTGAAATGAATGCAATTTCCCGAAAAATAGACCGCAAGCCCAGGTGTCACGGGGCTTATCGCTTGTGCGGCATCGGCGTTACGGTGTGGTCTTCTGATTTATTTTGTCGTCTGGCTTGGGAATGCCAAGATAGACGCTCTGCTGCATGGAATTAGTCGTAATGAATTCTGTAGAACGCCACCTCGCCGGTGCTACCGTATCGCATAGCAGTCCCTTTGCCGATTTGCAGGTACCAATAGCTGACCAATTGCTACCAATCGACATCCGGGAAACTTGGGTTCGACCGCTCTATTTTGGTTTGCGAAAACCAGAAGCAAAAGTCTTTGTCGCTGGGCATATTCATTTGGTAACAGACGAACTTATATCTCAGCTCTTAGCGAATTGCGATTGGCGTCCGCGTACCGCGGCAGCCTACCTTGCCGCGCTAACCCATCGGCAGTCCTTTACTTCGCATATTGGTCGTCTGTTGCTTCGGAGTGACGTCTGCTACGCAGGTTCTGCGTACTGTATTGCGTTGGCCGAATTCAACTCTTCTGAGTCCATCCAGTTCCTCGACGATTACCTCTCTTACTACTTAACACGCCATGACCTTTGGTTCGATCAAGGCGATGCTATGGGCGCTCTCGCATATCTTGATCGTTTGAATGGAACCAAAAATGTTGAGCGACACATGGTCGCTTGGAATGAATTTGCAAAAGCCAAGAAAAACTGGAACCTGAGCGGGAGCATTGCGCGTTTTGAAGAGAGTATGAAGACACTTCATGAGGTCAAGTCCGATGATGAATAACTGGTCGGCCCACACGGAACACGCAGCAGCAGGGTTGCCGCTTCGCGGCGCTTGCTGCGTGCCGGACAACGCCAGCATTGAGGTCGTAAAAAGCCTCACACGGAAATTTTCAAATACATCACCCGAAAAATCAATGCGTAAAACCGGTGTATGCGCCACGATCAAAGGTGGGGAAATTACTTCAAGCGCGATGCCGCATTGCCAGCGGTCAGGCGCTTTCCAGTTCATCCTTCTTGATCAAATGTCCCACTAGCCCTCGCAGAATAAGCACAAGCAGCTACAAAAACAGTAGCAGCCTGCAAGTGCCATTCAACAAATCCACCGATTAGTCGTACACACCCGCGCCCCCAGCGTCTTCAGCATCTGCGTCAAACCTAGATAAGCGCGGTCAAAGTACGGCAGGTCGGGCGGCAGAGACTGCAGAAACTGCACGGCTTCGCGTTGTTGGCTGTTCTGCGGGCTGGGGTAGGGCGGGTGGTGGGTGAAGTCGTAGACCGGTTGCGCGAAGGGCATGCGCTGCCAGGCTTGCATGTCGGCCAGTGCTGGCAGCAGGCGGGTGCAGAAGTCATCTTCGCTGAGCGTGGGGCTGATCAAGCCCAAGCTTTCGTAGCACTGCCGCATGCGTGCAGTGTCCAGCGGGCTGTGCAGCACGGTCGACCAGATGGATGCAATGCCTTGGCAAAAGCCTGGGTCCAGCGCGCGGGTGCAGCCAAAGTCCAGCATGCCCAACTGCCCGTCCGGCATGAAGAGGTAGTTGCCAGGGTGTGGGTCGGCTTGCAAGCGGTGCAGCACAAAGACGCAGTGCATGAAGGTGTTGAACAGCAGTTGGCCATAGTGGTCGCGCGCGGCTTGGCTGGGTTGTGTCAGCAGCCATTCGTTGAGGTGCAGACCGGTCAGGTGCTGCATGGTCAGCACCCGCTGTGTGGTGGCGAGCATGACGGGTTGGGGAATGACCAAGCCCGGCAGGGTGAGGTGCTGCGCAAACCATTGCAGTTGCCGGGCCTCGTGCAGGTAGTCCAGCTCTTCGGCCAGCTTGCGTTCGATGTCGGCCATCACCCGCTCGATGATGCGGCTCTTGGGCAAAGTGTTGGATTGCGTGCCCAGCGCTTTGAGCAGGCCGCGCAGCATCTGCATGTCGCTGCCAATGGATGCTGCCATGCCGGGGTATTGGAGCTTGACGGCAACGCGCTCGCCCGTCACGAGTTGTGCGGCATGCACCTGGCCCAGGCTGGCGGCGGCAAAGGCTTGGGGTTCAACATGCTGGAATAGTGCCTGCGGGCCATCGCCATAGTGTGGGCCTAGCTCTTGCCGTAGTACTTTGATGACCAGCGCACGGTTCAACGGGGTGACCTGGTAGTGCGCGCGGGCCAATTCCTGGCGCATGCCCTCGGGCAAGAAGCCCATCTCCATGCTCAGCAGTTGCGAAGCCTTGAGTGCGGTGCCTTTGAGCTGGTTCAGCGCAGCAAAGAGAATGCGGCCCAGTTCGGCCTCGTGTGCGGCGCGGGCCTGGGCTTGTTGTGCAGCGTCTTGCGTGAGTGATTGCGCCTTGTGGCCCAGGTGTGCCAGCCCTGCGCGCGCCACTGCCACGCCTGCAACTGCACCGCGTGCGAGCCGCCCGGTGCGGGGCAATCCAGATTCTTTATCGCCCTTCTGTGGCACGGGTTTAGGCATGGCTTACCTGCGCCAGCATGCGGGGCACGATGAAGCCATGCACCGGCCCGACGACGGCCATATACAAGCGCCCCAAGCGGTTGTGGTTGTGCACCACGGTGCTGAGCGATACCTTGGCCTCGCCGTTGACAGTATGTTTGAGCAATGACAGTTGCACGTGCAGGTGTTTGTCGTCGTCAAACACAATGACTTCGTTGTCTTGCACGTACTTTAGGCTGAAGATGCCCACGCGGTCACCGATGCGGTAGTCGCTGGCACGCGGGCTGCGTGCGGCGGCAGACACGTTGCCCAAATGCTTCAAGCCCACCAGCCGCACGGCGCGGTTGCGCAGCGCCATGAGTGCATCCATCCAGCGGGGTGTGCGCGACATCAGTGTGAGGTAGGTCTCAAAGGCAGTCTTGTTGTGCCATAGATCGTCAAACTGGTAGCAGTCGGCAAAGTCTGCACCGGGCAGGGCTTGCGCAACCTGGCTGTCGCTGGGGATCGGCGTGAGGGTAGGGCGGTGGCTGGGCTTCATGTGCGTACACCTCCCATGCCACGGCGGGCCAGTTGCATCAGGTCTAGCAAGCCCCCCATTCCGCCCACGCCACCGGGCCCGCCTTTGTCTTGCAGCAGGCGCGCCATTTGGCTGCGCAGCATAAAGCCGCCCAGCTCCAGCAGCTTGTCCACCAGGCCACTGCGCAGGGCCAGCACCAGTACACCCAGGCTCAAGTCCACCATCTGTGTGGTGTTGGCAAATTGGTCAGATGTGTCGCGCAGCCAGTAGGCGATGACGCCATACACGTAGTCGGCCAGCAGCGCGGCCAGGCTGGGTTTGAAGCCGCAGGGTGCAATGTCTTTTGCGGCCTCGGCCTCTTCTAGCAGTTTGATAAAGGATTGCGTGAGCAGTGCCTTGCCGGGCAATTGTTCGCCCAGCAAGAGCATGGGCGCGCGCTCCACCAAACCACGGGCCACGCCTACAAATTCGCGGTCGGGCAGCAGGGTCTCCAGCAGGCTCTCAATCACCAGCTGTAGGCGCTCTTGCAAAACCAGATCTTTCTGCCAGGGCGCTTTGTCGGCCAGTGCCAATGCGTCTTCAATAGCCTGCTCAAAGTAGGCGGTGACCAGTCTTTCCTTGGTGGGGAAATACTTGTAAATGGTGGCGTCCCCCAGATTGGCGGCGCGGGCAATCTGCTTCATGGTGGTGCCTTCAAACCCATGCTGGGTCATCAGGTCGACTGCGGTCTGAATGATCAGGCGGTGGCTTTTGGCTTGTTGGGCTTTGGTGGTGCGCATGGGGGCGTGGATGGTGGGCTTAGGAAGATTGTCGTTCGGCGCGCTCGGCTGCCTCATGCGCCGCCATGGCCTTGGCAAAGGATTTGACGGTTCCTGACACCAAGGGGCGATACAGGTAACGAAGGAGCCAGCCCGGCGCAAATCGCCCGCGCTCTTCCAGCGCAACCCGTGCGCGGGGGTGGTCGATGAACTGGGGGCCTGACGTAGGGTACGCGGCGTGCGCAGCCATGAACTCCAGGCGGCACAGGTACTTCATCGACTTGTAGCCATAGTGCTGGGGCGCAACCAGCCGCAGCGGCGCGCCATGCGCTACCCCAAGCGGTTGGCCGTTGAGCGTGTCTGCCAGCAGCACGTCAGGGTTCAACAGATCGGCCAGTAGCATGCCGGTGCGTGCACCGTCTTGGCCGCGTATGGCAACCAGCGCTGCGTCAGGTTGTGGACCAGCCTGCGGTACCACAACTTTCTCGTAAAAATCAACAAAGCGCACGCCACCCCAACGCAGGGAGCGATGACTCCAGGTGGTGACGCAATGAAAGTCACTTACTTGCTCGGAGCGCGGCAGGTCAACGAGTGGGTTGATGAGATGCAACGGGCGCTCAACCTTGCCCACGACGACAAGTTCCGCTTGCAGGGGCTGGCGGGGGAAGCGACGCGCAAATTGGGAGAGTCCAAATCGCGGAAACGCTGCGGAGTCTTGCTGACCGGGGGGTAGAGTGGGCATAGTCAATCGGGCTTAGTTGAGCCACTTGTAGCCGGTGGCAATCAAAACCGGTGCGGCCACCAGTGCCCCCCAAAACGGCGACGCGGGATAGGCAGCTACGCCCAACAACGCGGTGGCGAAGGTGTAAATACCCACGATTTTGAGGAGTGCAAGGTCGCCATGGGCTGCGGCGTGTATGCCCACGTGCCCGGCCAGTATGAGCAGCGGCCCGAAGATCATGAACCAAAACGTGGTGCGGCGCATTTCGGGCGAGCCAAACTGGCCTATGTAGCCGTCGGCAACCGCAGCAAACAACGGAGATTTGAACTTGACCAACCCATAAATGATGTGCCCGATGCCCAATACGAGCAGGACCCATGCAGCGACTTTTGCCATGTCACCCTCCTTGTTTGTTGATTAAATAAAACTAACTACTTATAAATATAGCAAATATCTGAGTTAAAAGATAGTAAAACTTGATAAATTCTCCGCCATAGGGGTTGGCTGGGTCGGCAGGCTGTGCATTCCTTCTCCAGCCCACGCTCGCGGGCGGCGGTGTTGGGTTGCCATGGCTGCGGCGTAAACGAGGTGGGGGCACGCCGGCTTTGTAGCTGCCGCGAATGGGGCCGACGAAGGAACACCCAGCCCACCGACCCTGCGGTGCGTGGTTGGGAGTGCTACAAAAGCAATAGCTGCTTACGCACGTTCTGCGAGGGCTGGAGGCGCTTTTTAGAGCGCCGCCAAAGCCCGGCTATACACATCCAGGTAGGTGTCGAAATTTTGCAGGTCGTTGTGCGCTGCACCGGCAATGGGTCTATAGGTGGCTTGCGGCACCAAGGCCTTGAGCGCCTCGCTGTGGGACGGCGCAATGAAAGTGTCCTGCGCTCCGTGAATCAGCAACAGGGGCGAGCGCACCTTGCCAATCAGCTGGTCTGTGCGCAGGGGGTAGCGCAGCACTGCCTGCGGAACCCACCCGTAGTGCTCCGCAGCCAGCGCTGCCATGCTGCTGTAGGCGGATACCAGCACGGTGAGGGCTGCTGGATTCTTGTCACCCAATTCCGCCGACAGGCCTGCGGCCAAACCGGACCCTAGCGAGCGGCCATAGATCACGATCTTTTTCCCTGCGTACTGCGGGGCAACCGTGGCCCAAGCCGCGCGCACGTCGGCACGCAATTGCTCTTCACTCTCAATGCTGCCCGTACTCTTGCCAAAACCCCGGTAGTCGATCATGAACAGATCGAAATTGGCGTGGCGGTAGTACTCTGGGTTCACAAACCAGTTGGCCATGCTGCCGCCGTTGCCGTGCAAAAAGAAGACCACGCCTTTGGGGTTGGGCAGGCGCAAATGCAATGCGGAGAGGCGAGCACCCGGCACATCAATGGCAACTTCATGAATGTCTGGCGCCGTAGCCAAAGGGTAGTCGGCTGCCAGCACGGTGGGTGCGTACAGCAGCTTTTCTTGCTTCAACCAGATCCATGTCACTGCGGCGGCGTAGAGCACAATGCCGATGAGCGCGATGATGGCCGCATATTGGTACAGGGTTCTGGTGCGCATAGTTGGGTCTCCAATGGGTCAATACTCTACCGCAGGTTTTCATTGCCTCTTGCTGCTTTTGACACCCGTCTTTTCACCTGCTTCGGCCGCTCATCAGCGGCAGCTTGGGGTGCAAAACTTTTGCAGCGACAATCTAGGCTCGCATTTCCGTATTTTTTCTGTTTCAGGTTAACGCTCAGACATGTCCTCTACGACTACTATCTTGGTCCGCCCCGCTACCTTGCGCGATGCAAAAGCCATCACCGAATTGCACAACGCCACCGTGTGCGCAGCCTTCAAATCAGCCACACCCAACGCGCCCGTACCCGTGGCCGCGCTTGAGAAAAATCTGGCCCACTGGCGCGAGGCCATTGAATACGCAGAGCCACAAGTGCAAGTGGCTGTGGATGGCGACACCATTGTGGGCTTTGTCGGGTTTGACCGCTCACGTGACAAAGGCACACCGCAGACCATGGGCGAAATCTGGTCCATCTACGTGGCGTCCAGCCACTGGGACAAAGGCGTAGGCCTGGCACTGTGGGATGCCGCCCGCGAAGGTTTGCAAGAAGAGGGCTGCACCCATGTCACCGTGTGGATCCCTATTGCGAATGACCGCGCCTTGCGCTTCCACGAACTGGCCGGCTTCAAGCGCGAACCCAGCAGTGCCAAAACAGTGCCCATTGGATCGGCCCGCGTTGAAGAGATCCGTTTGAAACGATCTTTGAGCTAAAAACTGCCTCTAGCCCTCGTGGAATGTGCGTCAGCAGCTACTAAAGTTGTAGCGTTTTGCATATTCAGTCAACTGAACTGGGTTGAGCGAGGGTGAATTTAGACTGCTGTGGGGCGCAAGCGGACAGTCGCAGGTGGCTGCTTTCGGGTAGGCCATTTCATCGAATCCCTTTGCTGATCAGCCTCCGTTCGTGGTTTTTGGCAAAGCGTCTATACACTACGCCGCGTCGTTGCGCGAAGCGAGAATTCATCTCGCCCAAGCGAAATGCGAAATCGCAGAGTGATGGTCGCACTTGAAATGTGCGCCAGCGACGACGGTTCGGTTCTTGTACGGCGGGAACCTAGATTCGCAGGTAACTCATTCTGACTAAGTCACATTTTTCGGTTGCCCACGATCATTAATTCTGACGTTAAGAAACTAGGCTTGTAAGGGATTCATGTATGACCATTCGGTGTTTTTTGTTGGCGTTGCTACTGATCGGCGCGTCCTCTGATAGTTTCGCAATAGCAGACGGATCATCATGTTCTCGACCGGACAAGCTCATCGAGTTAGCCGCCTTCGGACAACCGAACGAAATGAAAGAAACTTTGATTGCATGGGTGGCCCGTCGTTGGAATGCCATGCCACCTCAACTCCAGAATCTATTTCAATCCGATGTAAGGTCGATGGACGAGTGGCGAATTGACGCGAAAAACAGCCTAATCAATGCCCCAATATATTGCGGAAATGAGTGGCTGTTGGATTATGCAGTGTCGGGTGGCAATATTGCTATGGTCCAATGGCTGCTAGACGAAGGTGCTGATCCGAATGCAGGAAAAATCGACCCCAAACAGTTCTCTTCTCAGTCGATCTTCTTTCGTTGTCCAAATGCAATAACGAGAAACCGCCCGGATGGCATTTCGGAGGACGAGGCAAGACAAAGAACTTTTCAGGCCTACAAGCTATTGATCAAAAGAGGCGCTGACATCAATAGGGCCACTTTATTGAGCTCAGGAACCCGGGGTCTAAGCAATGCGCTCGTGAACTGCAGTAACGATGAAATGATTCCCGTACTTTTAGCCCTTGGAGTAGAACGCTCACCGCAGTTTCAAGGAACGGCACTCACTTACGTCCCTTTGCAAGAATCTCTAAGGTTGACATTAAATCCATTTGCTAGAAATTTTCTCGAAAGAGCCAAATTGCTTGCGCAGGGTGGGTTCAACGATCTGAAAGGTACCAGCATTGAACAGGACTTACGTGAAGACTGCACGCGTCAGGAAAACACCGCGCGTTGCAGCGAAATTGCTGCTTTTGTCAAACTTAGTCCGGGAACTATTTCGGGAGTGGCAAGCAGATCAACCGTTGGGAGCCTCGTTCCTGAAGAGTTTCGGCCAAGAAAAGAGGTATGTGCGTTTCCCGAGTTGCAGTTCTTTTCGGAGTATGACGTTGTCTCAATTGCGGCAAAGGGGGGGCGAAAATTAGGCCTTGAGTACAACGAAAAAAGCGGAGAAATAGTTCAAGTCGATGTGATCGTTAACAATCCAGGGAAACCCATTTTTCTTTTTTTAGACAGCGAGCAGTCGACCATTTGGAACATTGCCCGTACAGGTGACACCAAAATCATTGGCGTCGCCGCACACAAAAAGTTCTCAGCCATTTCGACCATAGTTGGACTTGAAGTTGATATTCCGACATACGTGGGTTACGGTTGCGGCAATTCAACCTATTTCGGATCTCCTCCCAAATTCACGAATAGCTGGCTTGATCCCAACTCGGTGCTGCCGCTACGAAGAACCAAGGTACCGCAACCTCTTGAGGTTTTGGGTGATGTCATTCATATCGGCGCCTCACTATCACCTCTTGCAACACTCATCACTTCTGCAAATTGGACCCCATTGGCGCTTGGTGCAAGGCCTATTCAGGCCAAGGCTTTGCCCCTGCAGGGGCATGCGGCCTTGGACGCACTTGTTCAAGAAGGAAAACTGCAGAAGGCTAGTGCTACCACTTTCGTCTGGTGGGCAACTGAGACTATTAAAAGCCGGTCATTTTTCAACAGACTACCGAGCAAGATGCCTCCATTTTGGAATGCATATGTATTGCTTGATGGTGGATTGTCCCTTCCGAAAGGGCTGCAAGGCCCCGACGCACCAGTGATGTTTGTTGCGGATGCAGGCTTATATGGTGATCCAGGTGACGCAACGATTTTCTTTTTCTTCTCAGATCGAGGGCGACTAAATGGGACGATTCCATATAGAAATTGCGTTGGGCCTAGATGTTGATTCTGTAAATCATGCCGATTTAGATTGCTTGGGCAAAGGCGTTTTAAGTTAAAGCCGCAATTCATCATCCAACGTCAGGAATGGAGAAGTCAATGTCGGTAGCCACATGTCTGGTATGCGTCTTAAGCGGAAACTGCTTCCCTTCCCATCAAACCGCCTCGACATCCACTTTTCGCAACGTGCATGCTGCTCACAACGAGATCATTGCAATGAAATCGGCCTCTAGCCCTCGTGAAATGTTCGTCAGCCGCTACTAAAGTAATAGCAATACTGCCAGATCACACTTTCTTCACAATCGCACTTCCGATCGAATAGCCCGCACCAAACGAGCAGATGACACCCACATCGCCGGCCTTAAAGTCGGCCTTGTGGCGGTGAAAGGCGATGATGGAGCCCGCCGATGCGGTGTTGGCAAACTCATCCAGAATCACGGGCGCTTCGTCGGCTGTTGCATCGCGGCCCAGCAGCTTGCGGCTGATGAGCTGGTTCATGGCCAAGTTGGCCTGGTGCAACCAGAAGCGGCGCACCTGTGCAGGTGTCAACGTGTGTGCCGTCAGGTGGGTTGTTATGTGGTCTGCCGCCATGGGGCACACTTCTTTGAAGACTTTGCGGCCTTCTTGCTTGAATAACTGGTCACGGTCTTCGGGGTTGCGGTCTTCGGCGCGCGACATAAAACCCGCGTTGTTGCGAATGGCGTTGGAAAACGTGGTCTGCAACCGGGTGCTGACAACTTCAAACGCGCCAGCCGGCGCCAAGTCGAGTCGCTCCACCAGAATGGCAGTGCACACATCGCCAAAGATGAAGTGGCAGTCGCGGTCCATCCATGCGAGATGGGCTGAGGTAATTTCAGGGTTCACCACCAAAATAGCCCTCGCTGTGCCCATGCGCACCGCGTTCACTGCCATTTCCAGTGCAAACGTGGCGGATGAGCAGGCCACATTCATGTCAAACGCGTAACCCTGTATGCCCAGCGCGGTTTGTATTTCCACGCCCATGGCGGGGTAGGCGCGCTGCATATTGGCGGCTGCGCAGATCACGCCGTCAACATCGGCCGCCGTTTTGCCGGCAGCGGCTAGCGCGTCCTGCGCGGCTTTGACGGCGATTTCGGCCATCATGGAAATCTCAGTGTCCGGTCGGGTTTTAAAGACCGGGCGCATGCGCCGTGGGTCCAGTACGCCAGACTTGTTCATGACATACCGGCGCTTGATGCCCGAGGCCTTTTCGATGAACTCGACGTTGGAGTCGGTCAGCGCCGTGCGGGTGCCGGCGGCGATCTCGGCAGCATGGGCGGCGTTGTCCAATGTCGCATAGGCGTTGAATGCGGCTACCAATTCTTCGTTGGTGATGACCTCGGGTGGCGTAAACAATCCGGTGCTACTGATGGCGACGCGATGCATAGTGGTGACTCGTTGGTATGGGTGGCATGGGGGGACCCCGTAGAATCATCGCATGTTTTTATGGATGCAATACCGTGCTGTCATTTGATCTGCCGCGTGCCATGGCCTGCACTGCAGAGCTGGCGCTAACCAATGACTACTTCACGATTGGTGGGCCGCGTATAGCTACCTCTGCGCGCAATCTTGCTGCGCGATTGCATCCGCAGGCCCGCGTGTTGGACGTTGGTGGCTTTGCGCAGGCGCGTGACGCGGTGCTGGCCGGATTCACCGCCGATGCACTCGATTGGAGCATCATCAATGGTGAGACCCTGCTCACGTCTGGCGCCCACAGCGGCAGTTACTTTGACGCACGACTGCACCAGCTGCCTTTTGCGGACCATAGCTTCGACGCGGTGGTGTGCTGGGAGACGGTTGAGCATTTGTTCAACATTCGCGCGGACGGCGTGGTGTCGTGGGATGGTGTTGTATTTGCCTGCCAGGAAATGGCCCGAGTGCTCAAACCCGGTGGTGTGTGGCACGTCACCACCACCAACCGCTTTTGCCCGCGCACCTATTGGTGCTTCAAGCATGGGTTGGCACCCATGGTTAATGCACCAACGCTGCACCACATGGGGCACATCTTTGAGTTTGCGGGCGAAGACTTGCTGACTCTGGGGGGCAGCGCGGCTATGGAGGCGTTTGAACTGGATTCCTTCAACGCCTACGACATGCACTTTGATGCCCAGCGCGCGCAACAACTGGCGCCTGAAATGGAAGCCATGTTGGGCCGTCCACTAAAGGCACATGAGTTTTACGACACGCTGCAACTGTTTGCAAGAAAACTTTAGCCCCCACGCTCCGCCGCTAC
>CAYXWW010000008.1:0-13185 GCA_964468905.1 uncultured Rhodoferax sp. | reverse complement strand
ACCCGGGACTGCCTGGCCCTGATGGGCCAAAAGAAGATTCGCCACCTGCCGGTGGTGGACGGTGACAAGGTGCTGGGCATGATTTCGATCCGCGACATCATGAACGACATCATTGCCGACCATGAACTGACTATCAGCCAGCTTCAGCACTACATCACCAGCTAACAGAACCCCCACGCTACGCGGGTCGCTGCCCCCCAAGGGGGCGCGCTTCACCTTGGGGCGGCCCGGCGGTGAAGCCCTAGCCCCCGTTGCGCAGGCGCAGCAATGTCAGCTGTAGCAGGCGGGCATCTGCACTGGCGCGGTGGCGCTGCACGCCACGCTCACTGCTGACTTGCGCTTTCACCGTGTGCCACTGGTCGGCCTGTTGGTCATTGAGAAGCGCACGCAGGTTTTCCAGCTTGAAGGCAGGGCTCATGTCCGCAGCGTCGAACAATGCACCCAGCCAAGTGTAGTCATGGGCCCAGCCGTCGGAGTAGACCGTTTGCCCTGCTAGTTGGGCATTGATGGCGCGCGCTACTTCGGGTACTGCTACACCGCGCTCCAGCAGCAAGGCGCGCGATATATGGTGCGTGGCTTCTGCCTGCGCGTCCCAGTGTGTCCAATGGGCTTCGGGCCGGATCAAGGTGCAATACGAATGGCCATTGGGCAGCACAAAGCCGATTTCAATGGGATAGCTGTTGCGGCCAAAGCCAGAAGCCTCCACATCAAGAACTGTGGGAGCAAGGGGCAGGGCCTCAAGGGGCACGGTCTGCACAGGGTTGGGATGGCGCATGCCCCATTTTTACGGCGCGCGGAAACGGCGACAATGGGTATTTTCCCGTTGAGTACCCTTACCATGGCCACTAGCTTGCTTGCCCTTGTTGATGACATCGCCACCATCCTGGATGACGTGGCCATTCTTTCCAAAGTTGCCGCCAAAAAAACTGCGGGTGTTTTGGGCGATGACCTCGCTCTGAACGCGCAGCAAGTGTCAGGTGTTAGTGCAGAGCGCGAATTGCCTGTGGTGTGGGCCGTGTGCAAGGGCTCGTTTGTCAACAAGCTCATTCTGGTGCCGGCAGCATTGCTCATCAGCATCTTCATTCCGTGGGCCGTGACGCCATTGTTAATGCTTGGCGGTGCGTACCTTTGCTATGAGGGCTTTGAAAAGCTGGCGCACAAGTTCTTGCACAGCAAAGCCGAAGACCAAGCCCATGCTGACGAGCTCATGCAGGCGCTTGCCAATCCCGCTGTAGATCTGGTAGAGCTGGAGCGCGACAAGATCAAGGGTGCGATCCGCACGGACTTTGTGCTGTCTGCAGAAATCATCACCATCACATTGGGCACTGTTCAAGCCCAGCCTTGGATGACACAGTTGGCAGTGCTGAGCGGGATTGCTGTCTTGATGACCGTGGGTGTGTATGGATTCGTCGCTGGCATTGTCAAGATCGACGATGCCGGACTCTATCTCAGTCGCCGTACTGCGCCGTCTATGTGGTTGGGTGCACAGCACGCGTTGGGACGTGGCCTTTTGCGGGCTGCGCCGTGGCTCATGAAGACCTTGGCGGTGGTGGGCACCGCTGCCATGTTTTTGGTGGGTGGCGGCATTTTGATGCATGGCATTGCGCCACTGCACCATGCCGTTGAAGCCATGGTGGGTGCTTGGGGCAGTGTTGCACAGGCTATCGTGCCTGCAGCCTTAGACGCTGTACTTGGCATCGTTTCCGGTGCGCTGGTCCTCGTTGCCGTCACCGCCGCGCAAAAAGTCCGCAAGCAGTTCAAGTAGCGCGGTCCGCAAATGCGCTGGCCGTCATGGGGCGCGCAAAGAAGTAGCCTTGCACCTCGTTGCACCCCATGGTCGCCAAAAGGTCGGCTTGCTCAATGTTTTCAACACCTTCGGCCACTACGGTCATACCCAGACTGCGTGCCATGGCCACGATGGCACTGGCAATGGCCGCATCGTCGGCATTGTTGTGGATGTCGTTGATGAACGAGCGGTCAATCTTGAGTTCATCAATCGGAAAGCGACGCAGGTAGGACAGGCTGGAGTAGCCCGTTCCAAAATCGTCCAGCGACAAAGACACACCCAGCCGTTTGAGTGCACGCAAGGTCGTCAGCGTGCTGTCCACGTCTTGCATGACCATGCTCTCGGTGAGCTCCAGAACGAACTGGGTAGGGTCTGCACCGGTGGTCATGAAGATGGCCGCAACCCGCTCGGCCAGATCGGCCTGACGGAATTGACGGGCCGACATGTTGATGGCAATTTTGAGGGGCGCGCAACCTTGCTGCTGCCACTGCACTTGTTGCCTGCAGGCTTCAGTCAGTACCCATTCGCCCAAGGGCAAAATCAAGCCAGTCTCTTCCGCCAGGCGGATGAATTCAATGGGGTGAATGAGTCCAATCTTGGGGTGCTCCCAGCGCACCAAGGCCTCAGCACCGACAACGCTGCGCGTGCGCAGATCAATCTTGGGCTGGTAGTGCACGACGAATTCTCCGTGCTCCAGCCCTCGGCGCATGGCGCCTTCCATATCGAGGCGGCTTACGGCCGTGGAACCCATTTCGGGTAGGAATTGGCGCACACTGTTGCGACCGTTTTCCTTCACACCATACATGGCCATGTCGGCGTAGCGCAACAATATCTCGCCGTGGTCGCCATCGCGTGGGTACATGGAGACGCCAATGCTGGCGGTCACGAAAATGTCACGCCCTGCCACCTCCACGGGCCGCGAGAGGGCTGACAGAATTTTTTCGGCAATCTGGTCTACATCGTCGGGCTGCGGCAAGTTGGGCAGGATGATGACAAACTCATCACCGCCCAGGCGCGCCACGGTATCGGTCTCTCGCACGCAACTTTTCAGGCGGTGGGCAACTTCTTTCAACAAGATGTCGCCTGCACTGTGGCCTGACGCATCGTTGACCAGCTTGAAATGGTCCAGATCGAGCAGCATGACCCCCATGTCGAGGCCACTGCGTTTGGCCCCGGCAATGGCCTGTTCAATGCGATCGTTGAGCAGGTTGCGGTTGGCCAGGCCGGTCAGGCTGTCATGGTTGGCCTGGTACTCCAGTGCGTGTTGGTAGCGTATACGATCACTGACATCGTTGATGACGCTGACAAAGTGCGTGGTTGCTTGGCCTGCCAGATCACGCACGGGTGCCAGGTGCAACTCATTCCAAAACAGCGTGCCGTCTTTGCGGTAGTTGCGCAGCGTGGCCTGGCCCTCGCTTTTCTCCCGCAACGCGGTGCGAATGTGCTCCAGTTCGGGTTGCGCAAGGTCATCACGAACCAAAAAACGCCCCTCTTGCCCAATGACTTCTGCGGCGGTGTAGCCGGTGATGCGTTCGAATGCAGGGTTGACGTAGACGATGGAATGGTCGTCTGCATCGCTGCGGGTAATCATGATTCCGTTGCTGCTGGAGGCCAATGCCCGTTCGTGCAGATGGCGGGTCTGTGCGTAATCGGCCCTGCGCACTTTGCGGTCGCTCACATCTTCTTTGAGCACCATCAAATGGGTGCAATTGCCGTTGGCATCACGCAGGGGAGAGGCCACCTGGCGTTCCCAATACACACTTCCATCTTTGTGGCGGCATTGCACGTCGCCCCGCCAGCATGCGCCGGCCTCTGGCGATGCCATGACGTTGCGGTAGGCCTCCATGATTGACTCGTCGGGAAGCCAAGGGTGTGGAAATGCGCCAATGATTTCGTTTTGGCTGAAACCGGACAGGGCAATAAAGCTCTGGTTGCAATAGACCACGTGCCCAGCGCGGTCCAAAATGATGATGCCCAATGGGCTCTGCGCGATTGATAGGGCAAACAACTCTGTGTGATCGCTACCATGCCATGGTGCCTCGGCTAGGGGTGTTGTTCCAGCATCAACATTCATTGCTTTTTCTCATTGTTCTTAGACCGGTGTAGTGCCACGCCGGAAGCGGATTTTAGACGCAGTTTTTTCGAGTGTCCTGTACAGTTGGTCCATGGCCAGTCCTATCTCCATTACTGCAAGTAAACCAATGCCCCGATCGATTGTGGTGGGCATGACCTTGGCCACGCTGGGTGCAGTGGCATTCAGCGGCAAGGCCATCATTGTCAAGTTGGCCTACCGCTATGGTGTGGATGCGGTGACCTTGCTCATGTTGCGGATGTTGTTCGCTTTGCCATTCTTTTTGGTGATGGCGTGGTGGTCCAGTCGTCATACTGCGACGCAAACACCCGTTTCGTTGCGCAGCAAGGATGTACTGGGAATCGCGCTGCTGGGCGTAACGGGCTACTACCTGGCAAGCTATCTGGATTTTGCGGGCCTGCAATACATTACCGCTGCGCTAGAGCGGCTCATCCTTTACCTCAATCCCACGCTGGTGCTGCTGCTGGGTCTGGTGTTGGCGTCACGAAAAATTGTGCGCCTGCAAATGGTTGGCATGGCAGTGAGCTACACCGGCGTTCTACTGGTGTTTGGCCACGAAGTTCAGCTGCAGGGTTCTGACGTGGCACTGGGCGCAGTGCTGGTGCTGCTTAGCGCAATCAGCTATGCCCTCTATCTGTTTTACAGCGGTGAAATGGTGCAGCGACTGGGGTCTATGCGCCTGGTGGGCTTGGCTACCTCCGTGGCGTGTGTGCTGTGCATCGCGCAGTTTGTCGTGCTGCGCCCGTTGCACGGTGTCTGGTCCTTGGCACCACAGGTTATTTGGCTGTCGCTCTTGAACGCAACCTTGTGCACCGTGGTGCCGGTCATGCTGGTCATGATGGCCATAGAACGCATTGGTTCCGGCCTTGCAGCACAGGTGGGAATGGTGGGCCCCATGTCTACCATGGTCATGGGCGTTTTGTTGCTCGACGAGCCCTTTACACCCTGGCTGGTGGCGGGAACCGTGTTGGTGATTGCGGGTGTGTTTGTATGCAGCCGCGCTGGCAAGTGACGTGTTTGTCGCAGCAAGGCAAGTACTGGCTTGACAACTTCCTATACTTGTCAAAAACTACTTCAAAACAGGAGACTCCATGAGCACGTTGACAGCCTTTTTTGAAACCGCCAAGCTCCCGGTGATGACCGAAGTGGCGCATTCACTGGTGCGCACACTCAATGACCCCGACGCTACGGGCGCACAAATAGAGGCGATCATTGCCAAAGACCCGGCGCTAACTGCCAATTTGTTGCGCATGGCCAATAGCGCGCAGTTTGGCTTGAGCCGGCAAGTCTTGTCCTTGGCCCATGCCATCACCATGCTCGGCATGTCGCGTATCCGCGCCTTGGCGCTGTCTACCAGCATTGGCACTGCGTTTCCATCAGTTCCAGGATTGGACAGGGCCCAGTTCTGGAAGTCCAGCATGGCCTGTGCCGGCTATGCGCAGTGGCTGGCCGGTGGCGCTGCGCTGGACCCGCAACAAGCGTGGTTGGCGGGCATGATGTTGCGCCTGGGTGAACTGTTGATTGGCCAGCGTTCGCCTGAAATTTTGGTCGAAATCGAAGCACAGCCCTGCACCGCGGTTCAGCGCTGGGAACGCGAGCAGCGGCTACTGGGCTTTGACGAAGGGCAAGTCACTGCAGTGTTGGCGCGCCACTGGAATTTCCCCGATGCGATTGTTACTGGCTTGCAAAGCGCCATAGACCCCATGTCGGCAGAGCCGTTTGACCGCTTGGCGGGTGTGGTGCACATGGCAGCACTGCTGGCCGATCATCCCAATCCTACGCCTGACACGGTCAGTGAGTTGCCCCTGCCCGTTATTGCATCGCTGGAGATCAGTCGGCACTGGATGGTGGGGCGGTTTCCCCGTCCGGAGACGTTTGTCGATGTGACCACCCTGTAGCTTTGCGCACCCAGCGCTCCCATGCGGGGCCCTTGGGTGGGGTCGCCTCAAACAATTGGGTGAGGTGCACAGAGTCGCTGGTTTTTTCAATCTTCACTGAGCGTGGTCCGTTGTGGGCCAAGTGCAGCATACGGGCATTGCCCGGCAAAATTTCTGCAACAAAGCCGCGCAAGCCCCGCTTCATGGCGTGCTGCACCATATGGGCTTGCAAGGCAGTGCCCAAGCCGCAACCCTGCCACTCAGGGTGCACCATAAATGCGGTTTCCGCCAGATTGCTGGTGGGATTGGTGAAGTAGCACGATTGCCCTACGATCAATGATGCTTCGCGCGGCCCACTGATGGCAACAAAGGCGACCTCGCTGTCGTAGTTCACATTGCACAGGCGTTGCACTTCGGCATTGGACAGGCCGCGCACATGCCGAAAGAAGCGGGTGTACACGTCGGCTTCGCTGAGGTGGTGGAACAGATCGCGAATGCCTTGCGCATCACTCGACAGCGCGGGGCGTAGCATTACCGTGCGACCATCTTTGAGTGTGACTGTTAACTCTTCATCCACCGGATACGCGCGCAGGTTTTGCAAGGTCTGGTCTGCGCTGAGATAGCCCAAGCTTTGGGCTTGTGCAAACAATGCCGGCCTAAAGCGGGGGTGGGCCAGTTCAATCAGGGCCGTCGCCCGCTCCCGTATAGATTTGCCAAACAGGTAGGCGATGCCGTACTCGGTGACCACATAGTGCACGTCGGCACGGGTCACCGCTGCTGATTCGCCCGACAACAGGCTTGCGCGAATGCGTGACTGCGTGCCGTCGTCTGTGGTGGCGGTCAAGCACACAATGGGTTTGCCACCGGGTGAGCGCGAGGCACCGCGCAAAAATTCACCTTGGCTCCCCACCCCGCTGTAGAACTCACCGCCAAATTGGTCAATACAAACTTGCCCCGACAGGTCGATGGACGATGCTTGCGCAATGGCCACCAACTTGTATTGGGCGGCAATGGTTGCGGGGTTGCACACGGCGTCGATGGGTTCCATCGAGAACAGTGGATTTGCATCCATCAAGTCATACAAGGCGCGCGTACCCAGCGCCATACTTGCCACAATTTTGAAAGGCTTGTGGGTCTTGCACGCACCGGTCAGGTTGCCATGCTCCAGCAGTGGAATGATCGCGTCCGATATCACATCCGAATGGATGCCAAGGTCATTGCGGTCGGTCAGGTACTGCAGCGCCTCATGTGCCACTTGTCCCAAACCAATTTGCAAGGTGGAGCCGTCGTCAATGATGCCGGCGATATAGCGGGCGATGCGCTGTACGTTGGCTTCTTGAACCGGGGTGACATTGAACTCGGTCACCGGCGTTGCAACCGGTACCAGGTGGTGGATGCGGCTGATGTGCAGTGTGGAGTCTCCCATGGTGCGCGGCATAGCCGCGTTGACCTCTGCAATGATGAGGCGTGCGCGGGACAGTGCCGCGGGAATGATGTCGATTGACACGCCCAGGCTTACGTAGCCAAAAG
The DNA here is from genome assembly GCA_964468905.1 of uncultured Rhodoferax sp. Taxonomy (GTDB): domain Bacteria; phylum Pseudomonadota; class Gammaproteobacteria; order Burkholderiales; family Burkholderiaceae_C; genus Allorhodoferax. The sequence continues at coordinate 5,900 of CAYXWW010000008.1, read as the reverse complement.
CGTCGGGTAGTGATACTTGGATCAGCGCCACATCCACCGGGATGCGGCCCAATGCCATCATTTCCGGCACCCGCTCAACCGCCATGGGTACATAGTCCACCAAGCCTTGCTTGAGGGCTGCGCGCATATCGGTGCCCACAAAGAACGAGCGATGGCGAAAGTGGGTGGTGCTGTGGCCCGCTGCATCATGGTCGAAGGCCTTGACGGTGAAGAAATGCAACATTTCCACATCTGCGGGCGGGCATTTCATGGTCTCCAGCGCTTGCACCAGCGCGCGGGGTGCAGCGCAACCTGTGCCCACAAAGACGTGGTCGCCATTGCGGATCAGGGTGGCTGCGTGCTCGGCTGTGGTTACGGCCTTTGCAAATGGCTTGAGAGCTGGGTGGAGGGGATGCGGTGTTTGTGCCATGGCGTGCGTATCATCGGCTATTTTGGTGTTGCATGACTGCGAAGTTTTTGGAGAACGCATATGGACTTAGGGATAGCCGGTAAATGGGCTTTGGTGTGTGGTGCCAGCAAGGGGCTTGGGCTGGGCTGTGCCAAGGCCTTGGTGCAAGAGGGTGTGAATGTGCTCATCGTCGCACGCGGAGCAGAGCTTCTGGAGAAATCTGCTGCAAAGTTGATAGCGGACTATGCACATTCCACGAGGGCTAGCGTGCTATTTTGTGCACAAGACATCACCACAGCCGCTGGAAGGGCTGCCGTGTTTGCCATGCGGTCAGACTTTGACATCGTGGTCACCAATGCTGGGGGCCCGCCACCCGGTGACTTTCGCGACTGGGACCGCGACGCTTGGATCAGCGCGGTAGATGCCAACATGCTCACCCCCATCGAGCTCATCAAGGCCACGGTCGATGGCATGGCACAGCGTGGGTTTGGCCGCATTGTCAACATCACCTCCAGCTCGGTGAAAGCGCCGATTGATGTGCTGGGCCTCTCCAATGGTGCACGAAGTGGCTTGACCGGTTTTGTGGCCGGAGTGGCACGTACCGGCCTGGCCGCGCAGGGTGTGACCATCAACAACCTGCTGCCCGGCGTGTTTGACACCGACCGTATCAAGGGCATGCTGCAATCCAATGCCGACAAAACCGGACAAACCGTTGAAGCCCTGGCCCAAGCCCGGCGCAACAGCATTCCGGCCCGCCGCTTTGGCACGCCGGACGAGTTTGGCGCCATCTGCGCATTCTTGTGCAGTGTGCAGGCGGGCTACATCACCGGGCAGAATGTGTTGGCCGATGGCGGGGCGTATCCGGGGACTTACTAGACCTGCAGAGGTTTGAAGCGCTTGGTGGCCGTGATGGACCCAAGGCCAGCGTCCAGGAGTCAGGCACCTGGAACTTGATCCGTGGGGTATTTCCAGAAGTCGCGCAGCAGGTAGTTCATCGGGAGGTTCAACGGTGTATTTTTGGGTGGAATGGACTTCATGAACCAGCGGTCATAGATGCTTTGGGCCTCTCGCGATACGATCATGCGTTTCATTTCGGTGTCCAGAATGGCCTTGAACTCGGGGTCGCCTTTGGGCAGCATGATGGCCAGGGGCTCGACCGTCAAAAACTTGCCGATGACCTTGAGCTTCTCTGGGTTTGCGCGGCTTGCGATCAGGCCATAGAGCAGCACGTCGTCCATTGCGAAAGCGTCAGATTCATTGTTCTCCACCATCTCAACGGCCCTGGCGTGATCGGGCGCTTCCTGCAGTACCAGACGCAGCACGCGCTCCCTGCCAGCACGCTCGACCGCCTTGAGCGGGGTTGTGCCCTTAGTTGACACCACGCGTTTGCCCGCCAGACCCACAAGATCGGAGGCCGTCTCGTTGGCGCGGACCAAGTAGCGTGCACCAGTGATGTAGTGTGGCACCGTGAAGGCAACCTTGTTGCGCCGCTCGGCATTGTTGGTGGTGGAGCCACACTCCAGATCGACCTTGCCTTCTTCGACCATGCTGATGCGGTTGCTCGAGTTGACCATAACGTACTCGATATTCAAGGCCTTCATGTGGAGCTTGCTTTTTACCGCATCGGCTAGCCTGAGGCATAGGTCCAGCGCATAACCGACCGGGCGCTTTTCTCCATCCAAATAGGAAAAGGGCACGGACGACTCGCGGTGGCCCAGAACAATTTTTCCCGTTGCCCGAATGTTGTCTAGTGTGGCTCCAGCACTGGCCCACGGCGCAACGCATAGCAGAGTCGCGCCAAGCACCCAGGGCGCACTGATCCCGAGCTTCGTAAATGAGGAGCGTTGGAGCATGGTAGTTTTTTCGGAAGGTGGTGGTTCTTGTAACTGTACCGGCCAACACCTTGCGGCGCTGGTATTCAAGTGATGGATGAAATGGTTATAGCAAAGTTCCCCCAGTTTAGCGCCGTGAGGACAGCACAATGCCCGAAACAATCAACACAAACGCAAGGGCATGAAACAGTTGCGGTGTTTCGCCCAGGAAGGCTGACGACAGCACTGCGGTAAACAAGGGTGTGAGGTTGATAAAAAAACCGGCTACAGCAGGGCCCGCGCGTGCCACACCAGCACCCCAAGCCGCATAGGCGATGACCGCGGGCCCTACCGCGATGAATAGCAGCGCACTAACCAGCGGCCAGCCCCACTGCAGGCGGACATCGGTAAACGTCCATTCAGCGCCTGCAAATAGCAGCGACCAGCCCAAACCAAACGCAATTTGCCCCAGCAAAAACGCTGCCCAGTCGGCCCGCAGCGTCGCAGACTGGGGCTTGGGGTGGGCCAGCATCCAGCTGTAATAGGCCCACCCCATGCTGGCCACCAAAATGTAGACGTCGCCTGCAACCAGGTGCAGACCCAGCAACAACGTCCATTGCCCCCGGCATAGCACCAACATAACGCCTGCAATGGATAGCACCGCACCTACGGCTTGGCGCATGGATACAGGTGTGCCAAAGAAGAAGCGCCCGATCAACAGCATCCATACGGGTGTGCTGGCACCGACAAGTGTCACGTTGATGGGGGTGGATGTGTTGAGCGCCAGATACAGCAGGGCGTTGTAACCACTGGTGCTCAAAAGTGCCAGAAAGGCAAAGTTACGCCACTGGGCCCACAAGGGGCTGCCTCGGCGCAGCACGCTGCCCGCCAATGGCAGCAGCAATAGAAATGCCACTACCCAGCGCAACAGGTTGAGCGTCATGGGCGACACCAAGGGGCTGACCATGCGCCCAACCACGGCATTGCCCGCCCACAAGGCAGGTGGAATGGTGAGTAGTAAAGCCGCAGATGGCGTAAGGCGTTGGGTCATGGCTGGACTGTAACAAGGTCGCTGCGTGATTGTTCAGTTAGAGATACCTATGTCGTGCAGCTTCGCGTTGAGGCATATCAAACGATGGCGCTTGGGTGCGGGCCACGTGGCGGGCGGAAAAGGGGGCTCGTTTATCATTCCCCGTATGAATACGCAATTGACAAAACACATCTTCCTCACAGCCATCGCATTTGCCACATCGAGTGCTGCGGTGTATGCCCAGCCCACAGCCGCGGCACAAGATGCAAACCCCGCCAGCAATCTAGCAAAAGCCTCGTCCAGTGCCAAAGAGCGTGCACTGCGTGACGACGGCAACTGGTATTTCTCGTGGGGCTACAGCCGCCAGCAGTATGCGCCATCGGATATTCATGTGTCGCAGCCCAGCCTGGGCAATGACTTTACGGTGCGCAGCGCGGCGGCCAGCGACTTTCCGTCTAGCCCATCGGATACGCTGAGTTCATTGTTTAGGCTGGATTTGACCAACCCGCAAGAGAACGTGCGCGTCGGCAAGTTTATGAATCCTGAGAAAACATTCGCCATCGAATTTTCACTGGACCACAGCAAGTACAACACAGATATCAACCAGGTCGCAGCAGTCGACGGAACCATCAACTACAAGCCCTACAACGGCAACATGGTTTTGAGTGACAAGGACTTCAACTACACGCTGCACAATGGTTTAAACCACCTGATGATCAACGCCGTTTGGCTGCAACATATATCGGGGCCGGAGCAACAGCCCGGTCATTTGCAGTTGATCAGCCGCGCGGGTGCTGGCATATTGCTGCCACACGCAGACAACACCATCTTGGGTAAAGCCAACGAGGTGGGCCCCAAAGACCAAAACATTTGCTGTTTCTCCAGCAACGACTGGTGGCAGGTCAATGGGTGGACGGCTGGCGTTGAGGTGGGCTTGCGCTACAGGGTCTACAAGACCATTTATGTCGAGTTGACACAAAAGCTGGCCTACGGTGCACTGCGCAATGTGCCGGTCTACAAAGGCGTTGCCGATCAGACCATTTGGATGAGCGAGCAGGTGTTTTCGGCGGGCTTTTTGTTCTAGCCACCGATTTGATCTCACGGGTACGCAGTCGGTATTCCTGCTGACGTGCGAAATCACCTGAGGCTTGGGCTATCTGGGTGTTCTGCGCAGGTCAAGGAGGAGCCCGCAAAGCGGCGGGGGACACGGAGCAGAGCATCCAGATAGCTCAAGCCGTTCCCGGCGCGCTACATCAGCTCTTCCTGACCCGCAGCAGTTCGTCCAGAATCATGCAGACCGCGCCAATGCTGATGGCGCTGTCGGCCACATTGAAGGCAGGGAAGTGTCCGCCATAAAAAACGGGTGCCAACCAATGCCAGTGGAAGTCTAAAAAGTCGACAACATAGCCATGCACCATGCGGTCAATAACGTTGCCAATGGCACCGCCCAAGATACAGGCCATCGCAAAGCTGAATAGTTTTTGCCCTGGGTGGGAGCGCAGCATGTAGATGATGACCGCAGCCGCCACAAACCCGAGCGCTGTGAAAAACCAGCGTTGCCAGCCCGACTCATTTGCCAGAAACGAAAAAGCAGCGCCAGGGTTATGCGCCCGCACCACGTTGAAAAAGCTGGTCACATAGGTGCTATCACCCAGGTGGTAGTTGCCCACTATCAGCACTTTGGTGAACTGGTCCAGCAACACAATGATGAAGGCCAGGCCCAGCCATTGCAGCATGCCGCTGGAGCCGGAAGAGTTGGAGCGCGCCATCAGTTTTTTCTCCGTGTCATCAGGCGCAGCGACGCACTTCACCCGCGCCATACAGGTTGCTGGTGCAGCGGCCACACAAGGTGGGATGGGCTGCATCGGTTCCCAAAATATCTACATAGTGCCAGCAGCGCTCGCACTTTAAGCCTTTTGATGCACTAGCCCTCGTAGATAGGGCCTTAGATGCTACTAAAGTGATAGCGGATGTGATGAACACAAATTTGAGATCCGCTCCGAGGCTGGTCAAGATAGCGTGGTCGTCTTCGTCTACATCGAGTGTGACCTCGGCTTGCAGCGATGCGCCGACCGTGCCTTGTGCCCGCAGCACCTCAATGTCCTTGTTCACCCGTTCGCGGATCTCGCGGATACGCGCCCACTTGCGCAGCAGTGATTCGTCGGGTGCGTCAAACGCAACGTAGCCATCCAGGAATATGGAGGCTTGAGTAGTCGCGGGTGTCTTGCCTTCCGCACCCAATACAGCCCAGGCTTCTTCGGCGGTGAAGCTCAGGAATGGTGCCATCCAGCGCAGCATGGCCTGGGTGATCTGCCACAGTGCGGTTTGTGCCGAGCGGCGCGCATGTGAGTTTGTGGCCGTGGTGTAGAGCCGGTCTTTCAAAATATCAAGGTAGAACGCGCCCAGGTCCTCGCTGCAATAGATCTGCAGTTTGGAGACCACGGGGTGGAATTCGTACACATTGAAGTGCGCCAGGATGTCTGCCTGCAACTGCGCCGCGCGGCTCAGTGCGTAGCGGTCTATTTCCAGCATCTGGTCCAGCGGCACGGCATCTTTCAATGGGTCAAAGTCACTGACATTGGCCAGCAAGCACTTCAGCGTGTTGCGCACGCGGCGCTAGCTGCCCACCCCGCGCCCCACGACCTTCCCGTCCACGCTCAGCCCGCCCCAC
>CAYXWW010000007.1:25259-51664 GCA_964468905.1 uncultured Rhodoferax sp. | reverse complement strand
ATGGTCGTGGGGTCCAGGCGGACCAAAACATCACCGGTGCGCACCACATCGCCATTTTCTTTGAGCACCTGTAACACGACCGCCGAGACTTCGGCGCGCAAATCGGCCTTGCGTTCCGGCTGAATGGAGCCCGTGACCACCGGGCCGGATGCCAGCGCACTGGCTTGCAGTGTGAAAACGTCTTCGGGCGCAATCACCAGTTTGACAGGCGCGACAGTGGCATCCTTCTTGTCGCCCTTTCCAGAAAACTTATCGCAAGCAGTCAGGCTTGTGGCTAGTGCAACGACGACTAAAAAAGGACGCAACATGAAGAAATCTCCGGGTGGAAGCAAAAAATTCGGGGAACCAGTCTTTGGGCACGCAAAGGCACATTGGTTGGGTTCACGATTATGGCGGCTATGCACTGGCCAACTCACTGAGCGGCCAATTGTCGGCGCTGGAAGTACACCATAGCGCCGCCCATCACGCCCAGGGCTACGGCAATGTAGGCAAAAACGAAGAAAGCAAATTTGGTTGCCGCAAAGCCCGAGTAGAGGTAGGCCAGTGCGCCATTGAAACCTGTCGGATTGGCCAGCATCACATAGGACACGAAGTTTTCGAGCTGGTCACACAACGGTGCGATGGCTGAAATGATGGCACAAACCACCATCACGGCGCGCCCCTTGCTCTGGGTTGCAAACATTCTGGAAATCAACAGTAGCGTAAACCCATGGAGAAAGAGTGTTGACAGAATGAAGAGTGAGTCCACGTTCTGTGTATGAATGTATTGATCGAACGTGCCTTCTTGTAGGAGGTAGGCATACCAGTCTTTCAACTTCTCGGGGTCAAAAGAAAGCTGTGCGGTGTAAAAAGGCACCGGAAACTTCGACGCCACGTAGTTGGCCGTCAAGAGGTTGTCAGCCCACATGTTGAATGCCAACGAGGCAACAGTGAGTATGAGCAGTGTCAGCGCTGCGGGTGAGTTTAAAAAGTAGCGGTAAATTGCTTTCATGATGGCTCCCGTTGAATGTGTCGGTATGTCGGTTACTTCGATGGTTTGAGCGGCAAAGCCCAAATCAGATGCTGTCAGCCTGGGATGCCTCGGCGCGGGCCGTTGTGTCCGTCAGAGCAGACCGGTGGCCAATGATCACCACGGTAGGCAATTCAATAATTTGCAAGACCGAAGAATGGGCGCTGTGCATGGCCAACAGAACAGCGCTGAACAAGGTGGCGGACATCAATGCGCTGAGGTTCAGGGCGAGGACTTTGGAAAGAATGCGTGTGGTCATGTTGGACTCCGTGTTGCGATGGAGTGAACTGTAGGTTCCATGGCTCAACGATGCATTCGCTTTGCGACCATCTGCCAACTGGGCGCGATGGCCCGTCGAATTCGGGGGTTAGATGGCGAGCCTAGACGGGTCTGCGCATGGTGCAAACTGGCTCTGAACAGCAAAAAATGTTCAGCAAGCCGTGCGTAAGTCGACTTGGGGCACGATGAGCACGGGTGAAAAACCCCCGCCGGGTGTTCGAAAGTTGGTGGTTTGCCCGTTGTAGGTGCGCGCTACGAGCAACTGAATGAGTCCTTCATAGGTGTAGGCGCGAATGTCGAACTTGAGCTGTGTGGCCACACCATCTACTGCCACCAGGCGTTTCCCGGGTGAAACCAGCGCTTGCGCAATAAAGTCGCCCGCCACAATGTCGTCCCACACACGCCGCGTGAGCTTGTCGCCCCGGTAGGCAGCTTTGCCGCCGTAGCCCGACACGGGTTTAAAGAAGAGCTGGCGGCGCTGTGCCCACAGGGCATCCGCATGGTCCGGCGTTACAGCTTGGGTGGGAGGAATGGCCTCGTGCAGGCATTGCCGGTCGGCCGCAGGCACGCCCCAACTGGCCAGCAAGGCGTCGTCCGACAAGGTAATCAAATTGCGCTTGTTGGCCCGCAGTGCGTGGGCGTGTGGATGGGGTGTGACCACGGTAGCACCAGCCAGATAGGCATCGCGCAAAGCCAGGTGGCGGCTTTCTGAAAAGTCAAAATCGGTCAGGCGGTTGTAGACCAGATCAATGGCTGTTGCACCCAGCCACAGCGTGCCGTCGCGCCAGGCCAGGTCTTGTGGGTCGGCAATGTAGGCTTGCACCCCGCGCTGGGCGAACATTTGGCGGAATAGCGCGAATTCGGGAGCAAGGTATTGGGCTTGCGGCGCGTCGTCCACAATGGCCACGGTGCGCAGCACGGCAGGGGGTGTGTGGTTGCCTTGTTGATCGTGCTGCCGTACGTGTTGTAAGTGGAATTCGCGCAGGAACATGTCAAAGAACGTTTGCTCCAGCGTGTCCAGTGGGGCGCAGGTCTCCATCACCCCCTCCATGGGTTCGCAGCAAGCGTGGTGCGCACGGGCCAGCGCTGCGCCGAGCAGTGCACCGCCGGCGTTGGTGTTGATCTCGATGAGCTGCGGGCCGGTGCGTGTCGGGTTGGTTGCATCGACGTGAAAGTCGTACCCCATGAAAACGCCAAGAGGCCCGAATACATGTTGGGCAATGGCGGGCGCGTGGGCCAGGGCATGGGCCTGGTAGGCGGGCAGTGCCATGACACGCTCAATGGCCCGCACGGCCTCTGCAATGGCGTGGTGGGTGGCTCTGGATATGTAGACCACGCTGCTGGAAAACAAATGCGGCTGTAGCTGTGCGATGCTGCTTGACAGGCCTTGCAGCGATGGGTCGCGCTCCAGTTCCGCATGCAAGCGGCTCTCATCCAGCGTGCGGCACAGGCAGGCGTGGTTCAGGGCATCGGCTATGCTGCTTGCAGACATGGCAGTGGGAGAAGGCGTGGCTGGAGTTTCCATCTTTCAATCATAGTGTGCACGTGGAGGCCTTACATTCATTTAGGGTTTTGCATGCCACTTCATGCTGAATAATCACCCCATGCCTTCGTCACCCTCTACCATCGTCCTGTGCACGCTCAACGCCAAGTACATCCACGCCTCATTGGGCTTGCGCTACCTGCTGGCTAATATGGGCGATCTGCAATCGCAGACGGTGCTGCGCGAGTTCACCATTGCCCGTAAGCCACAGGAGCTGGCCGACGAGCTGCTCGCCTTGCAACCCCGCGTCATCGGCTTTGGTGTATACATTTGGAACGTGACCGAGACCACGGAGTTGGTGCGCCTGCTCAAAGCCGCACGGCCCGATGTGAAGCTGGTGTTGGGTGGCCCCGAGGTGAGTTACGAGTGGGCCGAGCAGCCCATCGCGCAACTGGCAGACCATGTGATTACGGGCTGGGGTGATGTGAGTTTTCCCAAGCTGTGCCGGGCCTTGCTGCACGGACCACAACCGCTGATGAAAGTGCTGGCGGGTGAGCAGCCACCGCTGGACACCATCAATTTGCCCTACGCCCACTACACCGATGCCGACCTGGCGCACCGCCTTTTGTACGTGGAAGCCTCGCGCGGTTGCCCGTTCAAGTGCGAGTTTTGTCTAAGCTCACTCGACAAGACGGCCAATGCCTTTGCGTTGGATGGTTTTCTCGCTGAGATGGACACGCTGTACCAGCGCGGTGCGCGCAATTTCAAATTTGTCGACCGGACTTTTAATCTAAAGATCGATACATCGGCTCGCATCTTGCAATTCTTTCTGGAGCGGCTGACGGACGACTTGTTTGTGCATTTTGAAGTCATCCCGGACCACTTGCCGGATCGGTTGAAAGCGCTGATCGCCCAGTTTCCACCCGGCGTGTTGCAGTTGGAGGTGGGCATTCAAAGCTTTAACCCGGAAGTGCAAAAGCGCATCTCGCGCCGCCAGGACAACGACAAGACCGTGGCCAACCTGCAGTGGCTCGTACAGCAGTCCGAGGCGCACCTGCACACTGATTTGATTTTTGGCTTGCCCGGCGAAACGCTGGAAAGTTTTGCCAACGGTTTTGACCGCCTGTACGCCCTGCGCCCGCATGAGATTCAGCTCGGCCTACTCGAGCGTCTGCGAGGCACACCCATTGTGCGGCACACCCAGGAACATGGCATGGTGTACGCCGTTGACCCCCCCTATGCTGTGCAACAGACTGCAGTGGTGGACGCGCCTACCGTGCAGCGCTTCATCCGACTGGCGCGCTACTGGGATCTGGTTGCCAACTCGGGCCGCTTTGCGAGAACCCTCTTCGTGTTGTTGGAGGGTGATTCCGCGTTTGCCGCATTCATGGCCTGGAGCGACTGGTTGTGGCGCACCACCCGCAAGACCCACGGCCTGACGCCGGAGGATTTGGTTGATGCGCTGTTTGGCTACCTCACCAGCGCGCGTGCCATGCCCGTGGAAGCCACCCGACAAATGCTGCTGCAAGACTATGTGGGCAGTGGCGCTCACGCGCGTCCACAGTGCCTGCGCGACGTGCTGCCCCGACCGCAGGCCCCGCAGCACAGCATCAAGACCCGACAGCTGGCGCAGCGCCAGGCGCAGCATGGACGCGCTGTGGACGACAATACAGCCCATGAATTCAAACCAAACTCCACAGCCTGCCAATGACAACGAAGGGCTGTGCGAACCGTGCGCAGGCATTCAACGCAACTGGCGTGGCACCAAAGGACACCCCGAATTGTTACAGGGTACAAATCGCTCAGTGGCGCACAGGCATGGCTCTGTCACCCACACCAAGTACCGCTGCGAGCGCTGCGGCACGATTTGGGAATACGAGAACAACAAGGTGAATCGCCAGGCGGGTTGGTCGGTCGTTAAGCGGGGCAGCTAACAGGTGACCACTTTGGGCTGCCAGTGCGCAAAGCCACTGCAGGCGTTATCCGGTCCACATCGCTGACGGGGGTATTCTGGAGAGGCTGTGAGTAAAAATGGCCTCTAGCCCTCAAATACATTGCGTTATATGCTATGTATTTGGTAGCAACAAGGTAATTTCTGCCTGCAACTAGCGGCGGACAAAGGTCAGCAAGTCTTCGCTCAGGCGGACTTTGTGGGTGGCAAAGATGCCATGTGGCGCACCTTCGTATTCGAGCAAGGTAGATTGGGCGATGCCAGCGTGCGCGGGGTGAGCCGTGGCGGCGATGGGGACGATGGCATCTGCCGTGTCGTGAATGATCAACGTCGGCCAAGGTGTCGTAATCATATGTGCGACGTAGGGGCTCAAATTTCTGTGCGGTGGCAAACGTTGATGTGTGCGGCAGCGCACAGATCTTTGACGGTTTACAACGCAACATGGCGCTCTCTTCTGTGGAGTTTCCATGAACATGCATCTCATCTTGACGCCTTTGATTTCTCTTATCGCGGGAATTCTGATTCTGGTTGTGCCACGGCTGTTGAATTACATCGTCGCGCTGTACCTGATCATCATTGGCTTGGTGGGTTTGTTCGGGGTTCGTTGATTCGCTTTCAGCAATAGCGGTGGGCTGCAGTCTCGGCTTGACCGTTGACCGCGAGACGCGGATACTTCCGCGCATGATGAATGTCTCCCCCGCACCGAATTCGCCAGACGCCGATTTGTCGGGGGCGGGGCACACACCCTACCTGTCAGCGCCACTGCGCGATTTGGAGGCATGGACGCGCTACTTTCGCGATGCACCCATCCCCGTGTTGGCCCGAACGTCCAGCGCAATTGAGGCCTTGCGTGCCGAGGAAGACAACGTTGACGCCCACATGCTGGCCGAAATCATTGAAGCTGATCCGCTGATGACGTTGAAGCTTTTGGCGCATGTTGCCGGCAAGCGCCGCGCTGGCACGTTTACCGAAACAGAGAGTGTCACGACCTCTTTGGTCATGACTGGAATATCCCCGTTTTTTCGAGATTTTGGCGTTCAACCGACCGTAGAGAGCTGGCTGCACGACCAACCCCACGCATTGGCAGGATTGCAGGGTCTGCTGCGCCGTGCCGAGCGGGCTGCGCAGTTTGCGGTGGGCTTTGCCGTACACCGCGGAGATACCGATGTGGGTGTGATCCGCCTCGCAGCGTTCTTGCATGACTTTGCCGAGATGCTTGTGTGGTGCCATGCACCGGCTTTGCAGCAGCACATTGCACAGTCACAGCGGGCAGACCCGACGCTGCGCACGGCGGTTGTGCAGCGTGCCGTGTTGAACGTTGAGCTGGACGACCTGCGCCAAAGCCTGATGAAGCTATGGCATTTGCCCGAGCTGCTGGTACGCATTTGCGATGACCGGCATGCCGATCAGGCGATCGTTCGCAACGTGGTGCTTGCGGTTCGACTGGCCCGGCACACCATGCATGGGTGGGACAACCCCGCGCTACCGGATGATATGGACGAGATTGCCAAGCTGCTCAACGCGGTGCCGCGCGTTGCCTTGGCTTTTGTTCACAAAATCGATAGCTAGGCCCTGCGTGGTTGCTGGCCCTATTGGGTGACGCCGAAGCGGCGCAACAAGGGCAGCTGTTTCGCCATGAAAGCGGTGGCCTGCGCGGTGAGTTCTGCCAGATTGGCTTCTTCAGATGCCAAAGGCTTGCCATCCTTGAGAATGCGTTGCGCACTGGTCAACAAGACCGACCAGACAAAATTCGCCAAGTCCATGGCGCTTGGCGGTGTGCCTTTTGTCCACTCGGTCAGGCACAACAGAAACAGCTGGTCAAAGCGGCTCACTGAAACCGCGCCACCGGTTACGGGGCTGGCCAGATAGCTCAGGTCAGCGCGGTGCCGTGCGAGCTGCATCAGGTGCATGTTCATGCGCGCCGCACCTGCCTTTGCTTGGGCGATGACTGCATCTTCTTGCACTGCGACCACATCACCTTTGCCTATCAGTAGCATGAGGGCTTCGTTCAGATGGTGGAACGAGATGGGGGCAGCACCTGCCGTGCTTTGCAAGCGACTGCCCAATTCGGCGATGCTGTGGATGTGCAGGTCAGACAAGGCCTGCAAGACGGGCTTGTAAATTGATTCCGTCATGACTGCTTCACCAACGGTGGCCTTCACCTTGAGCTGGACCTGATCGGCAGGTGTGATCAGCATGACGCGTTGGCGTCTTTGTCGCTCGACTTGCTCGGTGGGCTTGAGCATGCGGCCACCCTTGATCCAATAGTCCCGGCGGAACTGCTGGTTGACCAGAAAGTCACGTACCGTCTCCCGAAAAACCGGGTCGGTTTGCTCTTGCAACAGTGCGGCCTGTTGTGCCGTGAAGTGCAATCCGCTCAAGTGGTCCTGGTAGTGCGCGGAGCACGCAAAGCCCAATTTCGCAGGTGCCAGCCGCTGTGCCATCTGGTTAAAGGGCATGGGCTGCCAGTCGGTATTGAAGTATTCGTGCGCCAGGTAGTTGCGGTTCATGCCTTGCAGTTGTTTGAATCGCGCAGCGATATTTGGATTGGCGCGGGCAAAGTGGGGGTCCGTCGCCAGCAGGCGGTCTACAAAAGCCAGGGCGTTATCGACTTTGGTGGCTGTGCCTTTACCGGCGACACCCATTACCTGTGCGTGCTGGGCCATCAGGTCCCGCAGGGGTGCCATCGTGGCCCAACCGGGTTGGGTGTTGTAGCTGATGTACAGCACACCGCCAACGCGCAGTTTGCGCCGCACAAAATCGACGATCACGGCCCGGTTGGCATCGGATATCCAGGTCCAGATCCCATGCAATCCAATAAAGCTGAAGTCTGGCAGATCGCTGCGCTGGCAAAATTCAGCGAACGCATCGTCATACAGGCGCGCTGCTGACCCACCGGCACCTGTAGCGCGGGCCAGGTCTTGGGCAAAAGCAGCCTGAGAGGGGTTGAAGTCTGTTGCACACCAGGATGTAGTGGAAGCTGCTGCATGGATGTTGACGCTAATCCCCTGACCAAACCCCAGTTCGCAGGCCGCGCCTTCGCCCTCCAAACCACTGGGGTCCCAGCCTGCCTTGAGGAGCGCCAGACGGGCGCGCATGGGATTGAGCTCGGCATAGTATCCGTAGGTATAGTCCACGTCAGTCATGTAGCCTTCGGTCCAGTCGGTCATAGTCTTCCAGTGATGTTGGGCTTATCGCACCAGTTGGTTGAGTTGAATGATGGGCAGCAGCACCGCCAGCACAATGAGCATGACGACCAAGCCCATTGCCACGATGAGCAAAGGCTCCAGCAGTGTGGCCAGCTGCATGGCACGGCGCTGCACTTCGGTGCTGAGCTGGCGGGCCGCGCGCTCCAGCATCACCGGCAATTGGCCGGTTTGCTCACCCAGGCGTGCAAACATTGACAGCAGCCCGGGAAAACGTTTCTTCTGTGCAAGGGCCGATGCCAGTGGAGCACCTTCGCGGACCAGCACCAAGGCATCGAGCGCATCGGCGCGCATGGCGCGGTTGGACAAGGTATCGGCCGCCGCCTGGAGCGCCTTCAAGATCGGCACGCCCGCCGCGGCCAGCATGGACAGCGTGCCAGCAAAGCGCGCCGCGTTATAACCGCGTGATAGTTTGCCCAAAATGGGCAGTGTGAGCCAGAAGCCATCAAACTTCTCACGAAATACGGCGCTAGCCCACGCAAATCGTGCGCAAGCAGCTATAAAAAGTAGAGCAAGCAATATCACCCATCCCTGGTCCCGCACAAAGTGCCCCAAGGCCAGCATGATGACGGTGAGCAGTGGCAGCGCGCGCTTGCTGCCGGCAAACACTTCTGCGACTTGCGGTACCACATAGCCCAAGAGAAACATGACGATGACGATGGCCACCAGCGTCACGATGGCAGGGTAGAGCGCAGCGCCTATGAGTTGTGACTTCAATGCCTGGCTTTCTTCCAGGTCATCGGCCAAGCGCTCCAGCACCAGGCCGAGATTGCCACTGTGCTCACCTGCACCCACCACCGCGCAATAGGTGGGGGCGAACTCGCGTGGGTGCTGCGCCAGTGCCGTTGCAAAAGCAGTGCCGCCATTCACCTCGGAGCGCAATGCCGCTACGAGGTTGCGTTGACGCTCGTCGTCAGCCTCTTCCGACAGTGCAGTGAGCGCCCGCTCCAGCGGGAGCCCAGACGACACGAGGCCAGCGATTTGGCGTGTCCATATGGCCAGCGCTGCTGCGTTGAAAACACGCGATGACCAGAGCGTGGTGGACTGTTTGGCGGTGTTGACCGAACCTGCGGCGTTGGGCCCCACAGGCTCTACGCCCAGCGGCACCAGCGATTGGGCGCGCAGCAAGCCGCGTGCAGCTTTGGCAGTATCAGCGTCTATGACGCCTTTGCGGGTGCTGCCATTGGCATCGAGGGCTTCAAAGGAATAGGCGGGCATGGAGCGATGTTAGCTGGTCATGGGCCGCATTTTGGCCGATTGCGCACAGGCGGCGCGTGGTAGGTGCAACAGGATTTACTGAACCTTTAGGTCGGCGATAGGGGTGGCTTTTGCGTACGTCTGCGCCGCTTTTCTTCGTACATCAGGCGATCTGCATTGGAGAGTACTTCATCGAGCGATTCGGTAGAGTCGGCACGTACCAGGTAGCCGCCCAGGCTGCAATTCACCACATAGGGTTTGCCGCTGGTCGCGTTGTACTCAGAAAAGTTTTTGGCCACCCGCTGTTCAATGAGGCTAAGGCTGTCCTTGACGCCGCTGCGTGTCAGGGCGACGAACTCGTCGCCGCCGATACGTGCGACGATGTCTTCTACGCGAAATGCTTTCTGAATCAATTGCCCCGCCTGCGAGATAGCCACGTCGCCTTCTTCATGGCCATAGACATCATTGATGTGCTTGAGGCCATCCATGTCTGCAAAAATAATGCTCATGGTCTGGCCGGTCAAACGAGCGGTACGCATGACGCTTTCCGCGAGCTGGAGAAAGCCACGGCGATTGAAAAGGCCAGTCATCGCGTCCCGCATGGCGATGTGTGAAAGATTCTCGTTGGCCGCCTTGGCGCGTTCCAGGTCGAGGCGCATGGCTTCGCGTGCCGCATCCAGTTCCCGTACCAGCAGACTGTGGTGCAGGCTGCTCGATATCTCGTGCCGCAACTCTTCATACGAAAATTTTTCGCTGCGCCGCCACTCAAATATGACAAATCCAAAATGTTCGTTCAGGTGGAACATGGGGAAGCACATCAGGGTTTGCGGCCTTGCGCGCGACTCCTGTAAACCCACCTCGGGCAGCAAGTGACTGGTGGGAAAGTCCATGCCGCACCACGTCGGATGCAGCACGCCGCCAGACATGGCAAACACCAGTTTTGACGTGGCAGGCAAACCATTCTTGGTCACTACGTCCAGCATAACGGAACGTTCGTATAAGGCGATAAAGCAGGTTTGAATGGTGAGCTCTCGCAAGCCGTCGGAGAGTCCGCTGATGAGCGATTGCAAATCGTCAGATGTCACCCTCGTTTTGAATATGAGGTGCAAGTTTGTGCCAGTGTCTTGCGGCGAGTAATCCAAATTTCCAGCTATGTCGGCGGCAATGGCGACCTGGATTTGCGCGCGCTGAATCCGCTGGGCAGCCAAAGCCGACCTTTCAGGGCTCAAATTGGCTAATACCCGGCTCTGAAAGCCCAGCAAGAGGCTACGTAACAGGGTGCTTGCCAAATTGCGCTGCTGCCACAGACGGAAGAGGTGCGTAAACACTGCGTCAGAGTCTTGGTCCCAGGCGTTCGCGGTGACGGCATCATGGAGGGCGAACAGTTCCTCCACCATTGCGGCGCGCACCTCCTTGGGCAAGTTCAATTCGTTGAGGAGTTCGTGGCTGGCGGCGCGCACGTCAAGTTGCTGGGTATGCGTATGGGGCTGCCCATCTGCCGCATCGATGTCCAAGCACCCACAGGAGCGGCGCAGGACCATACGGGCTGGTAGATTGACGTGCCGCTCGAAGGTGTGCCCAAGGTATAGCTCGTGCAACATGGTCAGGGCCACTTCGCCTTGCTTTTCAAGATTCTGGTTGACCGATGTGAGTGATGGTCGCGTGCTGGTGTAGCGGTGGATGTCATCAAAGCCGCACACGATCATGTCTTGCGGTAGGCTCATGCCCATTTCAAGGGCGGCGGCAATGCAGCCCCACGCCATGTTGTCGTTGGCGCAGACGATTGCCTGAAATGGTACGCCTGCCTCGATCAAATTTCTGAACGCAACCTTGGCGGGCGGGAGTATAAACTCCGCTCTGCGGCGCAGTCTGGGGTCCGGCGTTATACCGGCTTCTTGGTGTGCATCAAGGTATGCCCGTAATCTGTCGTTACCATCAATGCTGTGTTCAGGGCCCTCGAGCATGGCGATACTCGTCAGTCCATGCACTTTTATCAAGTGTTCAACAACGCCTTTGAACCCAACATAGCCGTCGCTCGTGACAGACGGCAAGTCCCCCACCCTACACCCAAGTACAACACTTGGAATGTGCTCAAAGCGCTTTTTAATTTGTTCCAGCGTGCCTGTTTCGTCAATGTAAGAGGCCAGGTTGGCCCCCAGAATAATGAGCCCATCCAGGGCCGATGCATCGATAAAACCGTAGTTGATGGTGAATTGCCGGGCAAATGCATTGGGCGCGCCTGTGCGCAGCACCGAGTAAATGACAAGATCGATATCGAGGGCAGCTGCACGGGTGTAAAGGCCATCGAGCACCGTCAGCATGTACTCGCCTTCAAATTCCGTACCTATAACCCCAAATCGTGGCCGCGCCCGGCGCGCGGCGTCTGGCTTGGGGGTAGGCAGGGGCATTACACAGGCTCCAGATTTGTTACACGCCGATCGCAATCAAGAATGGACTGCGCGAGACAAACTACTTAGGCGGTGCAAAATATTGTACCGACCGCACAGGTGGAGGGCAATCCACTCTGGCGAAATGCGCCAAATTTAAGCAGGCGTCGCTGTGGCGTGGTGCAAACGTTTGCCGTGCGGCAGGCTTGCCAATCGGCCAAACAAATTGCGGCAGTAGCCCGTAATTTGCAGGCACTTGTTGATCTCATCGACTGGCAACGGGCCCGAGACCACGACGATATCGTTGGCGGACTCGATCGCGCCACTCGCGCGCAGGCGCCTTCTGGCATTGCTGGCCCAGGTATGAATGCGCGCAGGGTTGCCGTGTTCATGCAACTTGCCTGTGCGGGCATCGAAGGCGATCGCCACCGTGTCTGTCATCAGGCGCAAACGGTGCTCGCCGGTGGCTTTGCTCTGCGGCGTGCTCAGATCGTACAAATGGTAGTTGCCTTGTTTAAGTTGGTATTGAAGTGCCATGGCTGTTCCTCGTTTTCGCCAATTCTGGAGGATGCGCTTGCCGCTAAACGCACGAGGAGAGGCCCAAAGACGGCGCAAATATAGCGAATCGGTTGATCGGCCGAAACAACCTATTGCGCGGGTCAGTTAGTCCCGGGTGACGCGGATCAGCTCTTCACGGGTGGTGATCCCGTTTTGCACCAAGCGTTCACCGTCGTCGCGCATTAGTGCCATGCCATCGGCCACGGCGGCGGCACGGATATCAGCTTCTGATGCCTGGTGGTGGATTTGCGCACGGATCGCGTCGGTGGTGACCAAGAGCTCGAATACGCCGGTGCGACCCAAGTAGCCCGTGTGGCCGCATACAGAACAGCCTTTGCCACCGCGCTCTGTCGCAGGGCCGTCCCAAGACGGAGCAGCCCCCACGGGGGGCAGCGAGGACACGTCAGTGCCGAGCGTGGGGGCACAATGGGTGCAGGATTTGCGCAATAGGCGCTGTGCCAACACGCCAAGCAATGAAGAGCTCAACAAAAATGGCTCTATGCCCATATCGGTCAGGCGTGTGACGGCGCTGGCCGCGTCATTGGTGTGCAACGTGGCCAGCACCAAATGGCCGGTCAGCGACGCTTGAATGGCGATTTGTGCTGTCTCCAGGTCGCGAATCTCGCCAATCATGATGACATCGGGATCCTGGCGCAGAATGGCCCGCAGGGCCTTGGCAAAGTCCAGGTCAATCTTGGCATTGACTTGCGTTTGCCCTACGCCGGGTAGTTCATACTCAATTGGGTCTTCCACCGTCATGATGTTCTGGCGGCGGGTGTCTAGCTTTTGCAGTGCGGCGTATAGCGTGGTGGTTTTGCCCGAGCCCGTGGGGCCAGTCACCAGAATGATGCCGTGGGGCTGGGCCACCAGGTGCTCAAAGCGCGACAGCACTTCACCCTGCATGCCTACCGATTCCAAACTCAGCTTACCGCCGCTCTTGTCCAAGAGGCGCAGCACTGCCCGTTCGCCATGGGCGCTGGGCAAGGTGCTGACACGCACGTCTACGCCCCGGGTACCAATGCGCAGGGAGATGCGGCCATCCTGTGGCAAGCGCTTCTCGGAAATATCCAGATCCGCCATGATCTTCAGGCGGGAAATTAGTGCTGCATGCAGCGCGCGGTTGGGCTGCACTACGTCGCGCAGCGAGCCGTCGACGCGAAAGCGCACGCTGGAGTGGCGCTCGTACGGCTCGATGTGGATGTCACTGGCACCATCGCGTGCGGCCTGGGTTAGCAGGGCGTTGAGCATGCGGATGATGGGGGCGTCGTCTGACGTTTCCAGCAAGTCTTCAATGGCTGGCAGGGCCTGCATCATGCGCGACAGGTCTACATCGGCTTCCACTTCGCTGATTACGGTGGCGGCGCTGGACTCGCTCTGTGCATACGCTGCACTGATGCGTTGGCGTAGCAGGTCGGCACCCAACGCTTCCACCTGCAATACGTCAAACTTGCGCATGACCTCACTGACCGCACTGCGCTGGGCCGCTGTGTCCAGCGCATGCAGCCACAGTGTGCGCGCGCCGTCTTGTTCTTCCAACAACAGTTCGTGGCTGCGGGCAAAGGCGTAGGGTAGTGGGTACTGCATGGGGCGCGGCGTGCCTACTTTTTAGGTTGGGCGACGGGGGCTGGCGGCAAAATGGCGGCATCGTTGACTGGCACTGCCAAACTGTTGACGGGTTGAGCGTTTTGTTGCGCCCCGCGCATTTGTTCATAGCGGTCCAGTGAGAAGTTGTCTGTCGCTGATGCATCGCGCATCACCACAGGGCGCAGGAACACCATCAGGTTGGTTTTTTTGCGGCTGCGGGCTTCGGATTTGAACAGGTTGCCGAACAGTGGAACGTCACCGAGCAAAGGTACTTTTTCTTGATTTCCGGAGAATTCGTCTTGCAGTAGACCACCCAACACCACGATGGAGCCGTCGGCCACCAGCACGTTCGACTCGATTGAACGCTTGTTGGTGGTGGGGCCGTTGGCCGCATTGGCGGTGCTGGCCTGGATGGTGGAGACTTCCTGGTAAATGGTCAGCTTGACGGTGCCGTTCTCGCTGATCTGCGGCTTGACCTTGAGGGTAATACCCACGTCCTTGCGCTCAATCGTCTGGAACGGGTTGACTGAGCCCGAATTGCCGCCAGCACCGGTGTTGGTGAACTGGCCGGTGACAAATGGCACGTTTTGGGCAATGATGATCTTGGCTTCTTCGTTGTCCAGCGTGAGCAGGTTAGGTGTGGAAAGGATGTTGCCGTCGCCGTTGGACTGCAGATAGCGGGCCAAGAAGCCCAGCACATAGACACCATTGGTCTGGTTTGCGACTGCCAGGTTGGCACCGCTGGAGAGGGTGGGCTTGCCGCTCAAGCCATTCAGGGCCAGATCGATGATATTGGTGCCACCAATTTTGAAGTTGGTACCCAGAATGCCGACATTGGAATCGCCGTTTTTCCCCAGTCCACCCTGCCACTGGATGCCAAATTCAGCCGCCTTGTCGGCGTTCACCTCGGCAATCAGGCTTTCCACATAGACCTGGGCCCGGCGTGCATCGAGCTTGTCAATGACCGCACGCAACTGGCGGTACTGCGGCTCTGGCGCGGTGATGATGAGCGAGTTGGTGGACGCGTCAGCCTGAATTTGCCCGCCAGTTGACGAGGCGCTGGTCGCCGTTGCTGCGCCGGCCGCTGGTGTTGGAGCACCAGGAACTGCTAGACCGGTCCCTCCGGTTGTGCCCCCACGTGCTTCGCTGGAAAGGGCCGCGCGCAGGGTGGCCGCCAGCTTGACTGCTTCGGCGTTCTTCAGGTAGACAACATAGATATTGCCCGTGGCACTTTGCGACCCGGGTTGGTCCAGCTTGTCGATCAGTGACTTGGCCAGCGCCAGCCGGGCCGGGTTGGCGGCGCGCAATATCAGGGCGTTGGAACGCGGTTCGGCCACTAGTGTGGTCTTGAATGCACCATCAGCAACGCCGCCTGGCCCGCCCGAAACGCCGCCGCCCGACTCCAGCAGGCGCAGCACCAGCGGTGCCAAGTCCGAAGCAATGGCGTGTTTGAGCGTAATGATCTCCACGTCCGTGGCATTGGAGATGTCCATCGCTGCAATGATCTGTGCGATGCGACGCAGGTTGTCGCCGTAATCGGTGATCACCAGTGAGTTATTGCCCGGGTTCACGTTGATGGTGTTGTTGGGGCTGATGAGCGGGCGCAGAATGGGCAGCAGGTTGTTCGCATTTTCAAAGTTCAGCTTGAAAATCTGCGTGGCGATTTGGTTGCCCGACACCGGTATCGCGTCAAACACGCCGCCGCCTTGCAGTTTGGCATCGGCTTCGGGCACGATCTTGTCCAGGCCTGCTGAGTCCACCACCGTAAAACCTTGCAAGCGCAATACAGCCAGGAATTGGCTGTAAGCCACTGCCGGGGAGACGGGCTTTTCTGTGGTGAGGGTGATGGTGCCTTTGACGCGCGGGTCTACAACGACATTGCGGCCGGTGAGGGTTGCCATGGTGCGTGCAACCGCATCAATCTCGGCATTGTTGAAGTTCAGTGTGATGGGGTCGCCACGGCGGCTCGCGCTCGCTTGGGCAGACGCTGGGGCTGTTTGGGCGAGCGACTGAAGGCAAAAAAGCCCTGTAGCCCCCGATAATATTGCGTAAGCAGCTATAGAAATAATAGCAGTTTGCCGGTGTTTGAAGTGCGCAGTTTTCATGTGTTGTGGTCTCACTTTAGCCCACGGTGATGATGGAACGCGCACCGTCGCGCCGTCCCAGAATATTCAAAAGATTCGACAAGGCTTCCACCCGATCAGGCGCGGCAGTCGCGACGCCGCTGAAGCGTAAACGCTGTGCGATCCATTGACCCTGCCCGGTGAGCTGGAGCGCACCATCGAGTGTGCTCAGGTTGAGGCTGGGAGATGGCCCCCCGTTGAGCGTAAAGCGGTAGCTGCCCATGGGCGAAAGCGTGGATAGGCGGGAAGACATGTTCACAGCATCGAGTTGCACCAGTCCAGATAGGGCCATCTGTTGCGACGCCCACTCCAATCCCAGGTTTTGCGTGGTGGCGACCAATTGACCTTGCGCTTGCACCGTGTTCCACGGGGTGCCCAGGCCCGTCAGCAGACTGGCGGGCCATTGGGATACGTGGTCTTCTACGATGACCCGCACACTGCTCCAGCCCGTGGCGCGCGCTTGCAGGGCGATCGGTTGTGGTGTGCAGCAATCGGCCTTGATCTGAATCGCAATGCCAGTCCACAGGGGGCGGATGTCCCAGCTGAATTGCCCGGGCAGTGCTACCGCGTCGGTGCTGCCTTGCCCGCCGGAAAGGACCAACCGGGCTGACCCGTGCCACACGCTGCCACGTGCGCCAGTCAATTGAACCTGGCCACCGCTCGCTTTTTGTAGGGCCGCGCTGAGCCAGCTTGCCGGAGCAACGAGCACGGTTGTGCCGATGACACCCACCAGTGCGCCTGCAATGGCCCAACGCCAAGGCGGACGTTGCGTGGAATGTGCGCGTGTGCGGACCATGGCTACGGGCGTTGTGGCAAAGACATAGCCAGTGTGCCAGACCAGGCCACACCCGTGCCTGCAGCCACGCGCGTGAGGTGCGCCTCCAGCGGGATAGAGCGCGCGTTCACCCGCACCTGTGCCAGCCATTGGGCCAGTGCATCGGCACTGGCAGCTTGCAAGGTGATGTTGGCCCGGTCTGCGACCACACTGACCTGGGCAGTTGTGCCCAAAGTCTGGAGGGTTGCCTGTTGCAGGGCGCGTAACGCGTCATCATGGGGCAATGGCGATTGCTTTTGCAAGGCCAGCGCTTGTGTTTGCATGGTTTGCATGCGTTGCAACTGCGTGTCGAGCAACTGGCCTTGTGCTGTAGCGGTGTTAAACGTGCGCAATGAAGGTGCCAGCACCAACTGCCACAACATGGCCAGCGCAATGATCGCCAGTGCGCCGGCGATCAGCGTTTTTTCGCGCGGAGCGAGTTGACTCCAGCGCGCGTGCAGCGGGGCCAAGGCAGATCGGAAGTTTGCTGCAGGTCGCTTCATGGCTGGGGCACCTGCTTCAACACCAGACGATCGCCTTCAAGGTTGCCGCTATAGCCGTTGGCCTGCAGCTTGGCCATTGCTGCGACAACAGCAGGTGACGCAGGGTCTGGCAGTTTGAGTTGCAAGGTTCCTGCAGCAAATTCAATTGCTGTTGGCGCAGCCACATCGGGTGCTAGCGACTGTAGTTGCCCCAACATGGCTTCCAGATCACCACCCACCGCAACGCCATTTCGACGCTGCAGGTCAGCCAGTGACTTGGCCATTTGCACCGGAGCATCGACCACCACGCGAACATCAGGAAAGGTGTTGGTGAGCACGTTGCGGATCGTGGCCCGTTTGGCAGAGAGTGCGGCTTGTTCTCGCCAGGCCCAGGCCTGCAAGCCAATCAAGTTGATTCCGACGATCGCGATCGCAGCCCATCGGGCGGGCCGCCACTGGGGTGAGTGAAGCAGTGCGGCCCCCAGCGTTGCCAGTCTTTTGCGTGTGCGCGTGCCGCGTGTGCGCAGCAATTCAAATTGTGCAAGGTCCCATGCTGTTTGGGCCGCGGCCAGTGCGCGTTGGGGCGCCGTTTGCAGCGTAACCTGGCCACTGAAATACTGCTCTGCCAGCTCCGCAACGGCGGGTTCCGCAACCACTTGCAGGGTCGAATCGTGCGGAAAGTTCGAGCCAAGCAATTGGACACTGGCTTGGTTCAAGGGCAAAACGGTCACGCCGTGGTCGTCGCAGCACACCAGGTGGGCCTGGTCCGTAGTGCCCAGTGCATGCAACACCTGGCGCGGTGTGTTGTCAGCAGCGCGTGGACTTAGCTCGGGAACGATCCGCGATACCGGCCGCCCCGCCTGTTCCAAAGTGTTCAGCCACGCGCCGAGCCAGGCACGGTCGCAGGTAGCGACCCAGGTGGGCGCGCCTGTGCTGGCGTCGGGTGCCAAGGCAAAGTGGACTTGTGCTGGCTCGTCCAGCATGCATTCTTCCAACAATCCTTCCAACACAGAGCGCAGGCGTTGGGTATTGCCGTCCTGGAAAAAACCTCGCTCGAGTGTGCCTTTTGGCAGCTCGACTTGGTGCCACGAGAGGCGTTGGACCGGGACCATGACCACAATCTCCGCGTCGGGCGTGTCCGGCAGCAGGCTCAGCGGTGTGTCAAGATGGCGTTTGATGGTGCGGCCGTCATCGCTCCACACTACGCTGCAAGGCGTAGCGGCTGCGGGCATGGACGGCGGTAGTGTGACGATCAGAATGGACATGCAGGTTTTTAGAGCGGTGCCATTGTAGGGCGGGCATCGGTTTGCCCGGGCGTTCCCCGTTCACGCCACAAGGTTGTCACATTCAGGCCCTCGCGCTGTACCACGGAGCGTTCTTCCACAATGTTTTTGTCCAGGCGCAATCGTCCGCGCACCTCAAAAAAGCGCGATCCAACACTGTGCCGGTTTTCATTCAAGTCAGCCGCGGCCTCTGGTGCCAATTTACCGACATCGCTGAGGCTTCGGAAATGGGAAGTCTGGCGGCTATTGACCAGTCGCTCGGCTTGCGCCATGTCAATCGAGGCGATGCATGCATGCAGGACTGGCGCGCTGGCGGTATTGAGGTTGACCGGTGTGCGCACCGGCAATAGGGTAATGAATGGGCGCAGAATGGCCAGGCTGCGCGGTGACAGGCCGAGCCACACCAATTGGCCATCTCGCTGCGGCATCAGAGGGGCAAGGCTTGTGGACCCGCTTTCAGGGCTGTTGTCTTGGGCAAAGCGCAGGTTTTCAATCAGCGCTGCCAGCTCAGACCGTGGCAGACCAAGCTGGATAAAGAGCTTGGCAAACGCGCGAGCCCACGGCTCGGAAGGCTTGCCGCCATCGACCAGATTGAGTATGTTCATACGGCCCTGCAGGTCGCTGATTGCCCCTGATAGGAATGCCTGTGATCCGGCGTCAGCGTCGGCGCTGGATTGCGTTTTGTCGGCAGCCAGAAACGTGGACAAGCGCGCTTCTTCCAGTGGTACAGCCCACGGCTCTCCCAGGTGGTCGGCACCACCTGCGCGTGCATCTTCGCGCAATATCAGGCGTGCCCAATCCAGCGCGCCGGTAAGCACCCAGAGTGACTGTGCGCGGTCACGCTCGGCTGCTTCCACTTCAACGCTGCGCCATTGGTGCCAGAGTGTGGCAGAGGCCATACTGGCCACAAGGGCCACCGTAAGCATGGCGGTCAGCAGGGCCGCGCCGCGCTGCAGCGGGTTCAAGATTTGCCCCCGCCCACTGTTGGGCGGACCCAATCGCGGATGAGGGTTCCATTGATGGCGCCGTCTGTTGGCAGTGTCAACACGAGGCGCACACCTTCTGGCACGGTGAGATCTGGGCCAGCGGGTTTATCGTTTGCGGGTGCAACAGGTGTGGCTGGTGAGCCATTGCTCGAAAGCGGATTGCTCCATGCATCGGCGCGAAAATAAAACACCTTCCACTGTTCAAGCGGGACAACAAGGACTTCGGACTTTTTGTCCGCGTCACCCGGATTTTGGGCCCAGCGGGACGCTTGTGCCCATGCAGATTGCAAGTCCCCGCGGGTGTACAGGGGGGCAGATTGCCAGCGTAGCCACTGGCCACGGCCGTCAATGTTGCGCTGTGCCCAAGCCACGACCTGCAACCCATCGTCGCTGGACGTGGTGCTGCGCCGGGTGACCCGCACGGTGCGACCGTCCCAATCCAGTGTTTGGGTATTGGGGAGTTGGACCATTGCATCGAGGTCGCTTGTCCATTGCGTGAGGCCGGCTTGTAGCGTCAGCACCTGATCTGCACGCTGCAGGACCTGGGATTGCGTTCTGGCCATGGCATCAAGACCACGCCAGCTCAAGCCCGCCATCAGCGCCATGATGCCGATAGCGACCAATAGTTCCACCAAAGTAAAGCCGCGCAAACGGGACGTCCTTGCGCGGCACACCTGGCGGTGAGTTATTCGCGCATCAGCCGGATGAATAGGTTTCTTTGTATGCAAAAAATAATCCGTAGTGGCCACGCTGCCAGGTGTTGCCAAGAAGCCATCGCCACCCGAAACAAATCGGAAATTTCGAAAAAGGATAGCTTGCTGCGATTGTCGATGCCTTTTTGAGGTGCTACAAATTGTTGCAAATCTCCAAGCCCGAGTTTTTGGAATGCTGTTCCAATCCCATGTTGAATCCCGAATCCAATCCTAATCCCAATTTAGGATCATGCAGGCTATTTTGCCCACTATGGGCGCGGTCTGTTTTTGTCGCAGAAATGGGTACACCTCTCGGTTGGTCCTATGAAGATAGTCTCCTATGTATGTGCGTGCAGTAGCGTGCTGGTCTTGGTTGCCTGCGGTGGCGGTAGTAGTACGGGGGCAGGAAGTGCGCCGACGTCGCCACCCACCCCGTTTGCTTCAACCACCACAGTCGTAGCCACTACTGCCAGTGCCAGCCCAACGGACGCCAGCGTGCCTTCTACTCCTGGCGGTCTGGCAATTGCAGGCAGCACGGCAGACAGCATCTCCATCGGATGGTTGGGCAGTACAGACAACGTGGGTGTTTTGGCCTATGAAGTTTGGCGCGATGGCATTCGCATCCAGGTGATCCCGGCCAACAAAACAACCTTTTCCGACACGGCATTGGTAGCGGGCCGAGCCTACGTCTATAGCGTGCGCGCGATGGATGCGGCTGGTAATGCATCGGCGTTTAGTGTGGAAATCAATGTGCGTACACAGGCAGCCGGCACGACATTGGACAGTACGGCACCGAGCGTGCCATCAGCGCTGATTCTCAATGCCAGCGGCCCCAACTCGTTGGGTATTAGCTGGGCACCCAGTAGCGACAACACGGGTGTAGTGCGCTACGACGTTTACCAAGGGACCACTCTCATAGCGAGCACTGCCCAAACGTCGATTGTTCTGACTTCGCTCACTGCCGGCACGAGCTACGCCATAACCGTGCGGGCGGTGGATGCAACGGGCAACCTTTCGGCACCGAGCGCGGTTCTGCAAGTCAGTACAGCCGCAGCCGCTGCAGGTACGCCTGCTGTAACCGTACCACCAAGCCCAGTCCCTACGCCTAGTCCAACACCAACACCAACACCAAGTAGTACGGTTTCAATGCCATTGGAGATCCTTGGCGCGCCAGGGACCACTGTCGCTGCGGTCGTGCCGGTTTCTAGTACATCCGCAACCAAGCTGTCAGTCAAAGCCCATCGCCTCGCTTGGCGGGAGGATGGCGAATTCGCAATGAAATTCAATGGCTCGGTTCGTCCTGGCTCCAAGGGAAGCGTGCGTTTGAACGGTGGGCCGTGGCTGGGCTTGAGCAACCAGACAGTGACCTGCAATGCACATGAACAGGCCTATGGTTGCCTCAACGGGACGTATTCCACGGTGCGCTTTACGGTGCAGGTTTCTGCTTTGGGTGCGCCCGGTATTCAGACTGGGAACAACACACTTGAGTTCCGTTTTGATGCGACCGACGGCGTATCCAGCGGGTGGCGAGTGCTGGCATTTGACTTGCAAAATGCCAGTGGCGTGTCCACGATTCCTCCTGGCACGTTTGTCGATGAGAACCCGGATACTTGGACCCCACCACTGAATACGCCCGCCGATATTGCCGCCGGCAAGGCACTGTGGGAAACCGCTCCGCTGACCGACTTAGGTTTTAGCAACAGCCGCCACGCGATCAATGGCAAATGCGGGAGTTGCCATGCGCGGGACGCTTACGACCTCAAATATTTCAATTACTCCAATAAGTCGATTGAAGTCCGGTCGGTCTTCCATGGGCTGACCGCGACGCAGGGCAAGCAGATTGCGTCGTACATCCGATCGCTCGATGCCAAATTACCGAGTGGAACAGCGATTGCGCAAGCCGGGCGTCCATGGAACCCGCCTTATCAGCCGGGGCCGGGGCTCGATTCCAAACCGGTCGAGCTGTGGTCGGCCGGAGCGGGACTGGGTGCCGTGCTGGAGAGTGATAGCCAGATGAAAGCGACTATGTTTACGGGTGGCAGCTACGATGCAGCCAAGTTGGGGGCCACTGGTTTTCTGAATCCGCGTGAAACGCCGCAGGCGATCCAGCTTGTGGATTGGAATGCCTGGTTGCCCACCTTGGCGCTAGAGGATATGGTGAGCGATCCGAGCAAGGTGGTTCCGTTTGCAGGCAACACTGCGCCGCCGGACAACCAGCAAAATCCGCTGGATATGCTGAAGGTGGCAACGCAGTGGCTGGAAAGCTATCGCTTTACCGGTATGGAGTCAACGACCGAACCGTTCTTTCGTAACCACGGGCTCTTCCTCGTCCACCGATGGGGAACATCAAAATGGCCGAATGCCAATCCTGGAATGCCCGGCAACCCGTTTAGTCCATCAGACCCGGTTGCCCGTTCACGGCAAGCGCTTGCATTTAACGCCTGGTACGCGATCCGCATGTGGGAGCTGATGAAGAAATACAAGCTCGAAGAGATCAGCAGCCGATCCGGATTGAATGTGGCTGAAACGGTCACTGATCCGGTCAAGGGTACAGTCAACACCGGCTCACCCACGCGCGGAATTCCTGCCAATCATCGCAGCTGGCCCATGCCCCATCGAACCTTGTTTGAGCTAGCGCCGCACTTCATGGGGCCCAGTGGCCCGGACTACGAAAAGGCCATCTATCCTGGCGGAGCCAATTTTGTATTCTCCAAGCCCGGCGAGTATCTGACTACCGCCTGGTACTCACTCGAACAAATCGTCAATGGTGGTTGGCGGTCAGGCGCGCAAGGGATTGATTGGAACTATCACCCACAACATTTGGGTGGCATGCACCGCGGCGGCACGGGCTTTTATAGTGACGGGCCAATGCATCCTTATCGCTGGGCCTGGTCCGTTATTTGGCTCTATCAGACCCGACCAACGGATTGGGCACCGAACTACTTCGCGGGATGTACCTGTGGCTTTATGCAGCGGCAGATTGGCATGGGTCTTGATGTGCCTTTCATGGATGAAGCAGAAGCCGCAGGTCAACTGACGCTTGCCGATCGCAAGCAATTGCAAGAAGTACTGGCACTGGCCTTCCTGGGAACTGTTGAGCGGTACACGCCAAGCCAATGGTCCCGGCGCACGGTCAACGACGCAGCGCATCTGGATGCTTCGAATTTCGAGACGGTCGACTATGTGGCGACATTTAACGTGGCGAATTCCTACGATCTCCCTGAGCGAGGGTACCAGGCTGACGCCTACTACGACCGTATCAGAACACTGAAGCTCAGGGGTTACCTTACTGCTTCGACGCTTAATCGTCTTGTTGACTGGGGTGCGACCATCTGGCCCAAGGGTACGTGGGCTTTGTTGAGGCCCTAGGCGGACTAGTATCTGCCTACCACCGTAGACAGGGCTAGCAGAGGACTGCTGCGCTCTGTTACCCGGGCTTCGATGCGGAGAAAATTGGGATTCGGAGTTGGGCGTACGGACAGCGTCACGTCCATGCTGTGGCCTGCTTGTTCGCATTGGTAGGTGTTGTCACCGATTGGCGGCATTTGCTTGGACAAACGAACCGCAACCAACGCGTTTTCAGCACATATTTGCGCCAAGAGGATGTCGGATTGTCGTTCTGCATTTTGGGTGAGCGCGGCAGAAGAACGCACACCGGCTGCCAATGCAATGGCCACGATGCCAAGGGCGACCAAAACCTCGATCAACGTGAAGCCTGACGAGCCTTGTGGGGGCCTACAGTGCTTGCTCATGGCTTGCCGACGGATGTCTCGACATCACTCAGTATGGCGAACGGGCGCACCCCATCGGTTGCGACGATGAGCGTGCGCACAGGTTGCGACGCGGTTTGCAATACGATGCGCTGTGGTCCAATAATGGGTTCCGGGCCCAGTGCAATAGCCCGCGTGTTTGCCGCGCGGATGTCAGTGTCAAGCCAGTTTGACGGCATGCTGTTGCCATTGCCTTCAAATGCGAAACCGCCATCTGTCACCCGCCACACGATGGGGTTGGCGCTCATGCGGGACTGGGCACGTGCCGACTCCAAAAGTGCAACGAGGCGTTGTGCATCCCGTTCGAGTTGGGACTGAGAGGAATCCCGCAGCGCAAAACCAACACCTGCAGTCGCGATTGCCATGATGGCGACCACAACCAAGAGCTCCAATAGGGTGAAGCCCGTGCTGCGAACGCTAGTCCCAGCTTCCAACGTCCGCATTCTTGCCTTCACCGCCGGGTTGGCCGTCTGCGCCGAACGAGAAAACGTCGACTTCACCCTTTACCCCAGGGTTGAGAAATTGGTAAGCGCGCCCCCAGGGGTCATTGGGTAATTTGTCGAGGTAGTGCTTCCAGTTGCCGGGAATGGGTCCGTCGGTCGGCTTGACCAAGAGCGCCTGTAACCCTTGTGCGCTGGTCGGATACCGTTGGTTGTCCAACTTATACAGTTTGAGGGCCTGCATGAGGTTGTTCACGTCAGTTTTTGCAGCAGTGCTGCGGGCATCGTCCGCACGATCGAGGACGTTTGGCACGATCAGCGCGGCCAACACCCCAATAATGACCAAGACAACCATTAACTCGATAAGCGTAAATCCGTCCGCTTGTTTGTAGCGGGAAGGTCTTGGTGTAGTTGAAGTCAATTGAATTTTCATGGTCGGCTCAATGATAATCGGATGATGCATACAAACGCTTTCCACCTTTGGGGGACTCGGGTAGCAACTTTTACGCTGGCAATGTTGGCAGCGCTCAGTGGCACCTATTGGGTCTTGAAGAGTACAGACACCAACAGTGTAGCGACTGCGACGACTGGCGCACCGTTTGGCCAAGCTGCTTTGGATCCCCTCGCTGTTGCGCGGGCGTTGGGTGGTGGGGTGGTTGCTACCCGTGGGCCTGAAGCGGTACCCGCGCAGGCTGTTTACGCCTTAGTTGGAGTGCTGGCAGACAAGCAGAGTGGTGGGGCCGCGCTCATTGCAATAGACGGCAAGGCAGCTAAACCCTATCGTGTGGGCTCCGCGGTCGACGGTAATCTGGTCTTGCAGTCTGTGGCGACCCGACGGGCAGTGCTTGCCACCAGTATGGAAGCGCCCGCAAGCATGACGTTGGACATGCCGCCATTGAGCAAGTAATGCGACGCGCGCGTTCGGCCCCCGTGGTTGATAGAAATTTGCTGCTCGATGCATTGCGCGGAATTGCCATCGTGTGGATGACTGGATTTCATTTTGCTTTCGATCTCAACCACTTCGGACTGATTCACCAGGACTTTCATCGCGCGCCCGTATGGACGGTCCAGCGGATTTGTATTCTCAGCCTGTTTCTTTTTTGTGCAGGTCTTGGCCAAGCAATGGCCGTGCAGTCAGGGCAAACGTGGATGCGCTTTTGGCGTCGCTGGCTTCCCATAGCCGGGTGCGCCCTGGCTGTCAGTGTGGGGTCTTCTTTCATGTTTCCACAGAGCTGGATTTATTTCGGCGTTCTCCATGGCATCGCTTTGATGCTGTTGGTGTGCCGCGCTACGGCCAGTTGGGGTGTCTGGCTGTGGTTGGGTGGTTTGGGTGCCATCGCCCTGGCTTTCATTGCGCCCCATCTTCATGCAGAGTGGGCGCTGTCTCCGGTGTGGGATAGCAAAGTTTTGAATTGGTTGGGGTTCATCAGCCACAAGCCGATAACGGAGGACTATGTGCCATTATTGCCATGGCTTGGTGTCATGTGGTGGGGTATGGCAACTGGTCAATTCTTGCTTGCCAGTGGTTGGTTGGCAAGACTGTCCAGTGTGAAAGGCACTCAGTGGGTGCAGGCTCTGGCGTGGCTGGGGCGCAGAAGCCTGGGCTGGTACATGGTGCACCAGCCGCTCTTAATTGGGTTGCTTAGCGCGTTTGTGGCACTGCGCTAAGCGGACACTTGATCAGTAGCTGCGGCCCTTGGTCACGGTCTCACGTGTAATTTTCCAAGCGTCTTGAATGTACTCAAGCGACAGCGTCTTTTGGACTTTGTCTTTGTAGACAGATGAACCAAACTCTTGAGCGAAGCTAACTTCTGCAGTCTTGCCATCGCAGCGCACTGGTACCGCTTTGTCGATCGAGATTTGAATGTCACCTTGCCTATTGATGCGGTCCACGCGCATGGCTTCCCACTGTTTGCGATTCATGCCTTTTGCTGGCACGAAGTTGTTGGAATACGATGCGAGGTAGCTACCAACGGCCTTGCGATTCCAAGCACCCAACCAGTTATCGACTGCTTTGGGCAATTTGGTGCAAACGTCAGTAGTGATTGGAATCGGCGCGACAACAGGAGCGACAGGCGCTGCCACTGGTTTGACCGGGTCGGGAGGGATAGAAACAGGCCGTGAATTGAACGCCCGATCGAGGGTAGCCGCGGCCGGTAAC
>CAYXWW010000007.1:18309-25249 GCA_964468905.1 uncultured Rhodoferax sp. | reverse complement strand
GCTATTGCAAAGCAATAGTTCGTCGTCATTGCCCGAGTTGCCTGACGCGGAAGGCAATTCAATGGACATTGGTTGTAACTTCAAGCTGCTCAATAGCGTTCCAGATGCTGCCAGAACACGAACGGTTGCCAACTGAAGGTCGTATTCCGCATTGGCCAGCGCACGGCGTGCTTGGTACAACTCGTTCTCAGTATCCAGCAAGTCCAGCAGTGAGCGCTGGCCAATGTCGAATTGCTGCTGATAGGCTTGGCGTGCCTTAGAGGTGGACAATTCGTGCTGCGCCAACAGCTTGATCTGCGATGCCAAACGCACCGAATCGTTGGCCGCAATTTCGCCAGTCTGCCAAGTATCGCGACAAGCTTTGTCGCGCAAATCGTAGGCGCTGCCCAGTTTTGCAACGGATTGATTCACGCGCGCTTTGTCCGATCCGCCGCGATACAAGTTGTAGCTCAAAACCACTTCCAAACCTGAGTCCCTATAGTCGCCTGTAGTGCCGCTTTGATTGGTTTCTACGCTTTGACGCGCGCGCAATTCAACCGTGGGTAAGTAGGCGGAACGGCGCACTTCGCTGTCGGATCGATAGCTACGCAGGGTTGCCACTGCTGCCTGAAAATCTGGGTTGCTGCGAATCGATTCAATTTGAAATCCGATGCCAGGCTTCAGGAACACGCCCATGGGTTCAACGGCAGAAAGCGTTGGTGCGGGGATTACGCCGACCAGCCGCTGATAGCGAGCGGATACATCGTGGAGGTTGCTACTTTCAGTTAGCCAATTGGACTCGGCTAGTGCCAAGCGTCCCGAGGCTTGCTCCAGATCGACTTTTCGGCCAACACCCGCCACAACCTTTTGGCTTAAACGGTCATGAACTTCCTGGTGGGTCGTAAAGTTGTTGGCTGCAAGCTGTAGCAGTTCACGGTAGCGCAGGACATCCATATAGGCACGGGCCACTTCGAGTGCGGTCTGGTTGCTGGCGGATTGCAACTCAAAATAGGCTGCTTGCTCAGCGTAACTTAAACGTCGCGTCTCGTGCAATGTCGCGAATCCATCAAAAAGGGTTTGCCGCAATTGAATGCTTGCACGGTTTCCGTTGTAGTTCAGTGTGGAAGCCAGTGCGGGTGTCTTGGTCTGGTAGGAGCCACTGGCCACCTCAAGGTCAACACGCGGAAGCCAGCCACCTTCGGCAACTTTGCGTTCCGATTTTGCGGCTTCGAGGTTGTGAAAACGCAGCTTGACCTCAGGGTTTTGCAGAATTGCTTTCTCAGCCGCATCTTTTAGCGTAGCAGGCAGCTGGTCTGCCATAGCCCATGGGCTAGACATGGTGGTGGCAATCAGGACGGCGTAGCTGATAGAGGTTAGCTTGTTCATACCCAACGAGAGTTTCCTATTTCTTTCAAGTGTGTTTTGTCCAGCCCATGAAATGGCTGGTCAAGATCAAGGCGGTGTCATACGACGTACTGCGCCCCGCAGTATTTTCCTTGAAATCGCGCTTGCCCTGATGTTACGGGCCCATTGTGCTATCAATAAATTGATGTTGTGTGAAAGAATACACATTTTGTTACAACAGATTGTCGATGTATTGTTCGGTTGGTAGGTAACTTAGCCCTAACTTAGAAGGCAAACTGTTCTCGTGTTGATCAAGCCACATAAGTTTCGCCAGTTCTGTTCCGCGTGGGGTGGTTTATTGTCGCTCGTGGGGATTTTTTGGTTTGGGCAGGTGGCCTATGGCGGGGCAGATTTTGATCGGATGGCTGTCTTGCTTACGCAACGCTGGGGAGCGGGCGTAACCGTAAGGTTCAATGCATGGCAGGGATTGGTCCACGCGGGTCGGAATATTGCAGACGCAGACCGATTGAAGCGTGCCAATGATTTTTTTAATCGACAGATCGTGTTTGGTGACGACATGGTGGTCTGGGGCCAAGATGATTATTGGGCAACGCCGCTGGAAACGATTGGCAAAGGCTCTGGCGATTGTGAAGACTTTGTCATTGCCAAGTATTTCACGTTAAAGGAAATGGGCGTTGACGCCAGCAAGCTGCGTCTCATATATGTGAGGGCCAAAACTGGCACATCGGACAGCGCAGCGTTGCAAGCACACATGGTCTTAGCGTATTACGCGCGACCAGAGTCAGAACCGATGGTTTTGGATAATTTGATTGCTGATATTCGTCTGGCATCGCGCCGACCCGACTTGGTTCCCGTCTTTAGTTTCAATAGCGAAGGAATCTTTACCGGCGTTTCCGGAAAAGACGCGACGCCGGTCGCAGGAACCGGTCGACTGTCGCGTTGGGAAGACCTTTTGAAGCGTGCACGTGCAGAGGGGTTTGAATGATCCCGAAGTCCATTTTAGGAAATTGAATATGTCAATGTTTCGCCAACTGTGGCTCGCAATCATCGCAAGTACCTTGATCGCACTGGCTGGAAGCCTGTTGGTTTCCATGTTCAGTGCCCGCGCGTACCTCGAGTCGCAACTCTCGATCAAAAACACGGACAATGCGACCGCGCTTGCGTTGTCACTTAGCCAAAGCAATCCCGATGCCATAACGGTTGAGTTGGTTGTGGCCTCGCTCTTTGATGGCGGTCACTACGAATTAGTGCGTGTGACCGATCCGCAAGGCAAGACCATGGCAGAGCGCTTGGGCAGCGATTCTGACCTTGGTGCTCCTCGCTGGTTTGCGCAACTACTGCCTATCCATGCCCAAGCGGGTCAGGCACAAATATCCAGTGGCTGGAAACAGGTGGGGACCGTAACGTTGATCAGTCAAAGCCGCTTTGCGTATGCCGCTTTGTGGAAGAGTGCCCAGGAGATGGTGATGGCGTTGTCATTGGCGGGCCTGGTGGGTGGATACATGAGTACCTTGGTGTTGCGCCGGTTACGTCGCCCGCTCAACGCTGTGATTGACCAAGCGCAGGCAATTACCGAGCGGCGGTTTGTTACAATGGACGAGCCTTCCGTGCCTGAGCTCAAAAAGCTGGCGCGTGCCATGAATGCTACCGTGGCACGGCTCAAGACAATGTTTGATGATGAGGCCCAACGGCTTGATGGTGTTCGCCGGGAAGCCAATTGCGATCCATTGACAGGACTGGCCAATCGCAACAATTTCATGGCGCGTTTGCGTGACACCGTACAAGCTGAGCACGCCTCTGGTGGCGCTGTGTTCATTGCCCGGCTGGCCAACCTTTCCGCCGTCAACCAGCTTCTGGGGCGAAAGGATACCGATGAACTATTGCAAGCATACGGTCGCGGTTTGAAGTCGATTGCATTGCGCTACCCTGATGCTTTGGCAGCGCGCCTCAACGGCGCAGATTTTGCGATGCTGGTACCTGAGCTAGAGGCTCCGCAGGAGGTCGCCGAGCAGTTATTTCAGGAGCTGACGAGCGAGGCGGCGGCCTATCTTCAAGAACGCCCTAGCACCTGGTTGGGCTGCGGACATTTCCCCCCGGGTCTGGAGACTGAAACCATTCTGGCGCAAGTCGATATGGCACTCGCGGCCGTAGAGGCCAACGGTCGCAGTGGCATGAAAGTCATTGATTTGCATGTGGCTGACGACGCTCCAAGGACCGCGGATGACTGGTCCAAACTGATTCACAAGGCACTGGAGCACAAATGGGTGCGTTTGGTCTCATTCCCAGTGATGTCGCTGCAAGGAGAGCTGCTGCATCGAGAATGCCCGTTGCGCTTGATGTTTGACGAACGCGGCGAGTGGCAACCCGCAGGACGGTTTTTACCAGTAGCAGAGCGCTTGAAGTTGACCCCGCAACTTGATTTGGCTGCGGTTGCCTTGGGCTTAGATCAACTCGAATCTACGCCGCAGCTCACAGGACTCGCAATCAATTTGTCGGCTAGTTCGATCCAATTGCCAGAATTCAGGACAGAACTGCAAAAGCTGCTGAAGCGTCGCACTGGTAGTGCGCGCCTGTGGCTGGAAGTTGCCGAATCGGGCGTGCTGTCGCATTTTGATGCTTTCAAGGCATTGTGTGTTGATCTGCGCGGCGTGGGCTGCAAGGTGGGACTGGAGCACTTTGGCCGCCAATTCAGCGAAATCGGGCGGCTGCACGACCTTGGACTCGACTACATCAAGGTTGATGGAAGCTTTGTTCGCGGGCTGTCCGATAGCGTTGGCAATCAGGCCTTCCTCAAAGGGCTGTCCACGATCGCCCATAGCATTGGCCTCATGGTCATTGCCGAAGGCGTCACCAGTGACGCCGATTGGAAAGCGCTGAGCGCGATCGGCTTTGACGGCGCGACTGGCCCGGCAGTCCACGAGCCCGCGGGTTAGGCGGGCTCCTTTCGCACTGCTGTTTTACGGGATGGGAGTTGACCCGGACTTCAACAGATCGGCAGCAATGGTCACACTGACTGTGGCTGAGGCCGTACCACCATGACCATCGCTGATGGTGTAGCTGAATGACGCATCTCCGACATAGTCCTTAGTCGGTGTAAACACCACGCTGCCGCCAACCAAAGCAACGGTCCCATGCGTTGCGTCGAGGACAGAACTGATTGTCAATGGGTCACCGTTTGGATCGGTGTCATTGCTGAGCAGCGTATCGGACGCGATCGTCAGTGGCTTGTTAGCGGTTCCTGTGACTGAGTCTGCAGCTGCCACAGGAGCGCCATTCACCGTGATATCTACCGTGGTTGTGGACGTGGCGCCATGGCCGTCGCTGACGGTGTAGTTGAAAGAGGCTGCGCCGGCGTAGCCTGCAGTAGGCGTAAATATCACGTCGCTTCCTACCATGGCAACACTTCCGTGGTTGGCGCCTTGCACTGAGAAGAGTGTCAGTGGATCGCCATCTGGATCGCTGTCATTGATCAGTAGCGTAGAAGACGCGATAGTCAAAGGCGATGCGCCCACCATCGTAGTTGCCGTATCGTGCACTGCTATCGGCGCATCATTGATAGGATTGATTGCAATACTCAACGTGGAAGTATCGCTGTCGGACCCGTCTGTCACAGTGTACGTGACTACCGGAACTGAACCACTGTAATTGGCGTCTGGCACAAACGTGTAATTGCCATCGGCTGCAATGACCAGTGTGCCGACGCCCGCGAGGGTTGCAGTTTCTCCAGCCTTGAAAACATAGGAATTTCCCGCAACAAGGTAGCTGCTGACGGTCACGGTTCCATTTGCGCTGGAGGTGCCTGTCAAAACACTGCCCTTCAGTGTTGTATCTTCATTGACTTTGACCGCCTCGTCGTCGTCAGCAAATCCGCCTGGCGCAACAGCCATCGCCATCATGGGCGCTGCCACAGGTGCCGCGAAGGGCGCTGCTGCATTGTCAATAATGGTGCCTACTCCGGTAGCCTTTGCGATCGTGGCATTGACCGGGCTTGCCAAGTTGATGTTGAAGGTTTCGTTCCCTTCAATAGCAGGATCGTTGATGATGCTGACCGTGATGGTTTTGCTCGTTTCGCCGGCGGCGAAGGTCAGGCGGGTCGACGCAACGGCTCCGAAATCTGAGCCTGCGGTTGCTGTGCCATTGCTGCTACTGTAGTTCACATCAATCACCTTGGTCGAAGCAGCAGACAGCGACACGGTAAAGGTGGCAGTGCCGGCTCCTTCGTTGACAGAGATGTCACCGATGGAGATCGTTGGATCCGTTCCCGCGATAGTCCCTACGCCAGTTACACCGCCAATGGTCAATGGCACGGTCTCGCCGGGCTCAGTCAAGGCATCGGTGAGCGCAGGCAAAATGACGTTGAAGCTGCTTACGCCAGCGGGAATTATCAAGTTTGTGCCGGACCGAGTCACGCCGTTGCTGTAGCTTGCCGTTCCATAGTCAGCCGCTGTGGCAGTACCTCCACCCAGTGTGAAAGGTATCGAAGTGGTTACGCCAGTTGTACTGGACAGCGTCACCGCGTAGACCAAGCTCGTGCCCTCAGCCACTGTCGGGCTGGTGATGCTAGTAACTGTCACTGCCGCTTCGTTATCCGTAATGGTCCCTTTGCCCTGGTTGTCGGCAATGGTGGCATTGACCGGAGTCGTCAAGTTGACGAAGAAGGTTTCGCCGGTACCGCCTTCGTTCACTGCGTCGTCTGCAATGGACACTGTAACGGTTTTACTCGTTTCACCCGCAGCAAAGTTCAGCGTGGTGGCGCCAATGGCGGTGTAGTCAGATCCGGAAGTAGCTGTGCCGTTTGCAGTGCTGTAGTTCACCGAGATTGCCTGGCTAGACGCTGAAGACAGCGACACAGAGAACGTGGCAGTACCCGCTGCTTCATTGACTGTGACGTCATTGATCGAAATCGATGGAACGATGTTGCCGGAAATCGTACCGGTACCGGTAATGCCACCCACGGTCAACGGCACAGTCTCACCGGACTCATTGATGGCATCAGGGCTGGCTGGCACGGTCACGTTAAAGGTAGTTACGCCAGCAGGAATGATCAGGTTCGTACCCGACACCGTAACACCATTGCTGTAGCTCGCTGCACCGTAGTCAGCCGCGCTGGCAGTACCGCCACCCAAAGTGAAAGGCAGAGTCGTTGAGGTTGCTGATCCGTTGGACAGGGTTACCGCGTAGACCAGGTTTGCACCTTCTGCGACGGTTGGGCTGGTGACGCTGGTGACCGTCGGCACAGGATCGTTGTCGGTGATGGTGCCAAGGCCTTGGTTGT
Source organism: uncultured Rhodoferax sp. (assembly GCA_964468905.1). Classification (GTDB taxonomy): domain Bacteria; phylum Pseudomonadota; class Gammaproteobacteria; order Burkholderiales; family Burkholderiaceae_C; genus Allorhodoferax. Next base: position 18,630 of record CAYXWW010000007.1, on the reverse strand, counting down.
CGGCAATGGTGGCATTGACCGGAGTCGTCAGGTTGACGAAGAAGGTTTCGCCGGTACCGCCTTCATAGATCGTGTCGTTGGAAATGGATACCGTGACGGTCTTGGTAGTTTGACCTGCAGCAAAGTTCAGCGTGGTGGCGCCAATGGCGGTGTAGTCTGACCCGGAAGTCGCTGTGCCGTTTGCTGTGCTGTAGCTTACCGAGATTGCCTGGCTAGATGCTGAAGACAACGACACGGTGAACGTGGCAGTACCCGCTGATTCATTAACTGTGACGTCATTGATCGAAATCGATGGAACGATGTTGCCGGAAATCGTACCGG
>CAYXWW010000007.1:15712-18209 GCA_964468905.1 uncultured Rhodoferax sp. | reverse complement strand
AGCAAAGTTCAGCGTGGTGGCGCCAATGGCGGTGTAGTCTGACCCGGAAGTCGCTATGCCGTTTGCGGTGCTGTAGCTTACCGAAATTGCCTGGTTGGATGCAGAAGACAGTGACACGGTGAACGTGGCGGTGCCTGCTGCTTCATTGACCGTTACGTCATTGACAGAGATTGTTGGCTGGGTGCCGACGGCAATGGTTCCAATGCCCGTCACCTGGCCAATGGTCAAGGGAAGCGTTTCGGCGACTTCCACGACTCCATCGTTGGCTGCGTCGACTTTCACCGTGAAGCTGATCACGCCTGCGGGCACAGTGAGTACGCCATTGCTTAGGGTCACTCCGTTGCTGAACTGTAGGTTGGAATAGTCCGCTGCCACAGCACTACCGCCGCCCAGCGCGTAGCTGAAAGTCGTAGACTGGCTGGTCATGACGTCCAGGTTTACGGTATACGTCAACGTGGCACCTTCCAGTGCCGAAGGATTGGTGATGGACGACACATGACTTGCCACATTAGCAGTTGCCAAGGGCGGGTTGACGTTGATAGTCAGGATGGCATTGGCGCTGTCACCGTCCTTGTCTACCACGGTGTAGCTGAAGTTTTCTACCTTTGCCACGCTGGTGGTTGGGGACGGCGTGTAGGTGTAGTCGCCCGTATCGAGGTTGACAACGATCTTGCCGCCAGTAGCGGTATTGACCGTCAAGGTATTGTTGGTTGTGTCAAACGTAAATGCGCCGGACCCTACGGTTCGGGTTACGTTGCCGGTTCCGCCCAATGCTTTGGGGTCGTATTTGTAAGTGGTTCCGTCAATGGTGAAGGTGGTGAGGAAACCGCCATCAGCGCCAAAACCAACGGAACCACCGAGGCCGCCACTGACAATATTGCCCGTGGTTGGTGCAACCACACTGTCACGCAGAATCGGTGGCAACTGTGTAATGTCTGAGACAACAATTCCGTTCGTGTTCGTCCCCGTGAGGCCGTTGTAGGCTATCGGGTCAAGTGCGCCTTGCGTTGCACCAGTTCCCATGCCGAATGCAAAGCTAATGACATCATTGTTGGCGAGGAAGTTGGTCCAGGTCGTCTCTTCGGGAGGATCAATTCGGGATGAAGCAGGGTTGGGTTCTCCATCTGACAGGAAGTACGATACGTTTTGCGCTCCAGGAATCTTGCCGGGGCTGTCAAAGGCTGTTTGTGCCGTGCTAATGGCTGCGTCGTAGTTTGTTGAGCCTCCGGCACCCAAACCGGCAACGATGAGTTTGGCTTGTGCAACCGTTACCCATGCAGTACCTTGCGGAGCAGCGGTACCTGAAAAAGTAACAATGCGGACCCGAACATCGCCCAGGTTGTCATATCCATCCAGCAATCCAGGGGTCCCGCCAACCCCGTTGATGGAATCTTTCATCAGCTGCAAGCGGGTCTTGCCGCCGCCACCGTCGGTTGTAGTCATAGACCCGGACACATCCAGTGTGAGCTCGATGTTGGTGTTGACGTTGGGCAGGGTAACAGAAGAAACAACATTAGATGCTACAGGCGCATCGTCTTCGACGGTGATGGTGAGCGTTGATGTGGCGCTGGCGCTTCCGTCTGAAACGGTAACCGTCACTGGAATGTTTTGCGTGTTTTGACCACTGCCAGAGGGATGGTCAATCGCCTTGAGCAAGGTGGTGGTGTATTTGCCGGTGTTGTCTATATCAATGGTGATCACCGTTTGGCCAGCAGCAGTCCCGGTCAGCGTGTGGTTGGTGTTGGATAGCGCCCAAGTGATGTCATTGCCGCCGGATTTCAGGCTGACACCTGGAATTCCCAACGTAACGGTCTCTGTGTTGTCAATATCACTGACAGTAAATTGCCCTGAGGTGATGGTCGCGTCTGTGGTGCCAGAGTCAGAAATGCCGTTGGCAAGGCCTTCTTCAGAAACGGTGCCTGATTGGCCAGCGTTGATGGTTGGGGCGTCATTGGCGCCGGTGACGGTCATGGTCACGGTGGTGGTACTAAAGTCTCCGTCGGAATCCTTCAGCGTGTAGCTAAACACATCGTTCTTGCTGTCACCCACGTTCAGTGCCTGTGCGGCCGCATTGGTCACATAGGTGTAGGCACCGGTGGAGGAGATGGTCAGTGTTCCGTAGGTACCTGTTAGGTTGGTGGCCACACCGCCGGTGATCTCGGCCGCGCCGGCATTGCCTACCTGTGCACCGGTGACGGTGGCGGAGTCCGCACCCAGGGTATCGGCACTGGCGTTGGTTCCGGTGACCACATTGCCGGTGATACCGGTGGCGTCTTCGGTGACGGTACGGGTGTCGGCGACTGCGGTGGGTACATCGTCTTGGATATTGACGGTCACTGTATTGGTGGCGGTGTTACCCAGGGAGTCGGTCGCCGTATAGGTAAAGGTCTCCGTTTCGTCGGTGGCGGCCAGATCAGTGGTGGCCTTGGTGAGTGTGTAGGTGTAGGAGCCACCGGCGCCAATGGTCATGGTGCCGAAGCTGCCGGTGCCGCTGCCC
>CAYXWW010000007.1:0-15612 GCA_964468905.1 uncultured Rhodoferax sp. | reverse complement strand
GTAGGAGTAGGAGCCACCGGCGCCAATGGTCATGGTGCCGAAGCTGCCGGTGCCGGAGCCGGAGATGGCATAGGAATAGGGCCCGGTGCCGCCAGAGGCACTCAAGGTGCCGGCTGCGGTCTCGGTGGTGCTGGCGGCATTGGAGCCGCTGGCCAAGGCGAACTCATTGACGGTGATATTGCCTGGGGCGGCTGCACCGTTGGGGTCATCGGGCGTGGTGGTCAGGCCACTGTCCTTGATGGTGAAAGTCAGGGTCGTGGTGGAGCGGTCACCGTCACCGTCTTCGATGGTGTAGGTAAAGCTGTCGGTGCCGCCGGCGGCGGAGACCGCATTGGCATTGGCCACGTACTTGTAGGAGCCATCGGCGCTCAAGGTCAGGGTACCGAAGGTTCCGGTGATATTGCTGGCCACACCGGTGGTGACCTCGGTGCCACTGTTGCCGGCCTTGACGCCGACGACGGCGCCGCCGGTCTTGCCCAGGTCTGCGCCCAGGACGTCATTGGAGAGCACGCCGCTGGCTACAGCGACGGTGCTGGTGGTGCCCTCGGTGATGGTGGCGGTATCGGCGTTGGCGGTGGGCACATCGTCCGTGATATTGACGGTCACGGTATTGGTGGCCGTGTTACCCAGCGCATCGGTGGCGGTGTACGTAAAGGTCTCGGTCTCGTTGCCGACCAAGTCGGTGGTGGCCTTGGTGAGGGTGTAGGAGTAGGAGCCACCGGCGCCAATGGTCATGGTGCCGAAGCTGCCGGTGCCGGAGCCGGAGATGGCATAGGAATAGGGCCCGGTGCCGCCAGAGGCACTCAAGGTGCCGGCTGCGGTCTCGGTGGTGCTGGCGGCATTGGAGCCGCTGGCCAAGGCGAACTCATTGACGGTGATATTGCCTGGGGCGGCTGCACCGTTGGGGTCATCGGGCGTGGTGGTCAGGCCACTGTCCTTGATGGTGAAAGTCAGGGTCGTGGTGGAGCGGTCACCGTCACCGTCTTCGATGGTGTAGGTAAAGCTGTCGGTGCCGCCGGCGGCGGAGACCGCATTGGCATTGGCCACGTACTTGTAGGAGCCATCGGCGCTCAAGGTCAGGGTACCGAAGGTTCCGGTGATATTGCTGGCCACACCGGTGGTGACCTCGGTGCCACTGTTGCCGGCCTTGACGCCGACGACGGCGCCGCCGGTCTTGCCCAGGTCTGCGCCCAGGACGTCATTGGAGAGCACGCCGCTGGCTACAGCGACGGTGCTCGCAGCGCCTTCGCCAATCGTGGCTGTATCCGCGACGGCGTTCGGTACGCCATCCACAATCTGCACGGTTAGCGTTCCTGTACTGGTGGTACCGATGAGGTCTTTCACTTCCAGGCTAATCGCATCCAGACTGAGTGCTACACCGGGTTGTGACAGAGCGGCTTTGAGCGTATAGCTGTAGGAGAGCGCGCCGGTTGCTGCATCAAAGCCAGTGAGGGTTAGTTTGCCTTCACCGGTGTCGATAGTGACTGGTGAGCCTGACAGGGTGGATAGCGCGGCAGCCGTAAGTACTGTGCCTCCGATGGTGACGGCATCTAACCCTTCGGACGCTTTTACCGTAATCGTCCCGTTAGCGGTCTCACTAGTGTTGCCTACTGTCAGCAATCCCACTTCATTGACGGTTGCCTGTCCGGTTGCTGCACCATTGCCATCGACAGGAACAATGGTTGGGGGGGTATCCGTGCGTCCATTGATGGTGAGGGTGAGGGTTGAAGTGGTCGAGTCCCCGTCTCCATCGGTCAGTGTGTAGGTAAAGGTTTCTGTCAGTGTCTGACCGTTATTGAGCGCGTTGACGGCTGGATTGGCATTGTTGAGCGTATAGGTATAAGTGCCGTCGCCATTCAGAACCAGTGTGCCGTACGTCAACGTCACGTTAGCCGGGGTGACTGGGCTTGCGTTCTTGTCGGCACCAACAATGTCGTTTGTCAGCACAGATCCGCTGATTGCATTGGGTGTCGCATCTTCGTTGATCGAAGCACTGTCTGCATTGGCAACTGGCACACTCTTCGCCGGTGGTGTTGCAGGGGGGGGTGAAGTGGGAGGCACCGGGGTTGGTGTAGGGGCAGGAGGGGGCGCCACTGGCGGAGCCACCGGTGGCGCAACTGCAACAATAGGCGTCTCAGGCACTTCATTGGGCGTTACGGGCTCGGAAGTGCCAAACAACTGGACGGGTTGATCCAGGGGTTGATCCGCGGGTTGGTCGGTCCTGGTGATATCCAGAGGTGCCACATCCTCCAGAATGCGCATGACGCGGAAGATGTTGTGCGAATCGCTTGCGTCACCACCAGTGAGGCCCAAGGCGGTTGGCTCCAATTGTTCTGAAAGGTCGCCCCCAGAGGCGATAATTTTTGTCAGTTCTGCGGTGCCGCTGTTTAAATCTTTGAGCGATGCTTCGGATTTGTCTGTGCTGGCAGTGCCCAGCAGATTGGCATCTATCAGTAGCTCCCGCCCTGAAGTGACAACCAGCGGTTGTCCATTGGGCAAGGCCAATTCCAGGCGCGTTCCATCGTCGGTAACGATTTGCTGTCCTTCTTGGACTTCGTCCCCCACGGCCAAAGCTCTTTTCTCACCTTGCGCGTCAATCAGCCAGGCTTTGCCTTGCAAGATAACAACAATGCCACGCGCTTGCGCGGAGATCTGACTGGTAGCCATGGGAGGTCCTTTGAATACAAAAACACTAGGTTTAAGTAATTTAAGGGCCTTATCTTTAGTGGCCTATTGTCCTTGGGTACAGGTAGTACCAGGCACTAATGGATGCCGTGAACCCTCAGAGCCAACTGCAGCCGGTCCGTGATATTGAGCTTACCGAAGACCGCGCTCAAGTGGGCCTTGACGGTTCTTTCGGAAATCTTGCATTGGGATGCGATCGCCAGATTGGACGCACCGTTGGCCGCGAGCGTTGCTACTTCAACTTCTCGCAGGGTGAGCCCAGCGCTCCAATCCTCAACTGGAGCAACCGGCGCGGGCTTCACGCTGCTTACACTGCGCAGCATCCTTTGCATGAGGCTCTTGCCGATCCACACATTTCCGGCGTGAACCACTTCTCGAACCTGTTTGAGCGTGGCTGCGTTAGACAATGCGTGGCAGTAGGCAGAGCAACCTGCATTCAGGGCAACCATTCCTTCTTCGTCAGTGGGATTGGAGCTGGCAGCGATAACGCGGACATGATCACTTTGCAGGGTCGGTAGCCAGGAGGCAGCTGACCAGTCTGGTCTCCGGGAAATAGAAAGGTCTAACCATACGACCGTCTGGCCAAGCGGCCTCAACTCTAAAAACCCTTCAATCTGCGGAGTAACTGTTTGCCGTGAGGTACCAAGTGCCGTTTTCCAATGGGCCAATAAGCCCTGGTCGTGCGTGACCAAAATGGTATTTGGGGATCGCTTCATCGTTCCGTCAACGCTTTTGCTCTGGCTCGCAATATCGGCTTCATCAAGTAAGCTAGTACTGACTTCTTTCCGGTAAGGATGTCAACTTCTGCCACCATGCCCGGAATAATAGGAAATTTTTGTTGGCCAATACTACTGGATAGAGTACGTACGCGAACCACAAAGAACGCATTACCCTTTTCGTCCACGACGGTATCCGCACTAATCAGCTCAAGGGTTGCTTCCAAGCCACCATAGGTCGCAAAGTCGTATGCAGTGAACTTCACTAGCGCTTTTTGGCCTGGGTGCAAGAACGCGATGTCGCGGGGCAAGACCCTTGCCTCCAGCAGCAGTGCATCGTCAGAAGGAACCACTTCAATCAGGTCACGGCCCGGTTGTACGACGCCACCGACGGTGTTCACTTTCAACTGTTTGATGGTTCCGTTGACCGGGGAGCGAATCTCGGTTTGCTTCACCCGGTCTTCCAAGGCGGAGCTGCCTTCCATGAGGCCGCTGAGCTTTGCATTGGTCTCGCTGAGTTCTGACCGTGCAATGTTGCGGAACGTCAGCTCAATTTCCTGTATTTTTCGCGCAGCTTCGGATACGGAAGCCTCCAGGCGCGGAATATCAGAGTTCGCGCTGTCACGCTCGCCACGGTAACGTGCAACATCACGCTCCAGGCGCAAAAGCTCTACGTCAGAGATGGCGCCTGACTTCGCCAGGGGGCGGGTCATTTCCAGTTCTTTGGCAGTCAAGTTGTAGCTTTGGGAGGCTTGTTCGCGCCGGGCGCGCACGGAAATCAGTTCTTGTGACCGTTGCGAGGCTTGTTGGCGTGCAACGCCCATCGTGGCATCCAGTTCGGCGCGACGGGATTCATACAAAGCACGCTCTTGCTCAACGACCTCCGGTGCATCCGCAACGACTTCGTCTGGCGGCTGAAACCGCGAACCTTCTGCCAGCGCCCGCAGCCGGGTCGCCTTGGCCAGCAGCGCCAAATACTGGGACCGGTTCTCACGCAGAGACGAGACCATGCGCGTGGGGTCAACCTTCAGCATCAGGTCGCCAATTTTGACGGTTTGCCCTTCTTTGACAAGGATTTCCGAAACGATACCCCCATCAAGGCTCTGCAAAACCTGCACTTGCCGTGAAGGAATGACCTTGCCTTCACCGCGGGTGACCTCGTCGAGCACCGCAAAATGGGACCACACTAGCAGCACGAGAACGGCGACAACGCTGATCCACACCAATATGCGTGCACCGCGCGGGGTCTGCTCGGCAATGGCCCAATCGGCATTGGCATCAAAGTCTTTGTCCAGTTCGTTGTGTTTACCATCCAACGCGCGCACAATTTTGTCGATTGCGAGGGAGCACCGCTGGTAAAAGCGATCCCATGCAGCTGCCAATTTGCTTGAGGGTTTGGCTTCTGTTGCCATTACGCTGCCCTTCCGACTCTGCCGCTTTGCAGGGCTTCCACCACTTGGGCTTTGGGCCCGTCCGCCATGACCTTGCCGTTGTCGATGACGATCAATCGGTCAATCAACTCCAGCAGGGACGTCCGGTGGGTTACCAGAACCACGGTTTTACCTTTTGAAAAGCGCTGCAGTCTCGCTTTGAGGAGGTCTTCGCTTTGGTGATCCATTGCGCTGCTGGGCTCATCCAGCAACAAAATTGGCGAATCATTCAGCACCGCACGGGCAATGCCGACGGCTTGGCGTTGACCGCCCGACAGCGACTCGCCACGCTCGCCAATGAGCATGTCGAATCCACGCGGGTGGCGATTGGCAAATTCGGTCACGCCAGCCACTTCGGCTGCTGCAATCACATCTTGGTCGTCGGCAAACGGTGCACCCAGGGCAATGTTCTCTTTGAGCGTGCCAAAAAATAAGCTGACATCTTGCGAGACGAACCCGGCGGCGCGCCGTAGTTCGGCAGGATCAATTTGCCGTAAATCGATGCCATCGATCAAGATTGCGCCTTCCGTTGGCTGGTACAGGCCCAGCACCAAGCGTTGGATCGTTGACTTTCCGGAGCCGACGCGCCCGATGAAGGCCACCTTCTCCCCGGCCTGAATTTTGAATGACACATTGCGCAACACGGCTTGCTGCTGCCCGGGGTAGGTAAAGCTAACGTTTTTGAATTCGATCGATCCTTGAAACCCGCTTCTATGCACGAAAGCAGACGTGTCTGCGCGTTCGGGTTGCGTCTGCATGTGTTTTTCGACCGAGGCGAGGCCACTCTTGGCATTGTGGTACTGCATCAAAAGGCCTGCCACCTGACCAAATGGCGCCATCGCTCGGCCTGCCAGCATTGATGCCGCAATGATGCCGCCCATGCTAATTTGGTTGTCCACCAGCAAGTACACGCCGACGATCACCACGACCACCGAGACAAACTGTTGCAGCAGTTGAACTAGGCTCATGATGGTCGATGAAAGCAATTTGAGCTTGGTGCCGTTTTGCGCCAGAAACACAGTCGACTGTTCCCACTTGCGCTGAAAGATCCCCTCGGCAACCATGAATTTGACCGTTTCGATGCCGACCAGACTCTCGACCAGGGTTGCATTGCGCTGCGAGGTGGCGCGCTGTGTGAGCTCCACCAGTTCTTGCATCTTTTGCTGGACCACGAGCGACGCCAGAATCAAGATCGCTATGCAAAACAATGGCGGCACGATCAACCACGGGGAGATCCAGGCGATAACCACAAAGAAGACAAAAACGAAGGGGATATCGACCAACGTGGTGATCGTGGCCGAAGCTACAAATTCACGGACTGCCTCAAAAGCCCGCAAGTTTGCAGCAAATGAGCCCACAGAGGTGGGGCGGTCCGCCATTCCAAGGCCTAGCACCCGCTCCATGATGCGCGCAGACAAGGTCACATCAATTCGCTTGCCCGCAGTGTCCAGGATGTAGGCGCGCAATATGCGCAGCAGCGTATCAAAGCCCATCATCAAGAACACGCCGATCGACAGCACCCAGAGTGTCTCTTCTGCCCGGTTGGGCACCACGCGGTCATAGACCGTCATGGAAAACATAGGCATGACCAGGGCAAATATGTTGATCAGCAGCGCCGCCAACAAGCTGTCCCGGTATAGACGCCAGTTTTGTATTACGACACTCCAAAACCAATGCTGTGATTTCAGCTCGCCAGAATCCGGTGTGCGTGCGTCAAATTTGTAAATGGGCCGGATAAAGCAGGACACGCCCGCGTACAGGCTCTCCAGCTCTTCGCGTGTCAGCACGTCCGACGACTCGCCGTTTTCCGGGAACCGCACGCGGGCTTCGCCCGATTGCAACCATTCCAGCAAGACACATGCCTGGTTTTCTTTTAACAGCAGGACGACAGGCAGCAAACCCGGGCGCAATGCATCCAGCGACCGACGGGCCAGCTTGGCGGTCAGCCCGGCACGCGCGGCAGCGCGGGGCAGCAAGTCGGGTGTGATGCGATTGCCTTCCAGGGGCAAACCAGCAGAAAGCGCTTCCAGCGTGGTGTTGATGCCAAATATTTTCGCAATGGCGATAACGCTATCGAGTAGCGGATCGAACCGAATGCTGTGTTCGCCAATGCGCCGCGTGGCCGGTGTACCGGGGTTTGGGCTGGATGGCATGGGTTCTGGCATAGGTGCTGATTTTGTCACGCGCGTGCACTAAAGAATACGGTCTTCGCTTCCAAACAAATTCAAGGCGCCTTGAATGTGGTTACGAAGCCCTTTGCGCTCCATGAATTTCTTCTGGGCAGCGGCAGGCAAATCGGTGTGTTGGATGATGTTTTTGAGAATCAGTGTGTCGATCAAGTCCTCTAAAACCCGCACGAAATTGGCATCCGCAGCATCAAAAGCCGGGTCCAGCCCAGTTGACTTAAAAAACTGCTGAATCTCCGGATGGTTTTCTTCTAGCGCTTCGCTGCCAAGCTGCTCCTGCCGGGAGACCGATTGAATCGTCCCATCAGGATTTCTGAGTACGTGGAACATAGCATTTCTCACCAGAAAGGGGTTTCGGGCACAACTGGGTGCATACACACGGTATGGATGTTAGCACCCGGTTTACGTGGCATGTGGCATGCGGTATCGCTCCAAATAGGGCGGAAAATCCCCCCAAAAGCAACCAAACTCACCCATCGGCAAGTGCGGAGGCAATGACTCCGCCACCCAGGCACACATCGCCGTCATACAGCACAGCAGACTGTCCAGGCGTAACGGCCCATTGGGGTTGGCTGAAGTACAGGGTGAAACATTGCAGACTTGCGTTTGAAAGCTGACAGGTCGCGTCGCTCTGCCGGTAACGGGTCTTGGCAGCCATGCTCGTGCCACCGTTTGCACTTTTCGGTGCACTGCCCGATATCCAACTCACATCCTGTGCCTGCAAGTTCGACGACAAAAGCCACGGGTGATCATGCCCTTGCACGATCCATAGGGTGTTCGTTTGCATGTCTTTGCGGGCTACAAACCACGGCGCGTGCTCGCCGCCACCTTTTTGCGCGCCTTTGGCTTTGATGCCGCCAATGCCCAAGCCCTGGCGCTGGCCCAAGGTGTAGAAGCTTAAGCCTTGGTGTTCGCCCAGCGTGCGGCCTTTGGCATCGCGGATCGGGCCTGGCTCTTTGGCAATGTAGCGGTTCAAAAACTCACGGAACGGGCGCTCGCCAATAAAGCATATACCGGTTGAATCCTTCTTCTTTGCGTTGGGCAGACCGATGTCTTGTGCAATTTGCCGCACTTGGGTTTTGTGGAGTTCGCCCACGGGGAATAGGGCCTTGGACAGTTGGGCCTGATTAAGCCGGTGTAAAAAATAGCTTTGGTCTTTGGAGGGGTCCAGACCCTTCAACAACTCGTAGCGGGCGTTGGCAACTGTGTCGGCTGCGACGCAGCGGACACGGGCGTAATGCCCCGTGGCGATTTTTTCCGCACCCAGTCGCATGGCATGGTCCAGAAATGCTTTGAACTTGATCTCGGCATTGCACAAAATGTCGGGGTTGGGGGTGCGACCCGCTTGGTACTCGCGCAGGAATTCCGCAAATACTCGATCCTTGTACTCTGCCGCAAAATTGACGTGCTCGATCTCGATGCCTAGGACATCAGCTACGGCGGCTGCATCCACAAAGTCGATGTTGGAGGTGCAATAGCCCGGGTCATCGTTGTCCGCGCCGGCGGGGCGGTCGTCGTCTTCCCAGTTCTTCATGAAGATGCCGATGACTTCGTGCCCCTGTTGTTTCAAGAGGTGGGCAGTCACCGCCGAATCCACGCCACCGCTGAGGCCCACTACCACCCGTGCCAATTTTTGCTTGCTCATGGCTCAATTTTAGGGCGCGGGGTTTTGTAGAGTGGACTTCTAATGAAATGAGGGCATAGCCCTCGTGGAATGAGCATGAGGCGCTATCAATTTAGGACGTTCCAGGGCCCGGCGGCAGTTGTGTGACATACGCGTTAGCTGTAGATGCAAGTCTCCTATCGCTACCTAGTCGCTCACTGGGAGCTGCGCAAAGTTCCTAAGTACGCGCTGTTTCTCAAGCGGTAAATGCCGCCCATTGCAATGCCAATGGCGGCACCACTGATATGGGCCACGTAGTTCACCACGTCGTCGGGGTCGCGGTGCTTATAGTCGTAAATGTTTTCGATGACATAAAGGGCCGCGATAGCGGCGGCTGGCACGCCAAACCGGCGAATAAATAGCAGAAACCAAAAGAAGCATCGTATACGCAGGGTTGGCTGTACGACGGCCAAAAAGCCCATCATCGCCATTACCACGCCCGACAACCCAATGGTCGGCAAAGCGACCTCCAGCCCCCGCACGCTGTAGGCATATGCATAGTCCGTTCCAATGGCTGAAAGGAGAAAGAGCCCGAAGTAGTAGAGGTAGCCCGTGATCACCTCTACCGAGGCCGCAAATGCAAAAAAGAACACCAAATTGGACAGTAGGTGCCATACATCGGCGTGTGAAAACGCTGAAGTTAGCGTAGCAAGAAGGCTTGTGTGGTTGGGGTCAAAGTGGAGCCTGTCGGTCAATGTGTTGGGTACCGCGCGCAGGAAGCGTTTCGAGCTCTCGGTGAGAACGTTGTACACGTAATTGACGCTGTCCGTGCGGTTCTGATAGAAGGGAGTGGGACGCGAATTTTTGGCCATCTCGCGGATCTCTGCATCGCGATCCGAAGCGCTGCGCAAATGGGTCAGAACGTCACAGTAATCGGTTCCCGCCGGCACATCTAGATAGTCCAGGACCAGTCGTTCATCGGTCGCCAATTGGCTGCAATAGCTGCTCAGCGCCTGGGTATGGGCATGCGCTGACATCGCTTGTCGAGCAAATATCCATGTGCAAACCACGCAAACGACCAGCGTCAAGATAGGCCAGCGATTCAATTCAACATCAGCTTTGTACGGGAAAATAAGCATAAATTGCAGTGTGTGGGTGGCAGGCGGCGAGAGACTTTTACGTCAAATTGCTGCCTGGCCCTCGAAAAATAAGCATAGACAGCTATAAAAGTCATAGCAATACTGTGGGTGCAGTCAGGCTGCTGTCCGCGTAGACCAACTCCAGCGGGTATCGCTGGCCTTTCAAATAGTCTTCTATGCATTGCAGCACCATGGGGCTGCGGTGACGCTCTGCACTCGCGTGCACTTCGGCAGGCGTCATCCACAGGGTGCGGACGATGCCGGCGTCGAGTGGGCGATGGGGGGCGAGCGCGCCCAAGTCTCCACAAAATGCAAACCGCAGGTACGTCGTGTCGCTGCCAGTGGCGCGTAGTTGGCGTGAGAAGTACAGCCCAACAATGGCGCGCGGCTGAAAGCTGTACGCAGTTTCTTCTAGCGTCTCCCTGCAACAGGCCTCGACGGGCGTTTCGCCGCAGTCCAGGTGGCCTGCCGGATTGTTGAGGCGCAAGCCATCTGCGGTTTGCTCCTCCACGAGTAGAAAGCGGCCATCGTGCTCGATGACCGCCGCGACCGTGACGTTGGGTTTCCAGCGTTTATCCATGTCCCATTATGGAGGATGAGCCGCTGGCTCAAGCGTCGATCGGTGAAGATCATGGTCTACCCTGACAGCGACCGCGCCAAATTCAGTTAAGCTTTCCGGTTGCTTACATTCTGCGCCTGCAGTGCGTGGTGCAGGATGTACGGTTCGTCTCAAAAAACTACGTTGAGGAGTTTCTTCATGCAAGCTGGTGTAACTACAGGGGCGGCGCAGTGCATAGGCGTGCCGCGCGAGGTCTTCCCTGGGGAAAAACGTGTAGCAACCGTTCCGGATATGGTGGAGAAGCTCATTAAGTTGGGTTTCCGGGTCTCCGTGCAGTCCGGTGCCGGCGACTTGGCAAACTTCAGCGATGACGCGTATCGCGCAGCAGGTGCAGAAATCATCGACGGCGCAGCGGCTCTGTGGGCTGCGGCCGATATCGTGTTCAAAGTGCGCGCACCCTCCAGCGAGGAAGTTGCAGGCATGCGCCAGGGCGGAACCCTAATTAGCTTTATCTGGCCTGCGCAAAACCCTGAATTGATGCAACAACTCACGGCCAAGAACGCAACCGTATTGGCTATTGACGCGCTGCCGCGCATGCTCAGCCGCGCACAGAAGATGGATGCTCTGACTTCCATGGCGGGTGTCACCGGCTACCGCGCTGTCATTGAAGCGGCCAATGCTTTTGGCCGTTTCTTCAACGGCCAAATCACCGCCGCGGGCAAGGTTCCGCCGGCCAAGGTCTTTATTGCGGGTGCTGGTGTCGCGGGCCTGGCCGCAATCGGTACCGCTGCGGGACTGGGCGCCATCGTACGTGCCAATGACACCCGTGCGGAGGTTGCAGACCAGGTTACCTCACTGGGCGGAGAATTTGTCAAAGTTGACTATGAGGAAGAGGGCGGCGGTGGCGGCGGCTACGCCAAAGTCATGAGCGAAGGCTTCCAGCAGGCCCAGCGCGATATGTACGCCAAGCAGTCCAAGGAGGTGGACATCATCATTACCACCGCACTGATTCCTGGTAAACCCGCCCCGAAATTGATTACCGCCGAGATGGTGCGGTCCATGAAACCAGGCAGTGTGATTGTGGATATGGCCGCCGAGCAAGGCGGCAACTGTGAGCTGACCGAGCCGGGCCAATCTGTCGTCAAACACGGTGTGACCATCGTGGGCTACACCGACCTGGCCTCGCGCCTGTCCAAACAGTCGTCTACGCTGTACGCAACCAACCTGTTTCGCCTGACCGAAGAGCTGTGCAAGACCAAGGATGGCGTGATCAACGTCAACATGGAAGACGATGCCATTCGCGGCCTGACGGTTACCAAGGATGGCGCCATTACCTGGCCCGCGCCCGCGCCCAAACTGCCCGCGGCCGCTACAGCGCCAGCGGCGGCAAAACCGGCTGCCGCTCCCGCTGCCAAGAAGGCTGCACACGGCCATGGCGGCGGTGACAGCGAGCCCATGGCGGGGAACAAGCTGGCCATCATGTTTGGCGTCGCAGCCGCCTTGTTCTGGCTGGTGGGTGCCAGTGCACCGCCCGCATTCTTGGGTCACTTCACAGTCTTTGTGCTGGCTTGCTTTGTGGGCTACATGGTGGTGTGGAACGTCAAGCCAGCGTTGCACACGCCATTAATGAGCGTTACGAACGCCATCAGCAGCATTATTGCCATCGGCGCCTTGGTGCAAATCTCTCCGATTGCGGGCGCTGTGAATCGGCCGGACAGTCTGATTACCTGGGTTGCAGGCGCAGGCATCGTGCTCACTGCCATCAACATGTTCGGCGGCTTCGCCGTAACCCAGCGCATGCTTGCCATGTTCCGCAAATAAAAATAGAAGAGAGGCATTCATGTTTACTACAGAACTGGCAACCGTCTCCTACATTGGGGCGACGATACTTTTCATCTTGAGCCTGGGTGGTTTGTCGAATCAGCAAACTGCGTTGCGCGGCAATCTTTACGGCATGGTCGGCATGGCCATCGCCGTGTTGGCTACGGTCTTTGGGCCGCAGGTGACCAGCGCGGGCATCCCGTGGATCATTGGTGCCATGGTGATCGGCGGCGGTATTGGCTTGTATGCCGCACGCACGGTGCAGATGACACAAATGCCCGAGTTGGTGGCGCTGATGCACAGCATGGTGGGCTTGGCGGCTATGTTGGTGGGCTTTTCCACGTTTATGGATCCTGAAGCCTCCAAAGGATTTGTAGGTGCGGCCAAGTCCATCCACGAAATGGAAATTTACATTGGCATCTTCATCGGTGCTGTCACGTTTTCTGGCTCGATCATCGCGTTTTGCAAACTGTCGGGGCGCATCAGTGGCAACCCTTTGCTGTTGCCGGGACGTCACTGGTTGAATCTGATCGGCCTGCTGGTTGTCATCTGGTTTGGTCGTGAATTCATGAACGCCCACACCATTGACGACGGCATGCTGCCTTTAGCGGTCATGACCGCTGTCGCTTTGCTGTTTGGTATTCACATGGTCATGGCCATTGGTGGCGCAGACATGCCAGTGGTCGTCTCCATGCTTAACAGTTATTCCGGTTGGGCTGCCGCTGCAACCGGTTTCATGCTCTCCAATGACTTGCTGATCGTTACGGGTGCGCTCGTGGGCTCCAGCGGCGCCATCCTGTCTTACATCATGTGCAACGCCATGAATCGTAGTTTCATCAGTGTCATCGCCGGCGGATTTGGCACGGCGGCAGCGGCTCCCAAACCGACGGGTGACGCGGTGCAGCCAGCGGGTGAGGTCGTACCCGTCAACGCACTAGAAACTGCTGAATTGTTGCGCGAAGCCAAGAGCGTGGTGATTGTGCCAGGCTATGGCATGGCGGTCGCGCAAGCGCAGCACACGGTGTTTGAAATCACCAAGTTCTTGCGTGAAAAGGGCGTCAATATTCGGTTCGGCATTCACCCGGTGGCGGGCCGCATGCCCGGGCACATGAATGTCTTGTTGGCCGAAGCCAAGGTGCCGTATGACATTGTGTTTGAGATGGATGAGTTGAACGACGACTTCCCCAAGACCGATGTGGTCATGGTGATTGGTGCCAACGACATCGTGAACCCGGCAGCGCAGGATGACCCGACAAGCCCCATCGCGGGTATGCCCGTATTGGAGGTATGGAAGGCAAAAACATCCATCGTCATGAAGCGCAGCATGGCTTCGGGCTATGCGGGCGTAGACAACCCCTTGTTCTACAAAGAGAACAATCGCATGTTGTTTGGCGATGCCAAGAAGATGCTGGACGAGGTGCTTGCCGCATTGAAAACCTGAGGATAAATATACGAAGCCTTCCGCTGCCTCGCCTGGTTCACGGCGGGCAGAGGCGAAGGGCCACCACCAGTTGGATTCGTCACCATGACAGAACGTATTTGGCTTGCTAATTACCCTCTGGGTGTGCCCGCCGATATTGACTTATCGGCGTACGCCTCGTTGGTATCGCTATTGGATGAAAGCTTCAAAAAGTATGCGGGCCAGGTGGCCTATCGCTTTATGGGGCGTGACATTACCTATGCCGAGACAGATCGATTGAGTTTGGCGTTTGCTGCGTATCTGCAAGGTTTGGGTTTGGTCAAAGGCGATCGTGTGGCGATCATGATGCCCAATGTACCCCAGTACCCAGTGGCAGTTGCCGGCATATTGCGGGCTGGCTATGTGGTTGTCAATGTCAACCCGCTGTATACGGCGCGCGAGTTGCAACATCAACTCAAGGACTCTGGCGCCAAGGCAATCGTCATTATTGAAAATTTCGCCGCAACACTTGAAAAATGTATTGCCAATACGCCTGTTAAACAGGTAGTACTTTGCAAGATGGGCGACCAGTTGGGGTTTTTCAAAGGCAAGCTGGTCAACTATGTGGTGCGACACGTCAAGAAGTTGGTTCCTGCGTACAGTCTTGCCCATGCAGTTCCATTCAATGCGGCCATCGCAACGGGGTCCAAGTCTGCATTCAGCAAGCCGGACATCAAGGCTGACGATGTGGCGGTCTTGCAATACACCGGTGGCACGACGGGGGTATCCAAAGGGGCTGTGCTGTTGCACCGCAATGTGATCGCCAACGTCTTGCAGTCAGACGCGTGGAACTCCCCGTCTGTGGGGAAGATTCTTGAAGGCGCGCAGACCACGGTGGTGTGCGCGCTGCCGCTCTACCATATCTTTGCGTTTACGGTGGGCATGATGTTGTCGTCGCGCATGGGTGCCAAGCTGATTCTGATTCCTAATCCGCGCGATCTTCCGGCGGTACTCAAAGCCTTGCGTAAGCAGACCGTTCACATTTTTCCGGCTGTCAACACGCTATTCAATGCCTTGGCGAATCACCCAGACTTCAACACGGTGGATTGGAGTCACTTGAAAGTCTCTTTGGGTGGCGGCACCGCAGTCCAAAGTGCTGTGGCTAAGTTGTGGTTTGAGAAAACGGGTTGCCCGATATGCGAAGGCTATGGGTTGAGCGAAACCTCGCCTTCTGTGAGTTGCAACGTGGTGAACGCTACGGAGTACACCGGCACCATTGGTATACCGCTACCCAGTACCTACATGAAGTTGCTCGACGATGAGGGTAATGAAGTTGCACCGGGGCAATCGGGGGAAATTGCCATCAAGGGCCCGCAAGTAATGGCAGGCTATTGGCAGCGGCCTGACGAAACAGCCAAGGTCATGACGCCGGACGGCTACCTCAAGAGTGGCGATGTGGGGGTCATGGATGCGCGTGGGTACTTCAAGATTGTTGACCGCAAGAAAGACATGGTTCTGGTGAGCGGCTTCAATGTGTATCCCACTGAGTTGGAAGATGTTGTGGCGCAAATGCCAGGTGTTATGGAGTGCGCGTGCGTGGGGGTAGCTGACGCCAAGACGGGCGAGGCAGTCAAACTGGTTATTGTCAAAAAAGACGCCCATCTCAGTGAAGACGATGTCCGCGCATTTTGCAAAGAAAACCTGACCGCTTACAAGCAACCCAAAGTGGTGGAGTTCCGCACGGAATTACCCAAGACACCCGTAGGCAAAATACTGCGTCGCGAGTTGCGCGACAAGTAGGCTGCGCCTAGTAGCGGTCGGCTACTGCAGCCAACCCCGTTTACGGAAGTACCACATGGGTACCAGGGCGCTGCCTACCATCAGCATGAGCGCATAAGGGTAGCCGAGAGACCAATCCAACTCGGGCATGAATTTGAAGTTCATGCCATAAATGCTGGCGATCAATGTTGGGGGCAACAGGGCAACGCTGGCGACCGAGAAGATCTTGATGATCTTGTTCTGATTGATGTTAATGAAACCCACCGTTGCGTCCATCAAGAAGTTGATCTTGTCG
>CAYXWW010000006.1:44696-51779 GCA_964468905.1 uncultured Rhodoferax sp. | reverse complement strand
AGGGGGAGCCAATGCGGACAGCCGATTTGGTGGCCGCGCGCCGAATACGGAATTACGGGCGTGAGTATGTGACTGCTATGTACCGTGGAAGAAGTTGGTAGTCACACCACCGGGTTGAGCGCTGAGCCCTGAAGGGGAATGGGGGAATGATGTTGCTATATTTTTGATAGCTGTTTGCGCACATTCCACGAGGGCTAGAGGCACATTTTGTCAATAACAATTCCGCCAAACCCAAATCCGACGCTCGGAACTCTCCCGCGCGAAATCTTCAAGCGCAGAACCCGCTGGCAACGCATCGCCAGTAATTCCCTAGTCGGCGCGCGGCAACCAAATGGGGCTTTTAGGCTCCCCCCATAAACTCCCGAACCCGACGATCCACTTCCGCCATTTGCCCGGGGCTTAGCGCCTTGCGCGCCCGCACCCGGTTGGTCGCTGCCGCCTGGTCACCGCGCTGCGCCGCCAGCTCAAACCATTTGCAGGCTTCGATTGGGTCGAGTGCAGCGCCGTCTCCGGTGGCATAGGCCAGGCCCAAACGCGATTGGGCTGCGGCCACGCCGCCTTGCGCGGCCTGCAAAAACAGCGCAAACGCCCGGGCCTCGTCCTTGGCAACGCCCAGACCCAAGCGGTAGGCCTGGCCCAGGTTGAACGAAGACTCAAGGTCGCCTTGTTCGACAGCCAGTGTCCACCACTGAACCGCGCGTTCATTTTTCTTGGCTCGAGCAAACAATGCGCCCAAAGTGGCGCTGGCGGGGGCGAAGCCGGCATTGGCCGCACGCTTGCACAGCAAGGTTGCCTTTTTCGCATCAGCATCGACGCCAGGCAGGCCCGTTGCATACAGCTCCCCCAAACTCCATTGGGCCTGCGGCAGGTTTTGCGCTGCAGCCTTTTCAAACCAAATGAAGGCGTGCGCGAGGTTTTTCTTAACCCCACGCCCCTCCGCATAGCAAACGGCCAGCGCACACTGCGCACGCGCATCGCCTTGTTGTGCCGCCATGTCATACCAACGGCAGGCCTCAAACCAGTTTTGCGCAACCCCATTGCCATGTGCGTAGCGGTCCCCCATGGCAGTCTGCGCTTGGGCCTGGCCTGCGGCGGCAGCGCGCGTGATGAGTTCCACCGCGAGGCTGTCTGACTGATCTTTAAGCATCTGGGCCAAGGAATACTGGGCATCCGCATGCCCCTGTACGGCGGCCTTGGCGTACCACGTCAGAGCGGTAACGCTGTCATGTGTGCCGCCCAATTCTTCGGGGTGCCATTGCGCCAGTGCGCATTGCGCTTGCGCGTGCCCCTGATCGGCAGCAGCACGGTACCAGCGCGCGGCCTCACCGCGCTCCGAACCTTCGTAAGCCTGCGCCAATGCAAACTGCGCGTCTGCATGTCCCAGTTCCGCAGCTTTTTTGTACCATGCTCTGGCCTGCTTGGTGCTCTTCTCCACACCGAGACCACGTTCATACATGGTGCCTAAGTTGAAGAAGTCTTCTGGTCGGCCGTGCGACGCATATTTGCTCCATCGCGCGTCGCCATCGCGACGATCGCGGTTTCCCGCTCGATTCTTTGCACTGCGGTTTGTACGCCCGTCTCCATCCTCGTCCAAACGGTGCAAGGCGAGTTGTGCACCGGGATGGCCTTGGCCCGCGGCCTGCCGATACCACTGGCGCGCCATGTCAACGTCTGCCGCTTGATCCAGTCCACGTTCACAGGATTCACCCATGACAAACTGTGCAGCGGCCACCCCTTGTTCGGCAGCACGCCGATACCACTGCAACGCCAAGTTGCGGTCCTGCTCCACGCCTTGCGCGTTGGCGTATGACTCGGCAACTGCAAGTTGCGCATCGGCCAAACCCTTTTCTGCCGATTCAATGGCAAATTGAAATGCCATGTCTGGCTGTGGGACCGCCAACATCTTGGCCAACTTGAGTGATGCCTTTTCACTGCCGTGGTCATAGGCCTTCATAAACCAGAAGAAAGCCTTTTGCTCGTCCCGGGGTGTGCCCAGCCCACCGGAGTAGGCACTTCCCATCAAATACTGCGCAGCGGTATGCCCTTTTTCTGCAGCGGCTTTCGTCCAGACAAAGGCTTGTGCCACGCTCTTGGCCACACCCACACCGGTGGCGTACATCAGTGCCACCTCATATTGGGCAGCGGGGTCTCCGATGCGCGCTTCCTTGAGGCGGCGGGTGAACCTGCGTTTGTCGCTGGCGGAAGTAGCTTCGCTCATGGCCCTACAGCCATGACGTCTGTCACGGCATCTACCGCACTGTCTACCGCCGGCAGGGCCGCAACCAATCCAAGTAGGCGCTCTTCCAGATCGCGGACAAATTGCGGCGTATCAAACAGCGCGCCATGCTCCCGAACCACTCCCAGCTTCTCCCGCAGCGCAGCGCAGCGCGCGGGGTCCTGGGCCAAGGCCAGCGCGAGCGCGTAGTAGTCGGCCAGACTGTAGGTAATCAACTCGGTCAATCCCGCAGCGGTCAACAGTGCGCCGGCCATGCGTGCGCCGAATGATCTGCCGGTGTAAGTAACCAATGGGCAACCCATCCACAAGCAGTCATTGGCAGTGGTGCCGGCATTGAATGGAAAAGTGTCCAAGAACAGGTCCGCAATGAGGTAACGGGCCAGGTAATTTTCGGGTGAGACTCGTGTCGCAAACACCAACCGTTCGGGCGCAAATCCTCGGGCTTCGGCAACTTGGCGCAGGTTTTTTTCTGCCCATGGGTTGTCCGCAAGCAGCCACAACACACTGCCCGGCACTTGCTCCAATAAAGACAACCACACCGAAAACACTTCAGGCGTGTACTTATAGCTATTGTTGAACGAGCAAAAGACAAAGCCTTGCTCCGGCAAGCCACAACTGGCACGCGTAGGACGCGGTCCCGCAACCCGCTTGCGATCGCTAACCTGGTACACCTGGGGCATGTAAAGCGGCTTCTCGCTGTAATACTGCGCCTCAGCACGCGGGATGAGAAATTCGTCAGCGATGACGTAATCAATATCCGGTAAACCAGTGGTGGCAGGCAAGCCCAAATAGGTGATCTGGATGGGCGCGGGCCGATAGCCCAAAATATTGGCGCGCGCACCGGAAGTCTGCCCCTGCAAATCCACCAGAATATCAATCTCGTGCGAGCGAATCAGGCGGGCAGCGTCTGCGTCACTCATTTGGTGAATGGTGAAGAAGTGGTCCATTCCCTGCTTAACCCGCTGCCGGGTCGCTGAGCCATCTTCAGGGCTCCAGCAAAATCCATAGACTTCAAAGCGGTCGCGATCGTGCAGTTCAAACATCTGGACCGTCAACAGCGACACCGGGTGCAGGCAAAAATCAGACGAGCAGTAGGCAATGCGCAGCTTCTTGTGCCCATAGCTGTGCCCTTGGGTCAACTGTGGCAGGTTCTTCGCAAGCTTGGACTCCACGAACAACTGTGCGGCATGGAGCTGATCGCGTGGGTCATCGGACACGCTGAGCATGGCCAGCGCTGACGTGGCTTCATGCATAGCTTCTCTGCTAACCCCAGGCACATCAGCGTATACCGGCCAAGCACACTGTTTTTGCCGCAAAAACACCCAATGGTGCAGCACATCGGGCTGCTCCGGCTCCAGCAACAGGCTTTCGGTGAGATGCCTTTCCGCCTCGGGGAATTGCTTTTTCGCCTCCAGCACGCGACCCAAATGGTTCATCGCCAGTTGAACCAAAGGCCGCGTCGCTTCGTCACGGGGGCAATTGGCAACAATCCATTGCCACTCCACCATGGCGGCATCCACCTGACCGGCCCGCTCCATGAGCAAGCCCAAGTTCAGGCGGGGCTGGGCAAAAGTGGGCGCAATGGCAAGTGCGCGGCGGTAGGCAGCTTCTGCGCCTGCCGTATCGCCCAATGTGTTGAGCGTGGCCCCGAGGTTGAAATTGACAGCGTGGGCGTACGGAGATGGATTGCGGTTTAACCAAGTCTGGTACATCAAAGCCGCCAGCGGCAAGTGCCCAGCACTCTCCAGACGGGACGTGTAGTCGATCAATTCGACGAAGGCTAGCTTGCCCTCCCAGGCCAGCAAGACTGTTGCACCGTAACTCTCAACAAGATCCATCCGTTTGGGTCCCCTGACTTACCAACCACTCGCGCCACCCCGGCCCGTCGGGCGGGGTGGTCGTGCTTTCTCTAGCTCGAAGCGAGTATATCGGTGTCAGGTTTCCGCGGAATGCTTGTGTTCAGGCTGGCAGCAACTTGTCCTGGGACTGCCGTGGCTCCTGCGAGCAACGGTTGACCATTGGCATCGAATTGCTTCATGGCATCCACCATTCCCGTCACCGCTGGCGCAGCAACTGCATGGAGCGTTGCTTTCTGGTTCGTCGCCAGGCCATCGCCCGTAGCTTCACCCACTGCAGTCGATCCACCGTTTCCGAATGCGGCCATGGCATCCACCAAACTACCAACCTGTGATCGCATATGGTCGGATGGTGCGTCCAGTGGTTTCGGCGAACTATCCACCGCAACATTTGCCGGTGGCAGTTGCAGGTTGATTGGCTGCGCTGGGACATTGGCAACATCCGTCACAGGAGCCGGGCTGCTGGTTTGGAACCAGACGTCAGCCATGTCGTGTACAGCTCCGTCTGCCGTGGTGTAGCTGGACGTCAATCCGATCAGATTGCCGTTATCCACAGCGGTGGAGGTCTGCGCATTCAACCCCAGCTCCGTAATACCCAGCGATCCCAGGCTGTGCAGTTCGGTATTGGCACTGACACCGTCAGAATTGTCGTCCACCCACACCATCAGATCGGCAAAGTTGCCATCTTCGGCATTCAGCACACCGTCGGCATTGACATCCAACTCGGCCAGGGCTTGGTAACCATTGCTGGCTTTTTGCCCACTGGCCAAATCAGTTCCTTCGCCGAACAGTTCGGTACCACCATTAATGGAACCGTCGTGGTTGCGATCCATTACCAGCAATCCATCGCCACCTGTGACCCAACCCGTCGTCACATTCTGGTTGACACCGAAGATGTCAAACTGCACGCCGTTGCTAATGCTTTGCGTGGAGATGCCGTTGCCGTTCAGGTCCAACACAATGGGCGTTCCGAGTGCCAGATGGGTAACCTGGTCGGTCGTGATAGCAGCCACTTGTTGTGACGAGAATGCCTCCACTTGCTTGGTTGACAGGGCCGCTATTTGATCGGTTGTCAATGCAACAATTTGGTTGGTCGTCAGGCCCTTTTGGATCTGCGCTGTTGTCAATGCTGCCACATCACGCGTTTCAAGTGCAGCCGTTCCGTCTGTCGTCAAGGCCCCAACCTGGTTGGTCTTGAGCGCAGCAACCTGGTCTGTGCGCAAGGCGACAACTTGGTCTGTGGTCAGGGCGGCAATGCCGGCTGTGGTCACCGCGGTCACGCCGGAGGTGGTCAGCGCGGCAACTTGCGAGGTCGTCAGGCCCTTGCTGACTTGATCCGTCGTCAATGCGGCGATATTGGCCGTTGCCAACACAGCAACATCACGGGTCTCGAGTGCTGCAACTTGGTCAGTAGTCAACGATGCGACCTGGTTGGTCTTCAGTGCAGCAACCTGATCGGTACGGAGTGCCACCACCTGGTCGGTTGTCAATCCCTTGCTGACCTGGTTGGTCGTCAAGGCCGACACACCCGCTGTTGTCAGTGCGGCGATGTCGCGTGTCTCCATGGCGGCAATGCCATCGGTGGTCAACGCGCCGACCTGGCTGGTCTTGAGTGCCACGATGTGATCGGTCGTCAACGCCACAACCTGGTCGGTCGTCAGCGCAGCGATGCCGGCAGTCGTGATGGCTCCTACTCCACCGGTCGTCATTGCGGCCACTTGGCTGGTCGTCAAGCCTTTGCTGACTTGATCGGTCGTCAGCGCTGCAATGCCAGCGGTTGTCAGTGCTGCTACATCACGTGTCTCCAGTGCCGCTACCTGGTCTGTCGTCAAGGACGCTACTTGATTGGTCTTGAGGGCCGCAACCTGGTCGGTACGCAACGCCACAATTTGATCGGTCGTAAGGCCTTTGCTGACCTGGTTGGTCGACAGCGCACCTACTCCGGCCGTCGTCAGCGCTGCAACGTCCTTGGTTTCCATCGCGGCGATACCGTCGGTCGTCAATGCCGCAATCTGGTCAGTCCGCAGCGCAGCAAACTGGTCAGTCCGCAGTGCAACAACCTGGTCGGTGCTCAGTGCAGCCAGACCTGAGGTGGTCATTGCTGCCACTTGCGAAGTCGTAAGGGCCGCGACCTGGTCCGTTGTAAAGCCTTTGCTTACCTGATTCGTCGTCAGAGCGGCGATGCCTGCAGTGGTTATGGCGACGACATCACGTGTTTCCATCGCGGCGATACCGTCTGTGGTCAGGGCTACGACCTGACTTGTCTTCAGTGCAGCGATCTGGTCGGTGCGCATGGCCACGACTTGATCGGTTGTCAGGGCAGCAATTCCTGCTGTAGTGACGGCCGTTACACCTGCGGTGGTGAGTGCAGCTACTTGGCTTGTCGTCAAGCCTTTGCTGATCTGGTCTGTCGTCAAGGCACCAATGTTGGCCGAGGTCAGAACAGCGACATCACGTGTCTCCAGTGCCGCTACCTGGTCTGTCGTCAAGGACGCGACCTGGTTGGTCTTCAAAGCTACGACTTGGTCGGTGCGCAGGGCCACAACCTGGTCTGTGGTCAGGCCTTTGCTGACTTGGTTGGTCGTGAGGGCCGCTGTACCCGCTGTGGTCAGGGCCGCAACGTCCTTGGTCTCCATCGCAGCGATGCCGTCTGTGGTCAGCGCCGAGACTTGGTCTGTCTTGAGGGCCCCGACCTGGTCGGTGCGCAGTGCCACAACCTGGTCGGTCGTGAGGGACGACACTCCGGCTGTGGTCATGGCAGCTGTCTGGCCTGTGGTCAGTGCAGCTACTTGGTCTGTGGTCAGGCCTTTGCTGATCTGGTTGGTCGACAGTGCACCCACTCCGGCTGTGGTCAGGGCCGCAACGTCACGGGTTTCCATCGCCGCAATGCCGTCTGTGGTCAGGGCTACGACTTGGCCAGTCTTGAGTGCAGCTACCTGGTCGGTGCGCATGGCCACGACTTGATCGGTTGTCAGGGCAGCAATTCCTGCT
>CAYXWW010000006.1:10143-44596 GCA_964468905.1 uncultured Rhodoferax sp. | reverse complement strand
CCTGGTCGGTGCGCATGGCCACGACTTGATCGGTTGTCAGGGCAGCAATTCCTGCCGTCGTGACGGCCGTTACACCTGCGGTGGTGAGTGCAGCGATCTGGTCTGTGGTCAATCCTTTGCTAATTTGATTAGTCGTCAGGGCACCGATACTGGCCGAAGTCAATGCCGCAACGTCCTTGGTCTCAAAGGCAGCCACCTGGTCGGTCGTCAATGCGGCCACCTGATTGGTCTTGAGCGCAGCAACTTGGTCAGTGCGAAGTGCGACCACCTGATCGGTGGTCAAACCTGCACTGAGCTGATTGGTCGATAAAGCACCAACGCTTGCCGTGGTGAAGGCCGCAACATCACGAGTCTCTAAAGCAGCAATCTGATTGGTCGTCAAGGCGACCACTTGATCAGTTTTGAAGGCCGCTGTCTGATCCGTTCGCAGTGCAACTATCTGATCCGTAGTCAGCGCCGCCACGTCTGCCGTCGCCAGCGCGGCAATAAATTTGGTTTGCAAGGAGGCAAACTGATCAGTGGTAAGCGCTCGAACCTGGTCCGTCGTGAGCACCAGATAGTCTGACGTTGCCAGACTATTGAGTTGAGATGTAGTCAAAACAGCGATGTTCGCTGTGCTCATTCCCAGGAACGGTGAAGCCATGAAAAGTTCTCCTACGAGGTGCCGCGCTAAGAGATATAGGACGGCCCGGAAATTCCAGTAACGGAATACCAGTATCCAAGAACTATCGGCAAGATATTTGCAAAATTAAGCAGCTTGTTGGTACTAATTCCGACATTCGGTTCGACGGATTCCCACGCACGAGCGCTCGCATTGAGGGTAAACCCGCGGAAAAGACAAACACCCCAATGAGTGGGATATTGGATCTGCGGAATTCGATCGGCCAATGGGCGTGCGAGTATGGATTTGCCAGAAAAGAACCCATAAGGCCCAGCAATTCATCCGCTGCAGCCTATCAGTCGGTCATACCATTGGGCGCGGAATGCCGGAAGAATTGGGGGCAAAGTTGCCCGTGAAATTTGAGCATTGCTTAGAACATTTTCAACCTATTGAGATGATCACTATGACACATCGCGGTCAAAAGAAGGTATCGCCACCCAAGTACTTCACGAGTCAAATGCTGGTACCGCGCTACGTGACTGAATTTCAGTGCGTCGGTGGCGAGTGCACCGACACCTGCTGTTCAACTTGGACGATCAATGTCGACAAAGATACTTTTAAAAGATATCGTCGCGAGACCCATCCCGCATTGAAGCCCTTCCTACAACAGTATTTGGTGCAAGAGGACAAGGACTCCTATGCTCGCCACGGAAAACTGAAGCTCCGAACCTCTGACGCACATTGCGGCATGCATTCCAGCGATGGTCTATGCCCAATACAGAAAGCACTGGGTGAAGACGCACTGTCCGACACGTGCTACATCTTCCCCCGCTACGTGGTGCAATTCGGCGAGCGCGTCGAACAGTCGCTATCACTTTCTTGCCCTGAGGCTGCACGCCTGGCACTAACCCAAGACGATGCGTTTGAGTTTGTCTGTGCAGGCTATACAACTCGACTGGCCACAACCACTGTCATCCATGCAGCTCAAGGATTTTCGATGGAGGCGATGGATGAGGTCCGCGTCTTCTTGGTCCAACTTTTCCAAACACCAGATCTATCCAATACCGAGCGTTTGGTGACGACAGGTTGGCTGTGCCAGCAACTTGACGCGCTGGTGACTGATGCCACCCAGGCACATGCGGATTCGCTGTTAGACGCAATGCGGAGGATGATCACCGAAGGAAGTATCCATGCAACTGTGAGCCAACTCAACAAACAGCACGCTAGAAGCGCAACGCTTTTTTCCGTCCTGTTCGGCCACGGAACTCTTGAAGTTAGTCAAGGCAGCCAGAGCGAGGTGTTGAATAAGGTTAGGGCCGGGCTCAACATTGAAACCGAACTCTCGCTGCTCAAAATTTCAGACAGCTATATTCGAGGCAGTCATTTACTGGAAACAGACGGCGGAGTCTGCGAAAAACTGGTAACACGGTATCTGCTCAACGAGCTGATTCGCGAAACGTTTCCCTGGACGCAATCGTCCGCGATGGCACACTATCGCAGGCTTCTCATGCGCTTCGGGATTTTGCGCCTTATGCTCGCCGGAATGGCAAATGAACGTGGCAGCGCATTGGATGAAGCGGCCATCGTACAAACCATCCAGGTTTTTTGCCGCATCTATCAACACAATCTGGCATTTTCCAAACAGGCGGAAGCCCTACTAGCAAAATCCGAGTGGACTCAATTGGAGAGCCTATACGCCCTTCTGTATTGAGTCAGTGCAAGAACTGAGGTCGATCGCCAGACGAAACGTCCATTTGCTCAAGCCAAGGCTCAGCCAGATAGCGGATCTGCGCATCGTTAGACAAGATGCGCTGCATGATCTTGGTCTTTTCGCTGCGCAATTCGGGTAGCAATTCTTCGGAACGGCTTCGCATTCGAAGTTGTTCAATCAAAACGGCACAAATCCCTTCACACCGAACGACCTGATCCCAATCTTGCGATTTGGCTGCCTCCAGCATTTTTAGACT
The DNA here is from genome assembly GCA_964468905.1 of uncultured Rhodoferax sp. Taxonomy (GTDB): domain Bacteria; phylum Pseudomonadota; class Gammaproteobacteria; order Burkholderiales; family Burkholderiaceae_C; genus Allorhodoferax. Next base: position 42,028 of record CAYXWW010000006.1, on the reverse strand, counting down.
GCTTTCTTCGATCGACTTGTAGAAGTTTAGCAATTGTTGTGACATCTCAATCTCCAGCTTGGGCGGAAAACTGGGAAAGGCTGGCCACTTCAGACTTAATGGCCGTCCAAGCCTGTGCCACCGGCTGGATTAGCTGAATTACTTCGTCAACTTTTTTGACATCGTTTCTCAAGTTGGCCTCCGAAAGTACCACAATGCAATAGTCATACAGGCCCCGCAAATTGACAGCCAACTCACCCCCCTTGGCGTCATCGATCCCCGCCTTCAGGCCTTCTTCGATAAGCCTCACGGCACGTGAAATTGCCTTACCCTTGCCAGCGATGTCACCAGCCTGGAGAGAGAGTTTCGCAGCACCCAATGACTGCATCAATGCCTGATACAAAAGGCACACCAGCTGGTGCGGGTCTGCACCCGCTACCGCTGTTTCAACGCCCACTGTTCTATACGCATTTGCGGACCGCATATTGATAGATGTGTACATTTTTAGTTCCGTGTTGCTGCTTGGTAAGATATTTATCGACAAACGCAACGTGAACTCAAGGGCAAATCAAACCATATTTTGCAGGGTACTTTGGAACAACAAACGGCGACTCAACTAGACTTGTTCCACTGGGCCAACTGCGCCGTTACGTAGGAGCTCAAACCACTCATCTTGGCCATTTGGGCGTCCAGCGCGGAATATTGGGCTCGCAATTGTTTCTCGACGACAGCAGCGCGTGCGGTAATCTTGCTCTGCTCATCGCCATTGCGCGAGATCGCCCCCTGCAGAGCCGCCGACTTATTGCTGACCGTTCCATCGGCTGCCAGCAAGCCACTGGCCAAATCACGCAACTTCAAGCCAAAGCCATTGGTCGCACTATTGGAATTATTGGTGGAAAACAGTTTTTGCAAGTTCGTCAAGTCACCCATTGCGGTCGTCAACTTTGCCGCATTCAGTTTCATCGAACCATCAGCTTGCTGTTCCAAGCCCACCTCTGACAGGCGTGTGTAGGTGGATCCAACGCTGCTGGACCCAACAATCCTACGCATCAAGCTTTGCAGGCCAACGGTAGTGGAGTCTCCTTGCAGAACACCAGACTTTCCCCCTTGCACATAGCGCGTTGAATCGGCCAATGTCTTGTTGAGGGCAGAATAGGCGTCCGCAAGTGCCTGAACGTTTTTCTGCAGAGCCGTTTTGTCTTGGGCCACAACAATTTGCACAGGAGAACCAACCGTCGTCATTTGCGACAGATTAAGCGTGACACCCGGCACCACATTGCTTACGGTATTTGACGCGGCTTCCACTGCCACGCCATTGATTTTCATCGTTGCGTTGAGACCGGCCTGGCTGGACTCCATACCCAAAGCGGACTCGCTCCCATTGTTCAAGGCTGTAAACGAAAGACTATCCAGAGCGGCAAAGCCTCCGTTTGAAGCAATGGAAAATCCCGCATCACTTCCAGATGACGTCGCCTGAAAAGCCAAGCGCTCGGTATTGCCATTTTTCAACACAGTCGCTTTGACACCCGCATTTGCAGCATTGATGGCGTTTGCGATGGTGGTGTAGTTGTCGCCTTCATTAACGTTCACCGTCACCGCTGTTGAAGCTCCAGCGACAAATGGACCTGCGCCAGATGAACCCCAACTACCCAGTTGAATGGTCAGCTGTCCTGTCCCAGCGCCGGCACCCAGTGCCGCGCCTGTCGAGATGCTGCGCGAAGCGGTGGTCTGTGCCTGGGCCAGTCGCGTGATGTCCAACCCAAAGGTTGTTGATGTTGCCGTCGAATTCACGCTGACGGTTGCCGCCGCGGTATTGGACGATGTAGCTGCTTGCGCGGACCAGCTAGTGGTTGACGCCAGTGTCGACGCGGCATCCTTAAGTGTGGCAACTTGCGATTTGATGGTCCCATACAAAGTCAACTGACTTTGTAGCGTCGAGGCTTTGGTCTGCAATGCCGCTATGGGTTGCTTTTCAATGGCCACCAGTTGCGTAACGATGCTATTGACATCCAGACCGCTTCCTATCCCTTGTGAAGAAATTGCCATGTTGGCCTCCTAGGGTCCGTTTATATCGCCAAGTGAGTCAGTTCAAAACGCAGAAAAGCGGCGTTGGCCGATGCCAAACGCCGCCGCTGCCTTTGGAGGAACGAGCGCCCCTCCAAATGGCACTGGTTACCGCAGCAAGGCCAGCACACCGCTTGGGCCTTGATTGGCCTGGGCCACCATTGCTGTGCCGGCCTGCTGGAGGACCTGCGAACGGGTCAGATTGGCAGTTTCCATAGCGTAGTCTGCATCCACAATGCGACCATGGGCGGCAGCTGAGTTCTCGGCAGCCACTCGCAAGTTTGCAATGACGCCTTCGAAACGGTTTTGTGTTGCACCCCAAGTGGACCGCGCGGTTGTCACTGCATCAATATCGACGTCGATCTTCGCCAGTTCCGCATTCGCGGTCACGTTGGTTGTACCCAAAGTTGTCGATGTGCCTGTGTAAGCTGCGCCAGTTACCGAAATGGTGTCACCGGTATTTGCTCCGACCTGGAACTGATAGGTCGTAGCAGCAATTACCACCGTACCATTGAACTTGGCAGAGCCAGCAACCCGAGTGTTCTCTGCCACCAGCAACGCAAACTCAGCGTCGAGAGCCGTGATATCTGAAGCGACATTGGTACCGTTTGAACCTTGAACCGCCAACTCACGCATGCGTTGCAGGTTGGTAGATATGACACCTAAAGCACCTTCGGCTGTTTGGGCCAAAGAAATGGCGTCATTGGCATTGCGAATGGCCACGTTCATGCCTCGTGTTTGCGCATCCATTCGCTCTGCAATTGCGAGACCGGCAGCATCGTCTTTTGCGCTGTTGACCCGCAAGCCGGATGAAAGCCGCTGCATGGCACTCGTAAGAGTCAATTCAGTTCTCGACAAATTGCGCTGTGCATTGATCGAGTTGACATTGGTGTTGATTCCTGACATTTCATTCTCCTAAAGATCGTTAAAAACCAGGCATCACTGCCCTTCCGTTGCCAACCCCAAGGCTGGTCGCCGAGACCAACGCATCCGCTTTGACGCCTATTGGCCGACGAGCCCTTGAACCAGAACCCGTTGGAATAGTTTTCGGTCCGAACCCGCCAAGACTTAAGGACTAAATGCAAAAAACAGTAGCAGAGCGGGGGAAATGGCGTGGTTTTACCGGTTTTATCGGAGAACCGCGCCTCTCAAGTTTCTCCACAATTTGTTAACCGTGTAGCCAAGTCGGCAAGTGAGCTGACTCCAACCGGGAATAACCCCGGGCTTAATCGCTTTATAGGAGCTCCTTATGTCAACCAGCATCAATACAAACGTTGCGTCACTCAATGCACAACGGAACTTGTCCAGTTCGTCGGTGTCCCTCACCACATCCATGCAACGGCTGTCTTCAGGCCTGCGCGTGAACAGCGCCAAGGACGACGCGGCTGGGTTGGCGATCGCGGAGCGTATGAATACCCAGACTCGCGGCATGAATGTGGCCATCCGCAATGCCAATGACGCCATATCCCTGGCGCAAACGGCTGAAGGTGCATTGGGTGCCATCACGAATAATTTGCAACGCATGCGTGAGTTGGCGGTGCAGGCCGCCAACGGAACGAATGGACAAACTGATATCGCGGCACTGGAGTCTGAGTATGTTTTGCTCGGCGAAGAGAATCAGCGGGTCATCGCCTCGACAACATTTAATGGCCAGCCGCTTTTGAACATGGCCCCTGCAGGCCCAGGATTTGCTTTTCAAGTGGGCGCCAATTCCAGCGACACTATTACCGTTGCCGGGATCCCCACAGTCATGACAACTGGCGACTTCTCTGGCGGCAACCCGCAACCCGCGTACCCCTTGACGACGCCCTTTGTACCCACTGCTTATGTACAGGGTGTTGCGCAAACCAACGCCTTTGCATCCGCCGAACTGACCAAGATCGACACAGACCTGACAGCGATCAACGGAATCCGTGCCGCTTGGGGTGCATCGCAGAATAGGTTCGAAAGTGTGATTTCAAATTTGCGTGTGGCGGCAGAGAACTCTGCCGCAGCGCGAGGCCGCATCATGGATGCAGACTACGCGATGGAAACCGCAAACCTTTCGCGCACCCAAATTCTGCAGCAAGCAGGAACCTCCATGGTGGCACAAGCCAACCAGATGCCACAGGGTGTACTGGCCTTGCTGCGCCAAGGGTAAGTGACAGCTCTCACTGGGGTGTCGCGCCGCGCCTGAGCGCGGGGCATCAGACTGGGTCACGAGTATTCAAATACCCCTCCTGGGCACTCCCTACCCGGTATGCCGGGTTCTTCTCGCGCATGCGATGCCGAGTGAAGGGCATTTATGTCGCTGACGAAGTTGTGGAGAGCGACTGTGTTGTAAGGCAAATTCCTACAAAATTTACGCTGCATTCTGACACCCGGATTAGCCAATCGCTGATTTAAGTATCTGGCACTTCAGCCCAGAATTGGCTCCATGGTGATTCAACCGAATCGCCGCTCACATCAGGAGCCACAAATGACCAACGAACAAATGCTGACCGAGATCCGCGAGGCCAACATGACTTACCTCATGCTCGCACAGACACTCATTCGCCAGGACAAGGCTGAGGCCCTTTTCCGTCTAGGCATGTCCGAAGAATCGGCAGATCTCATCGGCGCACTTTCTCCAAGCCAAATCATGAAAATCGCATCGGGCAATATGCTGCTGTGTCGCTTCAGGATTGACGATGACGTTGTGTGGAATCTGCTGACAAATCATTCCGTCAACAAAGTTGACAACGATGCGACCACCAAGCTGCATGCAAGCATCTTGATGGCTGGCCGTTACGCCGAGGCAATGTAGCCCACACCACAACCGGAGAATGACCATGGCGACCAAGAGCGTGTTGAATGATTCGAAGCAAGTTGAGCGAGCTGTAGCGTTGATCAAACTAGGTGCTCGCTTGCAAGTACTGGAAAGTGAAACCGAGCTGTCGTATGAACGCCTGCTGCGGCTCTACAAAGAAGTTGCCGGCCGTTCACCCAGTAAGGGACAGTTACCTTTCTCAACCGAATGGTTTTTGACGTGGCAGCCTAATATCCATGCGTCCCTGTTTCAAAATACGTATGAATATCTGACCAAAGTCAGTGCCATGGATGATATTGACGCCATCATGAAGGCGTATCGCCTCTATTCTGAGCAAATCGCGGCTTGCGGTGTTGAACCGCTGCTATCTGTGACACGGGCCTGGCGCCTTGTGAAATTCATTGATAACAATATGCTTTCGATGACAAAGTGCTCAAAATGTGGTGGTCACTTTGTGAGTGAAGCTTACGAAAACAGCCGTCACTATGAATGTGGGCTCTGCACTCCGCCCGCACGAGCAGGCAAAGGTGTGGCTGCCGGTGGAATTTTGTTGCACTGATGACCCGAAGCGGACATTTTTCTTAAGCCGCCTTGCACTTCGCCGATATGATGGTGTCAGGCTATCAAAAGCCGGTTATTTCAACCTTTGAAGCGTAGCGCTTCCCTGTCACAATGCGCCTATGTTCGTAATCGTCGGCTGGCTGGTCATATTGGTGTGCGTCTTTGGCGTCTACATCTTTCACGGTGGCAACATCATGGTGATCTTGCACGCCTTGCCCTTTGAAATGATCACGATTGGCGGCGCAACCATTGGTGCCTTTCTCGCCAACAACCAAACCAAGGTAGTGAAGGCCACCATCAAGGGATTGGGCGAGTGCTTTAAAGGCAGCAAGTACACCAAAGCACGCTACATGGAATTGATGGCGTTGATGTTCGACATTCTCCAGAAAGCCCGCAAAGAAGGTTTGATGGCAATCGAGAAAGACGTTGAAGAGCCACATGAATCTGATCTTTTTAAAAAGTATCCGGCCGTCGGGCACGACCACCATGTAGTTGAATTCATCACGGATTATTTGCGCATGATGGTGTCCGGGAACCTCAATGCACATGAAATCGAGTCCTTAATGGACAATGAAATTGAAACGCACCATCATGAGGCGCACGCGGCAGTTGCTGCTATTCAACGCGTAGCAGGCGGGCTACCCGCTTTCGGCATCGTGGCCGCCGTGCTCGGTGTGGTCAACACCATGGGCTCTGTGGGACAACCGCCCGCAGTTTTGGGTGGCATGATTGGCTCCGCACTTGTAGGAACCTTTTTGGGAATTTTGCTCGCTTATGCGTTTGCGGAGCCGTTGGCTGGCGTGCTGGAACAAAAAGTGGACGAAGGCGGCAAGGAGCTCCAATGCATCAAGACAACGCTCTTGGCAAGTATGCAAGGCTATAACCCTTCGACAGCTATTGAGTTTGGCCGCAAAGTCCTGTACTCCACGGAGCGCCCCACTTTGGTGGATCTGGAATGCTATGTCAAGGGCAAGAAGTAAGACCGTGGAACCCTGATCATGGCCGGGGACGCAAAAAAACTGCAGCCCATCATCATCAAGCGGGTCAAAAAAGGCGGCCACGCTGCGCACGGTGGTGCTTGGAAGATTGCCTATGCCGACTTTGTAACCGCAATGATGGCATTTTTTTTGTTGATGTGGCTTCTGGGAAGCACTTCCGAAGGTGACAAAAAAGGGATTTCTGACTACTTTCAATCGCCTATGAAAGTCGCCATGCAAGGCGGTAGTGGTGCCGGTGCGAGTGCAAGCGTTATCAATGGCGGCGGCAGTGACCTTACGCAAACCTCTGGGCAAGCAAAACGCGGTGACGGAGCGGACAAACGTGCAAAAAAAATGTCTGGCGATCAGAAGAAGTCTGAGGCAGCCAAACGCGACGCCCAAATGCTCGCAGCGCTCAGCGCCAAAATTGCTGGCGCAATTTCCAGCAACCCCAAAATGGCCGAATTTAGCTCACAGATTCGGCTTGAGATTACACCAGATGGCTTGCAGATTCAGATCGTCGATGATCAAAAGCGCCCCATGTTCGACAGTGGCAGTGCTGCGCTGAAACCCTACATGCGCGACATACTTCGCGAAATTGGCACAGCCCTGCTAGATGTAGAAAACAAAATCAGCCTGGACGGCCACACCGATCGCAGTGCTTATGGAAACGCCGGCAAGGGATATAGCAACTGGGAACTGTCCGCAGATCGCGCAAATGCGTCACGCCGGGAACTTGCCAACGCCGGAATGCCTGAAGAAAAACTAGCCAGGGTCGTTGGTATGGCTTCCAGCCTTCTTCTGGAACCCGCCGATCCCTTGAGCCCCAGCAATCGCCGCATTAGTATCCTAGTTATGACGAAAGATGCTGAAGAAAGGCTTTTGGGCGGCCAGCGGGTGCCGTTGGTACCTGAGGGCGACACAGAAATCACGCAAGGCGTCACAGTTGCGCAACCGTTGCGTTGATTCCATGCAAAATTCGGTGATACTTAGCAATATGCAAAAATCACCCGGGAAAGGGTAATCCATGTCAAAAGAACTACGCTTTTTAGTCGTCGATGACTTCTCCACCATGCGACGCATCGTGCGCAATCTGCTCAAAGAGAGTGGATTTATTGACGCTGACGAGGCTGAAGATGGCGTGGTAGCCCTGCAAAAGCTTCGCAGTTCCAATTTTGATTTCGTTGTTAGCGACATCAACATGCCAAACATGAATGGGTTTCAGTTGTTGGGCGAAATCAAAAAAGATGACAAGCTCAAACACATCCCCGTATTGATGGTCACTGCGGAAGCGCGCAAAGAGGACATCGTGCTGGCTGCCCAGCAAGGTGCTGCTGGCTATATCGTCAAGCCGTTCACCAAGGCCACGCTCGAAGACAAAGTCAATCACATCTTGACCAAATCGGGGCTGAAGTAGGCATTGACAAACCGCACTGTATCAAGCGGTGCAGCCTGTTAAAAGGCCGGCGCTGCCGGTGTAGGAATATCAAAATCACATCCTGTAGTCTTGGCCTTTCTTAACCAAGACCGTTGTTTGATGTTTGTCTTTGTTAGACCCAAATTTTCCCTTCAATAAGGCGGCCAATCAGCCCGCTTTTCAGGCTTTAGTTTTGCAGGTCGCTCACGACAATGGTGGCAACTACAGAGTTCCACCATGCAATCAGGCAGTCAAGACCGCAATCTACCGGCGTCGGAGCGCAAGCTCAAGAAGGCGCGCGATGACGGTCAGGTCAGCCGTTCGGAGGATCTAACCCACCTAGCAGTTCTCGGCGCAGGTGCTGTTAGCCTTCTGGTACTCGCCCCTATACTTTTTGATCGCCTGCGGCACAGCATGGGTCACCACCTATCGTTTGATGCTGCTGCGGTTATGCAGCCAGGCAGCATGGTGAAACTGCTGGCCGAGGCATCAAGCATCGGAGTCGCTGGATGCGCAGCCTTCGCAGCAATCATTACCGCTGCCACAGTGGTCTCAGCGGTCGCCTCAGGCGGCTGGGTCAGCAGTTTAAAACCTGTCATGCCGGACTTCAGTCGTGTCAATCCGCTTAGCGGCTTTGGCAACCTCTTTACGAAGAAGAAGGCGTGGTCCATCGTAAAAATGACGCTCATGACCTCCATACTGTTTGCCATTGGTGCGACCTTCCTTACCTCCGGCATACAAACCATTTCGGCCCTGGTTCTACAACCCTCCAGTTCAGCGATTCGGCATTTGACTGACTGGCTCACCAGCGGCCTGGGGTTGATGCTACTGGTCGTTCTGTTTGCCGCGCTCCTTGATGTTCCGCTGCAGTCCCTGCTGCACAAGGACGAAATGAAGATGTCGCACCAAGAGGTGAAACAAGAAGGCAAGGAGTCTGACGGAAACCCACAGATCAAGGCCAAAATCCGCCAGAGACAAAGAGAGATGGCGCAGAAGAACAGCGTCAACGCCGTCCCGAAAGCTGACTTCGTTGTCATGAATCCCACCCACTTTGCAGTGGCTATTCGCTACGATGAAAAGTCCATGGGGGCACCGCAGGTCATTTCAAAAGGCACCGATCTTTTAGCCATGAAGATTCGCGACGTGGCCAAGCGCCATTCGATTCCTGTCTTGCAATCACCAATGCTCGCTCGCGCGCTCTACGCCAACTCAGAACTCGATCAAGACATACCAACGAGCCTCTACACAGCCGTTGCACAAGTTTTGGCTTACGTCTACAAGTTGCGCGCCGCCATGCGAGGAGAAGGCCCCATGCCTGGTGAACTCAACCATCCATTTGTTCCTGCGGAGCTTGATCCGTTGGCCAAGACCGTAAGAATGGCCCACACATGAACACCACCGTCAAAACTTTCCAACAGTGGTACAGCACCAATAACGCGGTCATCCAAGGGGCGTCTGCGCCGATGTTGGTCGTCGCGATCCTTGCGATGATGGTGCTGCCGCTACACCCATTGGTACTGGATGCTTTCTTCACAATCAATATTGCCGTCGCGCTGATGGTCATGATGGTGGCCGCATACATGATTCGGCCACTGGACTTTGCCGCTTTCCCTTCCGTCTTGCTATTGACGACGCTGATGCGCCTGTCGTTGAACGTTGCATCCACCCGAGTGGTATTGCTTGAAGGGCATACCGGGCCAGGCGCAGCGGGTGCAGTCATTGAGGCATTTGGACACTTCTTGATTGGCGGAAACTTTGCAGTTGGTTTGATCGTTTTCGCGATTCTGGTTGTCATCAATTTTGTCGTTGTTACCAAGGGATCGGAACGCATTGCAGAGGTGTCTGCGCGATTCACGTTGGACGCGATGCCTGGCAAACAAATGGCGGTGGATGCCGACTTGAATGCGGGTCTGATTGACGAAAAAGAGGCCAAACGGCGCCGTGCGGAAGTCGGCGAAGAAGCAGAGTTTTTTGGCTCCATGGATGGCGCCTCTAAGTTTGTGCGCGGCGATGCGGTTGCTGGCATTCTGATTTTGCTCATCAACATATTCGGCGGGTTCGCCATTGGCATCCTTCAGCACGACCTGACGGCTTCGCAAGCAGCAAACACTTACATCCTGTTGGCCGTTGGCGATGCCCTTGTCGCCCAAATCCCCGGCCTTCTCATTTCTGTCGCTGCCGCCATGGTGGTTTCTCGCGTTGGTAAGGAACACGATATTGGAAAGCAAATTGTTGGACAGATGTTTGTTTCGCCGAAGGTATTGGGAATCACCGCGACCATCATGTTCATTCTTGGGATCATTCCCAACATGCCGCATCTGGTGTTCTTGACGATATCGGCAGTGCTGGCCTATGGTGCATGGGTGTTGGCCCACAAGCCCCCACCCATTGATCCGCAATCGGTGGTGACTACCGCACCTACTGACGGCGAAGCCTCTTGGGATGACTTGCAACCAGTCGATCAATTGGGGCTCGAGTTGGGTTACCGGCTCATTGCGCTGGTTGACAAGACCCGTCAGGGAGACCTGCTCACGCGTATCAAGGGAGTACGCCGTAAATTCGCACAGGAAGTAGGCTTCTTGCCACCGCCGGTGCATGTGCGTGACAACCTGGAGCTCAAGCCCAGTGGCTACCGGATCACATTGCGTGGAGTGATCGTTGGCGAAGGGGAAGCCTTCCCGGGTATGTACCTCGCAATCAACCCTGGTGGCATCACGACCCCGCTGATTGGCACAGCCACCACTGACCCTGCATTTGGCCTACCCGCGCACTGGATCGACGAACAACAAAAGGAAACAGCGCAAATGGTCGGGTTTACCGTGGTTGATTCCGAGACTGTCATGGCGACGCATTTGTCACACTTGATGCAAGTGCAAGCATCCAAGTTGTTGAGCAGAACAGAGACCCAACAACTCGTGGAACATGTTGCGAAACTGGCCCCAAAACTGATTGAAGAAGTGGTTCCAAAAATGGTCTCCATTGCTGTTTTCCAAAAGGTTTTGCAGCTATTGCTCGATGAGTCGGTACACATCCGCGATATCCGAACCATCATCGAGTCAATCGCAGAACACGCCGGTTCAACACTGGACCCTGCAGAGTTGGCCCGTAGAGTCCGGGTGGCTTTGTCACCCGCCATCGTGCAACAAATCTATGGCCCAACACGTGAGCTCAATGTGATCGCAATCGATCCGGGACTTGAGCGTCTATTGGTGCAAGCGTTGGGAAATGCATCCGGCCCTGCACTAGACCCAGGCGTTGCGGACATGTTGACTCGCAACGCGGCAGAAACCGCTATGAAACAGGAAGAAGTTGGTGTACCGGCCTGCCTGCTGGTACCTGACCAGATTCGCAGCGCCATAGCCCGTTTGGTACGGCGTGTGGCGCCCCGCCTGCAGGTACTGGCACACAGCGAAATTCCTGAAACACACACCATTCGCATCGGACCGATTCTCAGAGGCGCAACATCATGAACATCCAACGCTTTACAGCCCCCACGTCGCGCGAAGCTCTTGCCAAAGCGCGTATGGCATTTGGTGACGACACACTGATCCTGTCCAACAGACCCACCGAGAATGGCGTAGAAGTGGTCGCCACAGCGGAAGACACGCTCGCGGCACTAGACAAAATGCAGGGCGGCGTCGTGCAAAAGCAAGCCGTGAGCAGTCCGGTGCGCTCCACCCCTACGCAATTCCACGACGCTTCGGCCAAGGTTGAAGACGACGCAGCGCAGCTGTCGATGAGCACACTGTCATTTCAGGACTATGTGCGTGAACGCATGTTGCGCAAGCAACATGAAGAAGCGGCAACACTCAGTTCGGCCAGCCCCGCACGCGAAGGCGCTTCACATCGGGAAGCGCCGCATGCACTTGACCGCAATGGGGGCAAAAAGGAGCCCTCGGTCTTGAAGACTGAATCCAGCAAGAAATCTCATTCCAACCCGGTGCAAACGTCCGCACTTCCGCAAGGCATTGTTGACGAGCTCCATGCCATGAAGGAGATGATGGAGGACCGCTTCAATACGTTGGCCTGGCTCGGGCAAGCGCGTCAAAACCCTATTCAGGCAAACCTGATGCTCAAGTTGATCCGTTCGGGTTACTCCCCCAATCTTGCCAGAACCATTCTGGAGAGAATGCCGGAGGAAATGAACGCAGCAGAGTCAGTCCATTGGGTGATGGATGTTCTGGAGCGCAACCTCAGGACCGACGCAGAAGGGCCGCTGTTACACGAAGAAGGCGGCATTTTTGCCCTCATTGGTGCAACCGGCGTTGGCAAGACCACAACGACCGCTAAGCTCGCTGGCATTTGCGCCAGAACGCACGGCGCTGGCAGCGTGGGCCTCATTACTTTGGACACATACCGTGTGGGAGCGCACGAGCAGTTGCGAGCCTATGGAAAGATGCTGGGCGTGGTAGCACATCTAGCCCATGATCGTGTGGCACTGCAGGACTTGCTCGGCTTGTTGTCGAACAAGAAAATGGTTCTGATCGACACAACGGGGCTTGCCCCCCGCGATCCGCGCAAGCGCGAAATGATGGACCTATTGGAACTACCAAACGTCAAACGCTTATTGGTGCTCAATGCAGGAAGCCATGGCGACACGCTTGACGAAACGGTTACCGCATTCAAGTCGGTGGGGCCACAACACACGATCTTGTCCAAGACCGACGAAGCGGTGAAGCTCGGCCCCGCCATTGACGCAGCCATTCGCAACCAGTTGATCCTTCGGGGTGTCACGAATGGCCAACGGGTCCCAGAAGACTGGGAGTCCGCAAACGCATCAAAACTGGTGCGGGCATCCATGCGTACGGCCGGTGTTTCCGCTTACGACCCCAAAGTCTCAGACCTTGGCTTCTACTTCAGCCAACCAAGCAACCGATCGCTTGCAAAGGGGCATCTCGATGCTTGAGCACTTCTCGAATCAAGCGTCGGGGCTTTTGGGGCTTTGTTCGCGTCCAGGGCGGCGGCTCATCTCAGTAGTCCACCACGGCGACGAACAGGCAGAACTTCCCATGCTGTGGCAGTTGTGTCTGGCACTGGTGAGCATGGGCTATACGGTGACCGTGTTGGACGCGACCATCGATGAATCAACCGCCAACCCAGGCTTGCAACAACTATTGGACAGGCTTTCCACCCATCACAATGGAGCACAAGATGCGCCAAGCTGGAGCGTATTGCCCTCTAAAAAGGGGCTGAACACGGTCTGCGCTGCAACAGGTACCAGCGATGAACGGCTTGCGCGCCTGTGCCGCCTTTTCCCAGCGGATGGCCTTGTAATCGTCTACTGCGGTGTTGACGCGTTGGTTTCGTTAATGGGCCAGAGTGACCATGAGCCCTTGCTGGCGGTCTCGCCGGTTCGATCCTCTTTACTAACCAGCTACATCGCACTCAAGCGCCTGTTGATTGCCGGCAATCTTAAGCCTACCATCATCAACATGCAGCAAAGTCAGGAACCACTGACCTCGGCCCTAACATCACCTGCTGCGGCAGGGTTGCACGAGTGCGCCAAGAAATTCCTGGGATTTGATGCAACCACTTTTGATATCAGTGATCAAAGAAGTGACGAACAATCCGGTGGAGACATGCAGCGCCTTGCCTTGCGAGTACTGGAACGGTCTACACTGCTCAATAGCGGTTATGAACACCTTGGTCGCGAAGTCCACCTGGATCGTGCTGCCCACTTCGGCCAATTTGCAAGGAGTCATTGATGTACACAGAGAAGGGCCAACTGGACCGATCGGCACTGATCAAACAGTACCAGCCTTTGGTTCGCAAATTGGCTCACTACATGATGGCGAAACTCCCGCCCAGTGTGGAGGTTGACGACCTGATTCAGGTTGGCCTGATCGGGCTGGCCGACGCGCTTTCGCGCTATGAGTCTTCTCAAGGCGTTCAATTCGAAACATTTGCAACCCAGCGCATTCGGGGTGCAATGTTGGACGAACTTCGCGGCAACGACTGGATGTCACGTGGCTCGCGCAAGAGTCAGAAGGAAATTGAATCCACGATGCGGCTTCTGGAACATAGGCTGGGCCGCAGTCCCATTGAATCAGAAATTGCAGGTGAGATGGGCCTTTCATTAGCCGATTACCAGGCGCTGTTGAGCAAGGTGCGCGGGACACAACTGGTCTACCTTGAAGACATGGCGCGCACCAACGAGGACGATGACAATTATCTGGATCGGCACGTGGCTGACAGCGACGCCGACCCCATGAACATGTTACGTGACCATCGGTTGCGCGAATCACTTGTCGCCGCCATCAAAGGTCTGCCTGAGCGCGAGCAGTACATCATGAGCATGTACTACGAGCAAGACATGAACCTGAAAGAAATCGCCGCAGTGCTGGACGTCACAGAATCGCGAGTCTGCCAATTGCACAGCCAGTCCATCGCGCGTTTGCGCGCCAAAATGCGATCGCATTGAATAGTTGGCGACGCAAGTTCGCCAGCTATTCAATGATCAGTCGATCAGGCTGACAGATAGGAAAAAGAACCCGACTGGCGCACGGGACTGCCATAGCCCCCAGCTGCGCCATAAGTCGCTTTGTCACGGGTAGCCGGAACCACAATTTCCAGACCCCGCTCGACGTAAGCCAGCTGGCGCAACACGCCTTCACGCAATGTAGCCACGGCAGCGGCCAAGGCTTTTATTCGCTGGATATCGTTTGGATGCGTCAATTGAGCCTGCCCGCTACTACGTGCCAATTGACTGAGCTCAACGGTCAGAGCTAGCAGCGTCTTACCCGCCGACTGCAATGTTGCAGAGTCTCCGTCCAGCAAACTTGCCTGTGCCTGGCGGCACTGCAACTCCAACTGTCCGAGTTGGGTATCGATGTGTGAAGCGTTCATTTCAGGGCCTCCGCATTGTTGTAAGTGCGCGGCCCAGTACCCAACTTATCGGGTTGTGCGATTGAGCATTTCCTGCGCGTTGGTCAATAGTTTGTCGGCAATGGCTTCGTGGTTGACCACATAAGTTCCGCCCTGTATGGCCGAACGCACCGCCGCAACTTTTTGCATATCGACGTCCGGTGATTCGCCCCGCCCGGCCTTCTCCAGCCCACGAGCCATTGTGGAGACGGTAACAGCCACTCCAGCGGCACTTGTGCTCTTCGTGGCGCTGTTGGTTGCAGCGGTGCTCGCAGTGGATGCCTGTGCCGCCTTTTGAGCTGCAGCCGCATTGCCATTGTGGACTTGAATTGAATTGTCTGAAGGTTGACCGATTTTCATAAGGTTCTCCAAAACCACGAATTGCGTAGTCTCGTGCGTATGTTATCGGCAGCATCATGACTGACTTTAGGGAAATTTGCACTGTATTTCACCCGCATTCTTAGATTACAAGTCAATTTGCACTGTTTTTACATCCAGCACAACGCCTGCCGACACCTTGCCATTTTCCATTCGCACGCGGGCCGTCTGCCCAATGACGCCCGCAGAAAGGGCTTGCCCCTCCGAAGAAACCTGAAAGCCCGGCCCTTGCGCGATCACACGAATCGGCGCACCAGCCTGAAATACCTGGGTCGGCCTCACCATGTTTTGGCGCAACGTCTGCCCAGCCAAAAGTTGGCGTGTTGCGACCTGACCAACCCACAGGGCACGGTCTTTCACAACGGGGCTGACCTCTTCGGCCCAATTGACTTCCGCTTCCGCCACGTTGTCTTGCGTAAGGACAGCTCCTGCTGCGACCGGGGCTTTCAAAATCCAGGCATTCCCATATGCATTAACGGTAACCGGCAACGACACGTTCCAGCGGCTTTGGCCATCCACACACCGCAGTCCAACCCGTGTACGCCCCCACAGCCGGGACCCCGGCGGCAGATACGGCTCCACATTGCCACAGGGTGCCAGTCTCAATCGGCTGTCCAGCGCGCCAACTTTAATTTCCATCCGCAATGTGCCTGCACCCACACTTTGCATCGAGCCTGTCGCGTCGCGCAGCCATTCTTGTGTCATGGCCTGAAAGTCTGGGCCAGCGGTACCGGCTTCTTGCGCCTGCGCCACCGATATCGTCATCGCCAACCCCAGCACGCGCATCAATGCGAACAACGGGCGCATCATTTGCATTGCAGGGGTGGAATGGACCATAGCAAACCTCCAGGTATCCAAAAGGAATCAGCCTCTCCAAATGGGCAACCAAACTTTGGATGCGTTAACTATAGAGAGCGCCGCACATTCCAAACACCGTATTTGCGGTGGATTACCCCCGGTATTCAAGGGCTAAGAAATTAAAGCTTTTCCCATAATTGCCGCATAGCGAACGCCCTGTTCCATCCGGGCAGTTCCCCAACCCATTCGGAGGTGACACATGCTTGCCAATCTAACCAGCACACTGGACTTCCAATCCAAAGCGCTGGTTCTGCGCGCCGAACGCCAGCGCGTCATCGCCAGCAACATTGCCAATGCAGACACACCGGGCTATGCCGGTCGCGATGTGAACTTCAAAGAGGCCATGCAAGCAGCCGTGGGAACCAGTACCCAACTCACACCAAAAGCATCAGCAAGCAATATTGACGGGGCCACCCATCCACGCCACATCGCACTGCAGTCCACCACGGGTAGCCTCGGCTCTTCTGCGCTGAACTACACCACACAGAGCCAGCCCGCAATGGATGGCAACAGTGTGGACATGGATCGTGAACGGGCTAACTTTGTTGACAACTCGGTGCGCTACGAAGCCACCTTGCGTTTCATCAACGGCCAGTCCAAAACGCTCTTGAGCGCAATACAGGGTCAATAGCACTGAACCCAGAAACGGCGGAGCAACACCATGTCCATGTTTTCCATTTTCAATGTATCCGGCAGTGCCATCAGCGCGCAGTCGCAGCGGCTCAATGTCGTGGCCAGCAATTTGGCAAACGCCGACGCTGTGGCAGGCCCCGATGGCCAGGGCTACAAGAGCAGGCAGGTGGTTTTTGAGACGACGCCCATGGGGTCTGATGCTTCCTCAGGCGTGCGCGTCAACAGCATTCGCGAAAGCAACGAACCACTGCGCAGAGTCCATAACCCTTCGCACCCATCGGCAGATGCCGATGGCTACGTGACGCAATCAAACGTCAACCCCGTCGAAGAAATGGTCAACATGATTTCGGCTTCCCGCTCATACCAGAACAACGTTGAGGTAATGAACACTGCCAAAACGCTGCTTCTCAAGACCCTACAAATGGGTCAATAGACCTCACGGAGACCAACATGGTAAATGCCGTCACCAACACCAGCAGCACCGCAGCCAGCGGCACATCGAAGTCTGCGGGCCAGACCAGCGCCGACGCACAACAAGACCGCTTTCTGAAGCTCTTGGTGGCCCAGTTGAATAACCAGGACCCTATGAACCCCATGGACAACGCGCAAATGACCAGTCAAATGGCACAGATCAATACGGTATCTGGCATCAACCAATTGAACGAAACCATGAAGTCCATTGGCAGCCAATTCACCGCCATGCAGGCGATGCAAGGCGCTGGAATGATTGGCCACGACATCATGCTCCAAAGCAACACCTTGTCCATCAATGCAGGCACCGCCAAAGGTGCCGTTGACCTGGAGGGCGACGCCACCACTGTGAGTGTGCAAGTGCTGTCGCCAGGTGGCCAGGTGCTAGACACCATCAACCTGGGGTCCAAGGCAGCAGGTCGCCATGCGTTTACGTGGGATGCGTCCAAATACAAAGAAAGCGCAAGCCCGTCGTTCAAAATCGTTGCAAACAATGGCAAGCAAGAAGTCGCGGCAACGGCATTGGCACAGGACACGATCACATCCATTGATACCAACGGCGGCACGATGAGTCTCCAACTCAAAGGGCGCCCCGCCATTGCCTATGACGCAGTGCGTGCCATTTTGTAGAAAACACCTCCGATCAACTCCTTCAGCATTTCAAAGGACCCATCATGAGTTTCCAAACAGGCCTATCCGGATTGAACGCTTCTGCAAAAAATTTGGATGTGATTGGCAACAATATTGCCAACTCCAACACAGTCGGCGCAAAAGCTTCGCGCGCAGAATTTTCTGCCGTCGTAGCGTCAGCCATTGGCCCCAGTGGCGGCGGCGGCGTGGGCGGTGGGGGCATCGGTGTGGAAGTGTCAACGGTCTCGCAACAATTTTCACAGGGCACCATCAATATCACCGGCAACAACTTGGACTGTGCGATCAATGGCGGCGGCTTCTTTGAGCTGACCTTGAAAGATGGCAGCGCGGCCTACACACGCGATGGCCAGTTCAAGTTGGACTCCAAGGGCAACTTGATCACAAACTCGGGTGCCAATGTCATGGGATTTTTGCCCGATGCGACTGGTACTTCTTACAGCGCAACACCTTCCGCAATGACCGTTCCGACTGGCGCACCCATTGCTGCAAAGGCCACCAGTGCCATCACCGCACAGTTCAACTTAGATGCCCGCGCACCTATCGCAGCATCTGCCGTTCCTCCAACACCATACTCAACCTATGGAACAACGATGAATGGTTTTGACTCACAGGGCGTCGCGGTTCCAGTCAAAATGTACTTTATCAAGACCGCGGCAGACGCATGGGACGTCTATGACGGAGACCCTGCTGGCGTGCCGACGCCAGGCAACAATTTGGGATCGCTCACGTTTGACACGGCAGGCAACATCTTGACACCCGTCGCGCCGTTGTCCATCAACATGACATCGACCAACGTCAACATCGGCACGTTCACTGCCACACTCGATGTCAGCAAAGCAACACAGTACGGAACGTCCTTTGCGATCTCGGACCTGACACAAGATGGCTACACAGCGGGGACACTCACTGGCGTTTCCATCAGCGAACAAGGCATCATCACCACGCGCTACTCCAACGGCCAGTCCCAAGCCACGGGCAAACTAGCATTGGCAGACTTCCGCAATGTACAGGGCCTCAAACCTGTCGGCCAGGGCAATTGGGTAGAGACCAATACCTCCGGTCAACCCATCCATGGTGCGCCGGGCCAAGGGAATTTTGGCACCATCAATTCGGGGTCGCTGGAAGCATCCAACGTGGACCTCACCGCCGAACTGGTGGCCATGATGACTGCGCAACGCGACTACCAGTCCAACGCGCAGACCATCAAAACCCAAGACACCGTGTTGCAAACACTGGTCAACTTGCGCTAGTCGCTATTCAACGGAGCTGACACACCATGGACCGCCTCATCTACACCGCGATGTCGGGCGCCAACGCGGCCGCGAGTCGCCAGGCCGTCCTGTCCAACAACCTGGCCAACGCGTCCACCAATGGATTCCGCGCCGAGATGTCAACCTACCGCGCAGTCCCTTTGCAGGGCGAAGGGGCTACGACCCGTGTCTTTGCAGTAGAGGCGACAGCCGGTTTCCTGGACCGACCAGGCCCCGCGCAGCGCACCGACCGCAGCATGGATGTCATGGCCAACGGCAATTCCTGGTTTGCAGTCCAGGCGCTGGACGGTACTGAAGCCTACAGCCGCAATGGCCACCTGGAGGTAGCGACCGACGGCACCATCGTCTCGGCCGGTGGCCTACCCGTTCTATCCAACGGCGGCTCCCCCATGACTGCACCACCGGGTGCTACGCTGTCCATCGGCGGCGACGGCACGGTCACTGCCAAGGTTGGCACCCAGCCGCCCAACAGTATCGGGCGTCTGAAAATGGTCACTCCCACCGGAGAAGACCCGCTCAAGCGGGGACAGGATGGCCTGTTTCGGGCCACCTCGGGTGACCCGCTACCCAATGATGAGAACGCCAAGCTGCAAACGGGTATTTTGGAAGGCTCCAACGTTAACCCCATTGAAACCATGGTCGGAATGATCCAGACCGCACGGCAGTTTGAGACACAGATGCGGCTCTTACAAACCGCCGAATCCAATGACCGGTCAGCCGGACAACTGCTAGGCCTGCAGGGCTAACGAGGCACTGGCCGCGACCCCCACATTAAGGAAACTGTCATGATCAACTCACTCTGGATCTCCAAGACCGGCATGGAAGCCCAGCAAATGCAGCTGGACGTTATTTCCAATAATTTGGCCAATGTTTCCACCAATGGGTTCAAGAAGTCGCATGCCGTCTTTGAAGACTTGATGTACCAAAACCTGCGGCAAGTGGGTTCCAGCACGTCGGAGCAATCCAACCTTCCCACCGGTCTGCAAGTGGGCCTGGGTGTACGCGCAGTGGCCACCAGCCGCAGCTTTGCGCAAGGCAATCTGCAACAGACCAGCAACAACCTGGACATTGCGGTTCAGGGTAATGGATTCTTCCAGCTCACCATGCCGGATGGAACCATTGGCTACACCCGCGACGGCGCGTTCCAGATCGACAACCAGGGGCGCATGGTCAATTCCGGAGGCCTTCCGCTGGCTGGCAGCATCACGGTTCCAGCGAATGCAACTGGCGTCAGCGTGGCTGCAGATGGTGCCGTGTCCGCAACCATCCCAGGTCAGACAGCGCCGCAGACCATTGGCACCATCACCTTGGCTAGTTTTGTGAATCCACCCGGCTTGGAGCCCAAGGGGCAAAATATTTATGCCGAGAGCGCTGCGTCTGGTCAGCCCAACGTGGGCACTGCCGGGGCCAACGGACTGGGCAGCTTGATGCAAGGCTTTGTGGAGACCTCGAATGTGAACGTGGTACAGGAACTAGTCACCATGATCCAGACCCAGCGCGCCTACGAGATGAACTCCAAAGCCATTCAAACGTCGGACCAGATGCTCCAAAAGCTCGGTCAACTGTGAGGTATGCTATGAAAACAATAGCTGATCACGCATTTAATACGAGGGCTAGAGGCATATTTATCTTGATGCCGATCGCCGTGGTGGCATTGTCAGCCTGCCAGCAAATTCCCCAAAAAGTCGTGGTGGACTTTGCAGAGCCCAAGGTCAGCCAAGCACCCATGCCCGTAGCCGCTGCTGCAAAGCCCGCCACGGGCAGCCTGTTCCAAAACGCAGCCTATCGCCCATCGTTCGAAGACCGGCGCGCCCGCGCGCTGGGCGACACGGTGACGATACAGATTGTCGAGAATGTGACTGCCAGTCAAAAGTCCACATCTACTGTCAATCGGGCCAGCTCGATTGATTCCAGCGCCACCGCCCTGCCCTTCAACACGGCAGCAGGCTTGGGCAAGCTAGGGATCGGTGCCACGACCAATAACGCCTTCTCCGGCAAGGGCGGTACCGAGAGCGCCAACACGTTTGCTGGCTCCATTACCGCCACGGTCATTGACGTGATGCCCAACGGCCACTTGGTTGTTTCCGGGGAAAAGCAAATTGGCGTGAACCAAAATGTAGACGTTCTACGCTTCTCCGGCACGGTCGATCCGCGCCAGCTGCAGCCCGGCAGCGTCGTCAGCTCCACTCAGGTGGCCAATGTACGGGTTGAGTCCCGTGGACGCGGCGCGCAAGGTGAAGCGCAGACAGTTGGCTGGATATCCCGGTTCTTTTTGGGCTTTCAACCGTTCTAAAGTTATCCAGAATAGTGCCGAGGGGTAACAGATCCACCCGGATCTTTCCCGTTAACCGACTCCGCACATGACACACTGGACTCCATTCACAGCAGCAACCAGCTTCAAGCTGTTGGGTCAGCTGTGTTTGGCTGTCTGCCTCAGCGCCACCAGTCTGGCGCATGCCATGCGCATCAAGGAGGTCGCCACCATTGAGGGCGTGCGCAGCAACCAGTTAACAGGCTTTGGCCTGGTGGTGGGCTTGGACGGTACCGGCGACCAGACCACACAAATGCCCTACACCACCCAGGGCTTGAGCAACTACCTGCAGCAGTTGGGTATCACACTGACAGCCACCACCCTGGCCCAGTTGCAGATGAAGAATGTTGCAGCAGTGCTGGTCACCGCGCAGCTGCCCGCATTTGCCCGCCCGGGCCAACTGCTCGATGTGAACGTATCGTCCGTCGGCAATTCCAAATCCTTGAAGGGCGGAACCCTGATTGCATCCCCACTCAAAGGGGCCGACGGCGAGATCTATGCGCTGGCGCAGGGCAACCTCATTGTGGCCGGTGCCGGTGCAGCGGCAGGCGGCAGCAAAGTGCAGGTCAACCACCTGAGTGCTGGGCGTATACCGGACGGCGCGCAGGTCGAGCGCGCAGTGCCCACTGCCTTGCAAGACGGGCCCACGATTAACCTCAGCCTCAATGCATCCGACTTTCAAACCGCGCGCCGTGTGGCATCTGCGATCAATAGCAACTTTGGTCCCGACGTGGCACAGGCATTGGACGGCCGCACGGTACAGGTCAAGGCACCGACGAACCCCAACGACCGCGTCAGCTTCCTCGCTGAAATGGAGGAGCTGCCAGTGCAGGGGTCCGTGGCAGCGGCTAAGGTCATCATCAACGCCCGCACGGGCTCTATCGTCCTGAACCAAGCGGTCTCGTTGGGCGCATGTGCCATTGCGCACGGCAACCTGTCCATCAGTATCAGCTCTACGCCAGTCATCAGCCAGCCCAATGCCCTGTCGACCGGCGGCCAGACGGTGGTGGCAGAAAAGGCCAACATAGAAATCAAACAAGAAGCGGGCAAACTGATACAGTTACCGGCAGCAGCGCAGTTAACCGACGTCGTCAAGGCACTCAACGCGCTGGGTGCCACACCACAGGATTTGCTGGCCATTTTGCAGGCCATCAAATCTGCCGGTGCACTGAACGCAGAGCTGGAGGTCATTTGATATGAGCTACGGATCTATTTCTTCTGCCCAATCTCTGGCTGCGGATGCCCAGTCGCTCGGCACCCTCAAGCTGGAAGCTGGCAAGAACACCCCTGCTGCCATCAAGGAAACTGCCAAACAGTTTGAGTCCTTGTTCATGCGCGAGCTGATGAAAAGCATGCGCGAAGCCACCATGAAGTCCGGCCTGCTCGACAGCGCCGGGGGCGACCTGGGGACCGACTTGCTGGACCAACAATTCGCCGTACAAATGTCGGGCCAGCCCGGCGGCTTGTCCGAGATGATTGCGCTGCAGCTTACCCGCCAAATGGCAGGCACACCCAAAGAGGGCGTGGTGGCCAAGCAAGCAGTCACGGAGGTCGCGCCCAAAGCGGTGGGCAAGGCAACGCGTACACCGACTGAAAGCCAGTCCAGCTTTGTCAACAAACACTCGCAAGTTGCCAACGAGGTTGAAAAGGCAACCGGTATTCCCGCCAGCTTCATGCTGGGCCAAGCCGGGCATGAAACCGGCTGGGGCAAGCATGAAATCAAGGTGAAGGGTGGGGAAGCATCACACAATTTGTTTGGCATCAAGGCCGGTGCGGGCTGGACCGGCAGGGTTGCTGAAGTAACCACCACAGAATATGTCAACGGCGAACCACAAAAACGGGTAGCACGCTTCAGAGCCTACGACTCGTACGCCGACTCCTTCAAAGACTATGCACGCCTGATCTCGGAGAGCCCGCGCTACGCCAAGGCCCGCGAACAAACCGGGTCGGTTCAGGCATTCGCCAGTGGCTTGCAAAAGGCGGGCTACGCGACGGACCCTGAGTACGCGGCCAAGCTCAGCCGCGCCATTAACACCACGCTGCAAATCCGCCGCGCGCAGGCATAAAGCGGAAACACCATGGGCAGCTTACTCAACGTCGGAAGCCGGGCACTGCAGGCCAACCAGGCTGCATTGCAAACGGCTGGCAACAATATTGCGAACGTCAATGTGCCTGGCTATTCACGCCAAAAGGTTGTACTGACCACCGTGCCGGGGCAATACTCCAGCGTAGGCTACATCGGGCAAGGCGTTACGGTCCAATCCATTCAACGCAATTTCAGCGAATTTTTGACACGGCAATCGACTCTGGCATCGTCCACCCAGTCGGCGGATGCAACGCGGGCTGACAAGCTACGCCAACTGGAAGGCGTATTCAATGGCGGGCCACAGGGCCTGGGGGCATCGATCAGTGACATGCTCAATGCTTTCTCTGACGTTGCCAGCGCGCCGACAGACATGACCGCCCGCACCGTGGTGCTGACCCGGATAGATGAAACCGCTGCACGGATGCGCTCAACCTCGCAGCAGCTCGACGACTTGCAAAGCGGGGTTTCCCAAGAACTGGCACAAAAGGCAACCACGATCAATAGCCTGGCCAGCAGCATCGCTGCTGTCAACGACCAGATTTCGCGCAGCCAAGGCTCCGGCCAGCCCCCCAACGATTTGCTGGACCAGCGGGACCAATTGATCAAAGAGCTCAATCGCTACGTACAGACCTCATCCATTCAAGCAGACGATGGTTCCATCGGCTTGTATATTGGAGCCAGCCAGGAACTGGTCTTGGGCAATAAAGCATCCACCGTTGCCATTGTCAATGATGACTTTGGCGACTCGCGCAGCAGCAAGCTGGCCGTCATGCGGTCGGGTACGCCATTGACACTGGACGAAAACATGCTCGGCGGCGGCGAGGTGTCTGGCCTGCTGCGCTTTCAGAACACCGACCTCAATGAAGGCCGCAACTTGCTAGGCCGCATGACCTTGGCCATCACGACCGCGATGAATGACCAGCACAAATTGGGGCTCGACCTCAATGGACAGGTGGGCGGCGATCTGTTTAGTCCAACGGTCATGGGCCCCGCCAACGTGATGGAGCCCAAGGCCCCCGCCGTGCTCAACACTGGCGCAATGACAGGCGCGCTCGGGCCCACATTAAGTGTGTCCGACGCAACCAAGTTGGTTGCCTCTGACTATGAAATGCAGTTCACCGCAACCGGTTTCACCATCACGCGGCGATCAGACAATGTCACGTTTACCAACCTGCAAGTTCCGCCTTCTGCCACTGCCGCCCCCGATGTGATCGCCGAAGTGGACGGCCTGCAAATTCACAACCCATTCTTTGCCGGTGCAAATCCCGGCGACCGCTTCCTGTTCAAACCTTACAGCACATCGGCAAGCAATGTCACCAGCATGTTCTCAACACCGCGTGCGCTGGCGGTTGCAAACCCGGTGGCAGCCACCATGCGCAACACCAACACCGGCAGCTTGCAGTTGGTGTCGATCGCGGCGCGCAGTAGCGTGCCTAATCCTGCCGTAGTACCAGACGTCATCCAATTCACCAGCCCCACAACCTTTACGATGCAAAGCCAGGGTGCCACGGTTTTCAACTACACGCCCGGCCAGCCCATTAACTCAACGGTTACGGGTCCGCCGCTGGCGGACTACTCCATCACGCTACAGGGCACGCCAAAAGCCGGTGATATTGTGGATGTCAACCTCAACGCATACCCTGCGCTGTCGGGTGGCAATGCCACCGCCATGATGGAACTGCGCGACGTTGCCATGTTTGACGGTGCCGCTTTGACCGACGGATATGCCGGGGCAATATCGCAAATTGGCATCCGAACACAGAGTGCCGACTACGCATCCAAGGTATCTGCTGCAATTGCAACCAATGTGGAGCGCGACCGTGCCGGTGTATCGGGTGTGAATCTGGATGAAGAAGCGGCCAGTCTGTTGCAATACCAGCAGGCCTACCAGGCGTCTGCAAAAATGATTCAGATTGCACAGAATATTTTTGACACGCTCATCCAGAATTTGAGCCGCTAAAGCGGATAGAGCAGGAGTCACACCATGTCTAACTTTTTGCGAGTCGGAACCGCCAACGCCTATGACAACGCCTTGAGCAACGTCATGAACCGCCAATCCCAGTTGGCCAGCTTGCAAGAAAACCTGACTGCCGGCAAACGCGTGGTCCGCGCCAGCGACGACCCGACGGCCGCCGCGCAGGCCGAGCGCGCGATTACCCGCCTGGAGCGCATCAAGACCGATCAGCGCGCCCTGGACTCCCAACGCAACGCCATTGCACAGGCCGAGAGCACACTGGGCGATGTCAATGAAACGCTGCAGACCTTTCGCGAACTGGTGGCGTCGGCAGGCAACGCCGGCCACAGCGCACAAGAGCGAAAGGCCATTGCCTCACAGCTTGCCGGGATCCGCGATCAGGTCTTTTCACTGGCCAACCGCAAGGACACGAATGGCCTGCCTTTGTTCAGCGCGCTGGGCAGTGCGCTTGCCCCTTTTGTTGGGCCCAGTGCACTCCCACAAGACTACACATTTGCAGGACTCCCCGGCCAGGTCGCCAGCACGGAGGTATCTATTCCCTACGCGCTGGATGGCGAGCAAGCCTTCATGACCGTGCCCACACGCGATGGGGTCTACAACGCCTCGTTGACCACTGTCGTGGCACCACCGCATGCGCTCAAGACAACGGGTGTTACGCTGACCAATCCTTCTTTGGTGTCAGGGTCGGCTTACTCCATT
Organism: uncultured Rhodoferax sp.; assembly: GCA_964468905.1. Classification (GTDB taxonomy): domain Bacteria; phylum Pseudomonadota; class Gammaproteobacteria; order Burkholderiales; family Burkholderiaceae_C; genus Allorhodoferax. The sequence continues at coordinate 16,045 of CAYXWW010000006.1, read as the reverse complement.
GCGATTACAGGTGTGGATACCACCTCCGTTCCCGGTACCACAACGGTTACGTATGACATCACCGAAACCCCCAATGTGAGCGGCCCCTTTAGTGGCACGGGCAGCTACCCCAGCAACACCACAGCCAATCTTGCAGTGACCGTCATACCAGGTCTGTCGGTCAACATTTTGGGCGCACCCGTGGTGGGTGACACCATTGCTGTTGACCCACGGCCCAGCATTTTCAGCGTACTCGACGATGCCATACGAGACATTGGCAATGCAAGCGATGGCAATGCAGCAACGCAAGCAGTGGGCCAGGGACTGCACAACATTGATATCGGCATTTCGCGCATCTCATCCGTTCGCGGCCAGGCTGGCGACCTCTTGAACCGGGCCGACAAGATTTCCACTAACCAAGACAAGCGCAGCATTCAAGTGGAAGGTGACCGTTCACGCGCGGAAGACCTTGACATGGTCAAAGGCGTATCGGACTTTCAAAACCAGCAGACAGGCTACCAAGCCGCGCTGCAGTCATATGCGCAGGTACAAAAGCTGTCCCTGTTCAACTACATCAGTTAGTCGTTTAACCGCGCAATCGGCACCATGGCCCAATCCATTCTTGGCAGTGTCACGCTCGGGTACGAGTTAATCTGGAACCAGAATCGCCGTTGCAGCGGCGTGCGACTGTATGTCGAGGAAGACGGACCCGGCTCCATTGACGCCAAGCATTTGGTGGCTGCCATCACCGAGCTTTGGCCTGCGTCAGCACCCGCCTTGTTGCTGCACGTTCGATCTACCGCACTCGCTGCCGACCTGCTCGACCATGCGCCGGTGCAAGGTATTTGTCTGGAAGTCCAAGACCCATGGCTTGGTGACGGGCTGTTTGCGGGGCGCGTGCGCAAGGCCCGCGAACGGGGTCTCAAGCTGGTGTGGCATGGTGATCCCGGGCAAGCACCAGACGCCAACATAGCGGATGTATTTCAAAGAGCACTGCGCGCACTGACACCCCAAGAAGCGCTGGCTGCCTTGCGCGTCTCGCTGCGCCAGCATCAGGATGGCGGCGTGGGTGCGCCCAACGCGGGCAAGAGCCCCGTCGTGTCAGGCGGCTTCTACGAAGGTCTTGCCAGCCAAGCACTGCTAGAGCATGCACTGGACCGCCAAGCGGTATCGGGTGTTGTGGGCTGGCCCGTTGAAGAAATCCTGCACGGCTACCGCCTGCGGCAGATTCAGCCATCCCAACGATTGCTGCGTTCATTGATTAAGGCCATTGATGCTGACGAATCGCTCGAACTACTCGAGCACCGCATGGGCGACGAGCCGCTGCTGACCTACCGCTTTTTGCGCTACGCCAACTCGGCCCATCTAGGCGCGCGCAGCGAAGTCAACAGTGTGCGCCAAGGCCTGATGGTGATGGGCTACACCAAGCTGCGCGCCTGGCTGATGGAACAAATGCCCCACGCCAGCAGCGACCTCAACCTGGACCCCATCCTCTTTGCCATGGTGCTGCGCGCCCGCATCATGGAGCGCCTGGCTGACGCAGGAGTAGAAGACGACTTGCGCCGCGAAGTGTTTCTATGCGGCATCTTTTCGCAGCTGGACTTGTTGCTCGGCGAGCCACTGGGCGCGGCCATTCACCGCTTGCCCATGCCCGGACGCATCGCGTCTGCAGTGGTTGGCCAAACCGGGCCTTACGCGCCGTGGCTGGAAACTGCCGCAGCGCTGGAGTCTGGCAACACCCGCGTCATTCGGGATGTGTGCAAGGCGCACAAAATGCCGGCGGAGGAAATCAACCGGGCGTTGTTGCGGACGCTGGGGAGTATTTAAGCTGTCGCGTCACCCCTCCACCCGAACCCGTTCAAACACCTTCCAAAACCGCGCATCCTGCGTGGCCGTGAAGTTGATGCGCATGAGTGTGCTGGGCTGGCGCTCGGCGTGGAACAGACCGCCGGGAGCCAATAGGTAACCTTCGTCCAGCATGCGCTGTGCCAGCGCGTCGGTGTCGACACCGGTTTCTACCCAGCCAAACAAACCAACAGGCGGTGCGGCAAAGCTGCAACCGTGCGCCAGCGCCAGCTTAACACTGCGTGCACGGGCCTGGTCCAGCCGGGTGCGAATGCGCTCGGCGTGGCGGCGCAACTGGCCTTGCTCGATACACAACGCCAGCGCCTTCTCCAGCAGCGCGGGCGTGGTGAGCGTGGCTAGCAGCTTGGTGTCGATGAACGACTCCACAAATGCCACGGGTGCCGCCAAAAAGCCGACCCGCCAGCCGGGCGCCAGAATTTTGGCAAAGCCGCTCACGTAGATAGTGCGCTGCAAGCCGTCCAGCGCGCACAGGCGGGTGGCGTGGTCGGGCGCTATGTGGCTGTAGGTGTCGTCCTCCACGATGTGGAAGTTGTGTGTATTGGCCAATTGCAGCACGCGGTGGGCACTGCCGGGCGACAGGCAGTAGCCCGTGGGGTTGTGGAACACGCTCACACTCACAAACAACTTGGGCGCGTGCAGTTGGCAATAACGGGCCATGACATCCAGGTCCGGCCCATCGGCGCGGCGCGGCACCGGCAATATGCGCATGCCCAAGGCCGCCAAACGGGCAAATTCAATCGCCCAGCCGGGCTCTTCCACCATCACATAGTCACCGGCGCGCAGCAGGGTGCGACTTACGATGTCTAGCGCGTGGGTGGCTCCCACCGTGGTGACGATCTGGGCAGGCAGGGCGTGCACGTTGTGTGCAGCCAGCTTTTGCGCCAGCGCTTGGCGCAAGCCGGCGTCGCCTGCAGGCTCTCCATATTGCAGCGATACCGATTGCAGCACCCGTGGGCTGCACACCTTGCGAACGGCTGCGGGCAAGAAGCTGGTCTCCAACCAGTCTGGCGGAAACACACCCATGCCAGGCTGCGGCTTGTCTGAGCTGCCGTGGAACATGCCGCGGATCAACGCTGTGGCATTGACCGGCACATGCTGCGCCTCGAAGCCACCCACACCCGCCACACTTGCTATTGAATTAGTAGCTGCTTGCGGAGTATTTGCGAGGGCTACGGCTATTTCTCGCACATAGAATCCCCGATTCTTGCGTGCTTCGACCAAACCCTGGGCCAGCAACTGGTCATATGCCGCGACCACCGTAGACGGGCTCACGCCTTGCTGCTGGGCGCATTGGCGCACCGAAGGCAGGCGCGCCCCCGGTGCCAGCAGGCGGGTGCGGATGCGCTCGGCAAAGCGGGAGTACAACTGCTCGGTGAGCGATTGCGAAGCTGTCTTCATCAACATGGGCGGACTCTTACGTGGTTTGAACTCAGTATTGGCTTTGGCATTGGCAACAGCGCCGCAGCACTTACCTGTGTTGGCGCAAATTCCAATACAGTTTCGACTGATGACTTAAAAAGTGTATTGGTACTGTGCTGATTTCAACTATACAGTCTCACGCATGACTTGGCAAGAATTTACTGCGCTCCTGGCGCTCTCCACAGCGATGAGCTTTACGCCGGGGCCCAACACCACCCTGTCGACCGCGCTGGCGGCCAATGGCGGGCTGCGCCGCGCCCTGCCCTTTGCCTGCGCCGTAGCGTTGGGTTGCAGCGCACTCCTGCTGCTGTGCGCGCTGGGCGTGGGTGCGCTGGTGCTGGCCGCACCACTGCTCGGCGCGATCATCAAATGGGTGGGCATTGGCTACCTGATGTGGCTCTCATACAAGCTAGGCCAGGCGCGCCAACTAGGTGAGGCCAATACGGACCAACTGCGCATTGGTTTTTGGTCGGGTGCGGCGCTGCAGTTTGCCAACATAAAGGTCTGGATGCTGTCGCTGGCCATTGTGAGCGGCTGGATTGCCGGCCACGCCAATACGACAGAGCGCTTGGCCATCGTGGTGCCAACCATGTTGGTCTTCGGCTTTGCCAGCAACGTAACTTACGCCGCCGTTGGCTCGCTCTTGCGCAACTGGCTGCGCGGCCCACGGGGTAGTGGCCAACGGCTCGTTTGGTTTAACCGCTGCATGGCGTTGATACTGGTCATCACCGCACTGTGGATGCTGACGCTATGAGCCAGCCACACACCCCCACCGCATTGCAAATCAACCGGGGCCTTTGGCTGGGTTTCTTGGGCATCGTGATTTTTTCGGTGACGCTACCCATGACGCGGCTGGCCGTGGGCACGCACTATGCACCGCAAATGTCGGGTGTCTTCATCGCCATGGGTCGCGCCGTCGTAGCCGCAGCATTGTCGATCATGTTTCTGCTAGCCACGCGCGCGCCATTGCCCAGCCGCGCCGACTGGCCGGCGCTGGCCATCACTGCCGGTGGCGTCGTGTTTGGCTTTCCGCTATTCACCTCTATTGCCATGCGCTATGTGGAAGCCATGCACGCCAGCGTGATCGTCGGTCTGCTCCCACTGGCCACAGCAGCTGTGGGTGCCCTGCTGCACCGCCAGCGGCCTTCGCCCGGGTTTTGGCTTTGTGCTGCGCTCGGCAGTGCCTTGGTGGCGGCCTTTGCAATGCTGCGCGGTGGTGCTGCGTTAACTACAGGCGCATCCGGCATGTCGGTTCACGGTGCCGATTTGCTGTTGGTGGCTGCCATGTTGTGCGCGTCGTTAGGCTACGGCTTTGGCGCGCGGCTCTCGCACCACATGCGGGCCGACCATGTGATTTGCTGGGCGCTCATCATTGCCCTGCCGTTCACACTGCCACTGGCCGCGTTCACCTGGCCTACAGCGCCGCTGCACAACAGCACCTGGTGGGCCTTTGGCTACCTGGCGGTGTTTTCCATGTGGCTGGGTTTTTTTGCCTGGTACCGGGGGTTGGCGCTAGGCGGCACGGTGCGGGTGAGTCAGGTACAGCTGGTACAACCGTTTTTGGGCATGTTGTTTGCCGTGCCGCTCTTAGGTGAGCAATTAGACGCTGTGACGGTGGGGTTTGGCGTGGCGGTGATTGCTACGGTGTTTGTGGGCAAGAAGATGCCGGTTCGGTAGGTTGTGTCTGTGATGCACGAGACACCTTTCAATCGCCAACCTTTGCGCCTGCCGCAGTTGCGCCTGCCGGGGTGGGCAAAGCAACGGCCCTCATGCTGCGGGTACGCAGAAATCGGGCCATTGCCTTGCCCACCCCGGCGAGTAGAGGTGATGATGTGTGCCAGTGGAAGTTCAATTTCCCTGCTTGCGACCCATCACCTCAGCAAGGGGTTGGGGTGTGCCAGGGTCCGATTTCTGCGTACCCGCAGTATGAGGACACTGGCATACCCCAACCCCTTGTCACCCACACCCATCGCGCGCTATGACTCCAAGCCAAACCCGTAAACCAACAACCCCGAGATAATCAACACAACTTAAGCACCGACGTAAAACCCCATGAAACCCAACGACCTACCCCACACCACCTGGACACTGGCCCGCCGCGCTGCGCGCATGAACCCTTCGGTCATCCGCGAAATCCTCAAGGTCACCGAAAAGCCCGGCATCATCAGCTTTGCCGGTGGCCTGCCTTCCAGCAAGACCTTTCCGGTAACCGAATTCAAGACCGCGTGCGCAACGGTGCTAGGGGGCGATGCGCAAAGCGCGCTGCAATATGCCGCCAGCGAAGGCTATGGGCCACTGCGTGAAATGGTGGCCGCACGCTTGCCGTGGGAAGTGGACCCTGCGCAGGTACTGATAACCACCGGCTCGCAGCAAGGGCTAGACCTGGTGGCCAAGGTTTTGATTGACTCTGGCAGCCGCGTGCTGGTCGAGACCCCCACCTACCTGGGCGCGCTGCAAGCTTTTACCCCCATGGAGCCCGAGGTGGTGAGTGTGGCCAGTGACGATGAAGGTGTGGACGTTGCAGACTTGGCAAGCAAGATCGGCAACGGCGCCGACAAAGCCCGCTTCCTCTACGTCCTGCCTAATTTCCAAAACCCCACCGGCCGCACCATGAGCGCAGCGCGCCGCGCCGCGCTGG